>NZ_JBYTDT010000004.1:0-422089 GCF_058791655.1 Paenibacillus sp. EB106-05-06-XG162
GCGCTAGCGGCGCCCGGCGCAGCAGCGCCAGCGTCGGCGCTGCTGCGCGCAGGCGCCTGCGCCACATCCGGCAGCATGCCGGATGCGGCTGCGCCCTGCGGCGCCGCGCCAAGCGCACGCATGCGCTCCGCGTGCGCGCGCTCGCTGTGCTCGAGGCTGCGCAGCTCTGCGAGCGCAGCCGAGCGGGCGAGCAGCTGCGTATGCTGCTCGCGAACAACAGCAACCTGCGCCTCCAGCCCTCGGCGCAGCTGCTCGAGCAAATCTTCCGCAATCGCTAGCGCCTGCTTGCGATAGAGCGCCTTAGCGTCTGTGCTGATCTGCTTTGAATAATTCATCGTATATTCATTTGTGAACGAGGCACCCTCGATGACGCGTGCTGCAAGCCACGCCGGGGTCAGTTCCCTCGACACCTGAGCGAACGTCGACGCCCAGTCCGCTTCCGGCACACCGGATAGATCCGAGAGCTTCCGCAGCAAATCCCCCACATGCCAATCAACATGGGCAGTAACCTGCTCCATGAAATGATCATACAGCGCCTTTAAGCGCCGTGTCTGCTCTTCGATCGTCTTCCCCGCCGTAAACAAGAATCCGACCTTGAAGCCCGGTTTACGACTTTGCAGATACGTATCCGCCAGATCGCGCGTCTGAGCAGGGATAATGTTCGCCTGATCCAATAGACGATTCAGATCGTCCCTGAATTGTGCTTGAACGCGGCTTGCTTCACCTGCTAACCGCTGCTCTTCCGCCTCTAATGCTGCGAGCTCCTCTGCAAGTCGTGATGCCTGTTCAGACCCGCCCATTCTATCCATTAATTCCTGCTTCTTTGGCTCCTGCTGCGATGCATAGAGTCGTAAGTGCGCTTCAACTACTTGTGCCGCTGAACCTACGATACTATGCTCTCGCAATGCCTCCTGACGTGTCATCAAGGCACCCATCAACCAGTTTAGCTTCTCCCACTCATCGTGAGGATGTTCTGGATGCTTGAGAGACAGATAGAGAATACCCGCCGGCTTAATGTTCCATGCCGCAAAAGCCTGCTCTACCCCAGTACGGTACGCATCGAAGGACAGCTCCCGTTCTCGATGCTTGTCAATTTGATTCACGATCAGATAGATCGGCTTACCCCAATCCGCCAATTGCTTCGCGAACGTAAAATTAATTTCGGATTGGACATGATTATAATCCATGACATAGAATACAACGTCAGCCAGATGCAGTGCCGACTCCGTCGACATCCGGTGCGCGTCATCTGTTGAATCCACACCAGGCGTATCGAGCAGCGTCCCATGTTCACCAAGGATTGCAATTTGCTCATATAGATCAACGGATTCAAATTCTACCCCGTTCACGCAGTACGCTTCCAGATCATTGAGAGGTACAGAGATTTTATCCCCTACTGCGCCTAGGTTCGTCGGCATCTTCGTAATTATCGCTTGCGGCTGGCCATTGTGAATCCGCACCAAGTTGGCGCTTGTCGGGATCGGACTCGAAGGTAGAATACGTTTCCCGCAGATTCGGTTAATCAGACTCGATTTCCCTGCCGAGAAATGCCCACAGAACGCAATCGTAAATTGTGCCTGTCCCCACTTCTCCATCAGGTCCTTCATTTTCCCTGCATGAACCTCATCGCCCGCTTCTGCTAGCTGCGCTGCGAGCGGCTCTAGACTTAACTTGTAAACATTTTGTAATTCGTTAGTAGTAAGTACACGCATCGCTATTCTCCCCGACAAAAAAATAAAACCGAATCTCACGGCATTCGGTTTCCCTGAATTTTCCGTAAGATTTCGGTTTCTAGTGTACCATATTTTGTTCTTCTGGAATAAAGATTTCAAAAACTTTTCCATGTTGTAGAATCGTAATATTGCCCGCTTTGACTTTCATCACGACAACTTCAGGCTTTGCTTTCATTTTCTCGAGGTAATTTTCAGGCACGCTTCCCGAATCACTCACCGTTACGCCTTCAATTTCAGTCTCTTCGTTTTCTTGTAAGTTCGTCCCCATTACGGTCTCGTAGATGTCAGAGAACAATTCGAAATTGTCCGTGTACACTGAGATGCATTTCATGTCATTCATCCTCTTCTTTGTTAGATTGCTTTAATCCTTATCTTTCCTTACTTGGATAGGTTTCATACGTTTTTTGCCTTCACGGCAAATGCTGAGCAACGGACAACTTTCACATTTCGGGTTCTGCGCTTTGCAGTGATATCGACCGAAAAATATGATTCTATGATGCGTGAGTGTCCATTCTTCCTCGGGCACACGTCGCATCAATTTTTTCTCCACTTCAAGCACGGAATCCTTCCAATTCGCAAGGCCAAGTCGTTTCGATACACGTTCAACATGCGTATCGACAGCGATCGCAGGAACACCAAATGCATTCGACATGACGACATTCGCTGTCTTTCGACCCACACCCGGGAGCTCCACAAGCTTATCATGCGCTTTGGGCACTTCGCCATTATAACGCTCTAATAGCATCATGCACAAGTGTTGAATGTGTTTTGCTTTGCTGCGAAATAATCCAATGCGGCGAATGTCTTGCTCTAATTCCTCGATCGGCACCGCGATATAATCTTCAGGCTTCCGATATTTCTGGAACAAATTCACAGTCACCTTATTCACCGTTTCATCGGTACACTGGGCTGACAACAATACAGCAATCACTAATTCGAACGGATTTGAATGATTCAATTCACAATGCGCATCAGGGAACATTTCACCAATGGTATCCAAAATATGCCTCACGGTCGCGTTATTCATGTCTCATTCTCCCCTCTACTTGAACATAAAACCGCCTTGACGCGGGGCTACCACATCAAGACGGTCATTCAGATGCAGCCTAAAGGTAATTTAATTTCCTACAATTTCTCAATCTCGATGACCTGATTATTGTTGAAGACGAGTAGAATTTGATCTGCATCGGTCAAGGACTGCAGATTTAATAGGGAATCCCCTTTATGAACATAAACATTCGTCACAAAATTGAATTTATAGTTATTATCCGAAAGTGACGCGCGTTGTACATAAATTTCATTCGTAGAAGCGGTGTAGCGAGCGAATTTGCGGCTTAACGTATCTAAAACACGCACAACCGTATTTCCATCCGCATCAAGACGCACTTCGACACGATCTGATGTCGATAAGCTATTGATGTTCGTACTGATCGCTTGATTGCGAATAATCTGATAGCTCGCCGTCAGCTTCATTTCTTTCTTCTGACCGGAGAAATCTTTCAGCGTAATCTTGGAGTTCGCAGCATCAATAGATTCCACTTTACCATAAGTGAGTGTTACTTTGCGAACCAATTCAGGAACATTTCCTGAAAAATTCACATTTACAATTTGGCCCGGAGCAAAATCCGATGCTTTGAGCGCTGTACCGTTCTCATCGAGCAGTGATACACCATCATTCACTTGTTCGATATATCCCGTGCTGGATTTAATTTTGAGCATATTTCTGCTTGCATCAACCGAATAGACTTCGAATTGCGCTTGCGATTTAATGGAAATGCGGCCGACTTTATCTTGCGTTGTGCGAAGTTGTGCCGAGATCATATCGCCAACTTTCACATCGGATAACGATGTGCCAGTGCTCTTACCATAGACGAATACAACCGCTGAGCTATCATATGGCAATGTGATCGTCTGACCCGCATCCGTCATAAGCGTTAACGTCTGTTTCCATGAATCCAAACTGAGTAATTTTCCATCATATTTATATACTTTTTGCAACGTTAGAATTTTATCGCCAAGAACGGTCAGATTGACTTTCGTCTTCTCTGGAAGCTGTGCTTCAAGATCTTTGAGCGTAATATTCCCTATTCCAAAGTCAAATTTCGTCGTCTCTGTCGCGTAGAAGGAGAAGGCTTTGCCTTTCGCATTCGTTACCGTCAACAATTGCAATTTGGTATTGTATCCAGCTACCGTTAATTCTTGCAGCTGTTCCATTTTACGACCAACCACTTGGATTTTCGAGATACGGTCATCCGGTGTAATGGTCATTTCAATCACGTCGCCATTCGTATCATCCGCGATCAAATCTGCAATCGTCGGTGTCTTGATGCCGTCAACTACAACATCAACTTTGTCTGCGAGGAGATTCACTTCCGGACGGGAAGTCCCTTCCTTCACATAAGTCACCAGCTTATTCGCTGTGCTGATGTTGATTAATGTACCACGTACGGTTCTCGCACTGGTCTGCTTCACTTCAAGCTGCGTCACTTGACCATTCTTCACGACATAGGAAATGACGTCATTCACTTTCAATTCAGCTAGACTTTTCAGACGTTGATCTTGATATAGAAGCATGGCATCCGGCGAGAGCGTCAATGTCTCTTCCACATTGGATGCATCTCTTACTTTGAATGTCTGTTTCGCAACATCGATCGACGTCACAGTACCTGCGCCCGTCTTATTCACGGGTGCAGATTTCACTTGAACAAGAACAACTTTCTTCTGACCGGAGAACGTCTCACGCTTAATATCTAACGTACTGTCTGGCGCAAGATCCTTCGCAGACATCGCTTTGCCATTCTGATCCAAGAATGCTGTGCCTGCATCAAAATCATACGTAACATAATCATCATTGCTCAGAACAGTAAATTTCGTACCTGTGCTATGCAGACGTTGGAATTTACCCTCTACGGACTCCAGTTGAATCTTCGAATCGATCACTTCAACATAGCCTGCTGTACCTTGGGTATCAATCACTTTCACTTTTGTATAGGCTTGTACGGTCGATACAGGTACGGATGTCTCCGAATCTGCTGTGTAATAAGAAGTTCCTTTTAACGTAAAGTTATGAATCTTGCCATCCTCACCATACAAGCTAAGCTCGGAATCCGACAAGCTCGTAATGACACCCTGATAGACATTGTCATATTTGATATTCGTATGTTGATCCCCACGACTGAAGAACGTAGCCAATTGCGCACGCGTTACATTCCCTGCTGGGTTGAATTTATTACCTTCCATCCCCGTCGTGAGCTTCAAATCAAGGGCTACATTAATATAGCCGAGCATGGAAGGGGAGATTTTGCTGTTATCTGCGAATGTCGTTGCTTTATTCATCGCAACCTTTGCTTCAGACTGTTTGTTCAATGCGCGAACGAGAATTTTCGTGATCCACTCGCGTGAAGCTTTTTTCGATCCCCATGCCTCTTTGGAACCAGCAGGTGTCATTTCTTCATTTTTATCAAGAAGACCTTTGGAGAACGCAAGCGCGACATATGGTTTGAAGTAGTTGTCCACGACGAATCCGCTCTGGAACGCTACAGACGAAGTCGCATCTACTTCTTTCTCTAGATTCATATAACGAATCGCCATCGTGACCGCTTCTTGCTGCGTAACCGGATCGTTTGGTCTGAATTTGCCGTTATTCCCAAGAAGAATCTTCTCTAGCGCAAGCTTCGTAATATGCTTTTCTGCCCAGAACCCACTCTTGACATCGCTAAACAGGGCACTGCCGCTGCCTACGGATGTATTGGTTGAAGATCCGTTTGTATTTCCAGTATTTCCAGTATTTCCAGTATTACTTGTGTTATTTGTATTTCCTGTGTTGCTTGTGTTGTTATTTGTGTTACCTGTGTTCCCTTTATTCGCATCTGATGTCGAATTATCTTTGCTATTCGTTGTCGAAGTAGATGAATTTCCATTAGCCGGTGTTACCGCTGCGTACGCACTTCCTGCCGCACCGAATACGAGAACCGCTGATAGAAACAATGTGACGAACTTTTTAGACATGATGTGACTCCTCTCTCTATGTAACCTATTAAAAAATGCTAAGTATAATAAATTCAACAAAGAAGCAGGAAGATCCTGCTTCTTTCTCTTAATTTCTGCTAAAAGGATGTTCTAATTCGACATGACCCATCAAAGAATCGACAGATTTTCCATCGACAAGAATATCTACAGTTTTTACTTCATCAAACTGAAAGCTCGTCTTGAGCAGCGCTTGAAGCGCCAAATCTTCTCCAGATGCACCCAAATGCGCATCTTCCGGAATTTTCACATCAACGGTTAATGCACCATCATCTTTCAGCGTTGCAGATAGGAATTCGGATTTATCCCACAATGCAATTAGCTTCTCGTCATCCGTCTGTTGCAACGTCTTCAATGCAGCCAGATACTTAGCTTTCGCATCGCTGAACTTGATTTCCGTGTCCTTCGGTACGAGATTCAAGATCTGATCATCCGTATAGAACGATTGAATTTTCAATGTCTGCTCAGCTGACTGCACAACCTCCGTCTGATCTCCCGGCTGTGGATCGGCAGATTTCTGTCCGCATCCAGCCGCAATGGCTATCATTAATAATAATGTGCTAAGTACTAGAATCGTTTTCTTCAAAATTATCACCTCGTATTAGGACTTTAATCCCAAATATTGTTTAATCCCATCTTTAATGGATTGGGCCACACGATACTGGAAATCTTCCTGGTAGAGAGCCGATTCATCGGTTTGATTCGTTAAGTAACCTACCTCTAACAAACATGCCGGCATATTGGTCTCACGTGTTACATGCAGACTTTGTTTGCGAACGCCTCGATCCGGGAGTCCGGTGCCTTTTACAAGGTTGATGTGCATCACTTGCGCGAATGCCTTGCTCTCATCATCTCTGGAGTAATACGTCTCCGTACCACTGATCGATGACTTGTTAATACTGTTCGCATGAATGGAAACAAATAAGTTCGCTTGATGCTGCTTTGCAAAAGCAACACGATCTTTAAGTTCCAAGAACGTATCGTCTGAACGTGTGAGAATAATCTCTACGTCAGGATCGTTTTTGAACACTTCTGCCACCTTTAGAGCCTGTGCCAGATTGAAATCCTTCTCATTTCGCTTATTAGGGCTAATAGCTCCAGGGTCCTTCGCACCATGCCCTGCATCAATCACAACGATATATTTGCCAGAGTGCGGTGGGAGCGTTCCCGATCCATTGTCCTTTCCCGGGTCCGGACTGCTGCCATTCAGATCAACGACAACTGTGTTAGGATCTTTCGTTGTATATACGGAGAAGTTTTGACTTTGTTTCATATCAATGACGACCCGAACTGTGGCTGGGTTATCGCTATATTGTGAATAGCGGATTTTCTCAACAACAGGATGATCCTGAACAATGAATTCAGCTTGTCCACTCGAGGCGAAATTCTGCGTCTTCGAGAAGGTATCCGAGAACTTTGCATTCGGAATATCGACGACGATACGATCAGGACCGGTCAACCGTTGCTGCGTTGGCTTCAGATCCCCTTTACTCACCCCAATAATCAATCGGTTATCTTCAAAGGACATCGTCTGGATTTCGGACAAATCCACTTTTGAATCATTGCCTGCATTGCCATTGTTCGAAGAATTATTTCCTTCATCTTTGCCTGAACCTGTCGAACCGCCTTGATCTGGTTCTGGCTGTGTTACCGGTGGCTTCGGCTGCGTTACTTCAGATCCAAAATCCGATGTGAAGAGGTATACCGACTTGGTCTCATTCTCCCAATCCACAACAAGTCCCATCGTCTCACCAACGAAACGAAGGGGAACGAGCGTTGTATCTGACTTAATGATTGGAGCTACATCGAGGTTTACTTTCTTGCCATTGACTGTTGCCCATTTCTGGGACACTACGAGTTCTATCGTCTTCTTGTCATTATGTATGGTTACCGTGTGCGTCTTCTTATTCCAGTCAACCTGGAAGCCAAGTTCCTCAACGACTACACGAATTGGAATCATCGTCGTACTCTTAATCATCTGCGCTTCTGCGGACGGAGAGAGTGACACGCCATTGAGATACAAATGCAATCCCGCACTCGCATGACTTAAACTCGGTAACATGAACAACATCAAACAAAAAAACACCAACGTACCAATTTTCTTCATCCTTCACCCCTGCTTTTCATAGATTTACTTGCGTGAACAACGGTATCGAACGCCTCGACACCTAACAAATAATTAGACGTCCATTTGTCGACAAAAGTTGCGGTAACTCAACAAAAAAATGAGCCCCAACCCTTTATCTCCAAAGGAATTGAAGCTCTTCCATAATCTATCAAATCAAATTAAGCTTGAAATCCTAGATACACATTTATCCCGTCTTTAATCGATTGAGCAACGCGATTCTGGAACTCTTCCGAAAATAACGCCGCCTCATCCGAGAGATTCGATAAGTACCCAACCTCTAACAACACGGCTGGCATAGTCGTCTCACGCGTCACATGCAAGCTCTTCTGGCGTACACCGCGATCAGGAAGCTGTGTCGCTTGAACCAGCTTGGCATGCATGACTTGTGCGAATGCTTTACTGGCATCCTCTCGCGTATAATAGGTTTCTGTCCCGGATATTGTAGGTTTGTTCTCTATACTATTCCCATGAATAGACACAAATAAGTTCGCCTGAACCTGCTTCGCTAACGCTACACGATCAGTCAGTGTTGGATATGTATCGTCTGATCTCGTCAGAATAATTTGAACATTCGGGTCATCACGGAATAAATCTGCGACTTTAAGGGCTACTGGTAGATTGAAATCTTTCTCGCGTCGGTTGTTCGGGCTGCTCGTACCCGAATCATTACCGCCATGCCCTGCATCTATGACGACGATATATTTGCCTGATTGCGGTGGAGTAACAGGCTGTCCCGCACCTGGGTTTGTCCCTACTTCAACATTCGCTTGATTAAAATCAACGATGACTGTGTTGGGATCATTCGCGGTATATAGACTAAAATTTTGTTTCTGGTTCAAATCCAGCACGATCCGCACGGTCGATGGATTGTTGGAGAAGAGCGAGAATCGGATTTTACTGACAACGGCATGATTTGGCACTTGGATTTCACCTTGTCCGTTCATGCCAAATGTAGCGCTTTTGAAGTACGAATCTGCAAATTTCGCGTTCGGCAGATCAATGACAACACGATCCGGATTCGTCAACCGTTCCTGCTTAGGCAGTAACCCGCCTTTACTGACACCGATAATAAGACGGTTATCCTCGAATGTGACAGACTGTACGTCTGTGAGTTCACCCATCTTCACCTCTTCAGCTAAATCCTTGTCACTCGATGCTCCTGAATTTGCAGGATCTACTACACCGCCCTGATCTGGCTCTGGCAATGTTGTCGGTGGCGTGGGCTGCGTCACATCGGAACTAAAGTCGGAGGAAAATAAAAAAACCGATTTACTCTCATTTTCCCAATTGACGACGAGACCCATCTGTTCTCCGACAAAACGGAGCGGAACAAGCGTCGTATCCTTTTTGAGTGACGGCGGCATATCCAGTGTGATTTTCTTATCGTTCACTGTCGCCCATTTCTGATCAACGACGAGCTGAATCGTCTTCTTATCATTATGTATAGAGGCCATGCGCGTCTTCTTATTCCAATCTACCTGGAAGCCAAGTTCTTCGACGACAACCCGGATCGGGATCATCGTTGACCCCTTAATCATTTGCGCTTCTGCAGACGGCGAGACAGACTCTCCATTGAGATATAACTGCAACCCCGCTTCCGCATGCATCATACTCGGCAACAAGAACAACATCCAACAGAACAACACGATAGCGCCTATTTTTCTCATCCGATTCTCCTGATCTTCATAGATTTATATTCTATCAACACAAAAATGATAAGACATGACACCTTCTCACAAGAATAGACATCCAAAACTTTACAAAAGTTGCGCGTTATAGTAAATATAAAACAAAAAAAATAGAGCTTCAACCCTCTAATTGTGAAAGGATTGAAACTCTTTCTATTCAATAGATAAAAATTGATCGTTTATGCAAGATTACGCTTTTGCTCGTAAGCTGAGATTTTATCTTCGTGCTGCAGTGTTAGACCGATATCGTCAAGTCCTTGAAGCAAGAATTGACGGCGATGCTCATCCAAGTCGAATTGAATTTCCAGACCGAACTCATCTGTAATTTTCTTATTCTCAAGATCAACCGATAGCTGGTAACCTTCGTGCTCCGCTGTACGCTTGAATAAATCTTCCACCTGCTCTTCTGACAATTTGATTGGTAGAATCCCGTTCTTAAAGCAGTTATTGTAGAAAATATCTGCGAAAGACGGCGCGATTACGCAGCGGAAGCCATAATCCAAGATTGCCCACGGTGCATGTTCACGGGATGATCCGCAACCGAAGTTCACGCGAGAGACCATAACGGAAGCTCCCTCGTAGCGTGGTTTGTTCAATTCAAACGCTGCATTCACATCGCCATTCTCATGGAATCTCCATTCATAGAATAGAAATTGACCGAAGCCAGAGCGCTCAATACGTTTCAAAAATTGTTTTGGAATAATAGCGTCCGTATCCACGTTTACGCGATCGACCGGTCCGACAATCCCTGTTAGCTGTTTAAATGGTTCCATCGTTATTTCCCCTCTCGTCCATCATCTTCCGAATCTATTCTATTAGTTCGCTGCTTTTAGTTCCCAATCACGCACATCAACGAAATGTCCTTTGATCGCCGCTGCTGCTGCCATCGCTGGAGATACCAAGTGCGTACGACCACCGCGTCCTTGACGTCCTTCAAAGTTACGGTTCGAAGTCGAAGCACAACGTTGTCCAGGTTGTAATACGTCTGGATTCATCGCAAGACACATACTGCATCCTGCATCACGCCATTCAAATCCTGCCGCTGTGAAGATTTTGTCCAAACCTTCCTTCTCGGCTTGAATCTTAACACGACCTGAACCTGGAACGACAATCGCAGTTACATTGCTCGATACTTGGTAGCCCCTAGCGATTTCTGCCGCCGCTCGCAAATCTTCAATCCGGCCATTTGTGCAAGATCCGATAAAGACATAATCAATACCGATTTCAGAAATAGGTGTTCCTGGTTTCAGATCCATATATTCAAGAGCTTTCTCAGCTGCTTTACGTTCATTCTCGGAAGAGAAGTCATTCGGATTCGGTACCGTTGCCGTAATATCTGTACCCATTCCTGGGCTTGTTCCCCAAGTCACTTGCGGGATCAGGCTGTCGACATCGAAATCAACAACTAGGTCATACGTTGCGCCCTCATCGGATGCAAGCTGTTTCCAAGCCGCTACCGCTTGATCATAGGCTTCACCTTGAGGTGCGTATTCACGGCCGCGTAGGTATTCGAATGTCACTTCATCCGGTGCGATGAGACCCGCTCTGGCTCCCGCTTCAATCGACATGTTGCAGACCGTCATACGTTCTTCCATCGTCAAGGAACGAATCGCTTCACCTGTGTATTCGATAACATAGCCAGTTGCGAAGTCTGTACCGTATTTCGCGATAACGCCAAGAATCATATCTTTTGCCGTTACACCTGATTTACGGTTGCCGACAAATCGAACTTCCATCGTTTTGGCTTTCGCTTGTTGTAGACATTGTGTTGCAAGTACGTGTTCTACTTCACTCGTACCGATCCCGAATGCCAATGCGCCGAATGCGCCATGCGTTGATGTATGGCTGTCGCCGCATACGATCGTTTTACCTGGATGCGTTAATCCAAGTTCTGGACCCATTACGTGAACAACCCCTTGATCCAAGCTGTTCAAGTCAAAGCAAGTGACGCCGAAATCTGCGCAGTTCTTCGATAATGTATCGATTTGCTGCTTTGAGATGGGGTCAGTAATGTTAAAACGGTCTTTCGTCGGTACGTTATGGTCCATCGTTGCAAAAGTCAGCTCTGGACGGCGTACTTTACGATTGGACAAGCGAAGTCCTTCAAATGCTTGTGGAGATGTTACTTCGTGAACCAAATGAAGATCAATATACAAAACACTTGGTTTGCCTTCCTCTTGATGAATCACATGATTTTCCCAAATTTTCTCAAACATCGTTTTTTTCGCCATTATCATTCACCTCTTCATCGAATCGAAACCATTCAGATTTGCGGTTATTGCTGATTTCCGTACGCAAATCTTTTCTTTGAATGAATCATAGCATTTCCATTTCGATTGCTCCAGTATATAATAACTATAAGCGCTATAGGTTTTACTTATAGATGAAGTTCAAAAAGTCAACATTTGATCACGAAGTCATTCAAGAGGCATTATCGACATCGAATCTTGCGTTTACCTTCGAAGTCCGGTACTCATTTAGGTTTCGCCTAAACTCCGTTCCTCCTTCTTCAGGTTCTCGCAACCTTCTCGGTGCTGAAATGTCAACTTTTTGAACACGTAATTGTTTATCTCAATTAGGAGGCTCACCCTACAATGGAATTACGTCAATTACAATATGCCATTCAAATCGCCGCAGAGCGAAATTTCTCCCGGGCTGCCGAGAAGCTTCATATCGCACAGCCTTCCCTTAGTCAACAGCTCTCGAAGCTCGAGAAGGAAATCGGCGTCCTCCTATTTCAAAGGAACACCAACTCCGTCGAGCTAACGCATGCCGGTGCAGCGTTTATCAATCAAGCACAGAAAATTATCGATGCCGTCGATCAATTGAAGCAAGAAATGGCGGATATCTCCAATACACGAACAGGAAAAGTTGTCGTTGGAAGTATGCCGATCACGGGTTCTCATATTTTGCCGCATGTACTGCCCGTCTTTCAAGAGAAATATCCCGATATCGAAATGGTTCTTGTCGAGGATACATCCGCAGATTTGGAGAAATTGACGGCCAACGGTCAGACCGACTTCTCACTGCTATCCTTGCCTCTCCAAGAGCCGTCTTTGGCATACGAGCCTGTTATTGAGGAAAAAATCGATCTGGCCGTGCCGCCGAACCACATCCTTGCTGCTCTCTCCAACTGCAATCCGGAACGGCTCATCCGCATCGAAGATCTAAAGGACGAGCCATTCATTATCCTGAAGAAAGGACAAGGCTTCCGTCAGATTACGATTGAATTATGCCAAGCGGCCGGATTTACACCGCGTATCGTCTTTGAGAGCAGCAATATGGAGACGGTGCAGTCGCTTGTCGCCGCCGGCATGGGCATTGCATTCGTCCCTCACTTCATCGCACGTGCTCGTCGTAGTGAGTTCATCCCAACCTATCTGCCGCTGGAAGATCCGTCGCCCAAACGAACGCTCGTTATTGCCTATCGGAGGGGACGTTATCTTTCCAAAGCCGCCGAAGCATTCATTGAAGTGTTCAAGACGACCATTCATCAACAATTTCAATCTTCATAAGATAGACCTGAACCTACATCAAACAAAATCTGTCCGTTTTGATCAGGAATTCGAACGGGCAGCTTACCCGTCGGCATATTCAATCCGAGCAATGTACGAACACCTGCAGGCAGATTCGCTGTTGCACGATCCCCGTAGACAGCGACGAATGCAGGAATATCAGGGATATATCGAATATCATAAGGCGCGCCGACTGCGAGGACGGCCGCTTTTTGCTTTGCTTTTCGAAGCTGATTCCATACCTTGCGCACCGCATCTCGCTGCTTCTTATCCGTATTCAGATTCCTTGTTACAAGGAGGATCGAATCCGATGCTCCGATCTGCTGCTGCTGTGCGGCTGTTAATCCGCCTGTGATAGGTAGGGTGACAATTTTCTTGAATTGTGCCTGTCCTTCCATCGCAATAATCGCACTAAACTGTCGCTTTATTTCTGGCAGTAAAGCCGATGGACCTAGAATGTACAATGTGGTGTTTGTATTGATCGTGAAAGGCAATAGATGATCTTGATTCTTGAGCAGTGTCGCAGCATGCTCCGCAATCGCAAGCTCTGTCTGCCTTGCTTCTTGGTCTTGCATCGCTTTTTGAGCTAAGCGGAATTGATCAACATAGGATGTCGGCTTATGGGCTTCTAGCAAGCCGTACTTTTGTTTCAATTTCAAGATTCGCTCCACACTGGCATTGATACGATCCTCTGTAATGACACCCTGCTTTACCGCGTCTGTTAGCCACTTGACGGAGGCATCAGGATTCGGTGGCATCAATAATAAATCAACCCCAGCCTGAACCGCCTGCAGTATGGCCTCCTTTTCACCGAAGTTCGATGAGATGGCTTGCATCTCTAAGGAATCGGTAACGATTACGCCTTCAAAACCAAGCTCTTCTCGAAGAATCTTGGTTAAAAACGTATGCGATAATGTCGCAGGAATGTGAACTTTTGCACCGTCTTTTTTCGAAATAACCGTCTTCTTCTCAATCTTTGGGAATGTAATATGCGCCGTCATCATCATATCTACACCTTGATTCATCGCCTCACGAAATGGAACAAGCTCTACTTGGTCTAGACGATTTCGATCATATAGAATGGACGGCAGTCCAAGATGTGAATCCATCGAAGTATCGCCATGCCCTGGGAAATGCTTCACAACCGAAGGCATCCCTACCTCTTGCAAACCTTTCACCATAGCAATCCCCATCTCGGCAACTCCCTCAGGCTCTGAGCCGAACGATCGAATGCCAATGACCGGGTTGTCGGGATTATTATTTATATCTAATGAAGGTGCGAAGTTAAGATTGAACCCGAACGACTCGATCTGCTCTCCGATCAATTTACCCGTCTGCTCCGCGTAGTCCGCATTCCCTGTTGCTCCTAGCGCCATATTGCCGGCAAATCGCGGCAGCCATGGGAGACGTGTCACGACACCGCCTTCCTGATCAATGGCAACCCAGATCGGCACCTTCGTCGAAGCGGATTTCAAATCCGTGATCAGCTTTACGGTCTGTTCTGCTGATTTCAGATTGCGTTGGAACAAGATCACCCCGGCATATTGCTGCTTCCTAAGTTGGGATCCCGCCGCCTGATCGGCTTCGCGTTCTAACGTGTCTAGATCGACGATCATCATTTGAGCAGCTTTTTGAGCAAGCGTCATGGATTTAAGCTGGGCTTGGATTTCAAGATCCGCGGGATCTGGTGATGATGAAGGCTCAGGCTCTACTGCCTCATCAGATTGGTTCACAGAAGAGTTCCCCGTGTGTTCCGAGTGATTCGGAATCGGCGTCTGTTGTTCTGCGGTCTGACCGAATATCCACGTGGGCTTTTGTACATAAACCATGGCCGAGATGACGACTATAAGACAGACACTCGCGATGATAAGCATTATTTTTCGCAATTTTCCCACATCCTTCGACAAGATTTAACGATATGAATTTATTTAAATCGGAATATATGCTATAATTTCCTTTTAGCCCTTTTTTCTAGGAGGTACTCGTACTCGTGATTCATAAAGTTGGAAGAAATGACCCTTGCCTATGCGGCAGCGGTAAGAAGTACAAAAAATGTTGTATGAACAAGAGTGAGGAGCAAAGTCAGGATACGAAGATTATTATCCCTGTCGCTCAGAAGAATGCACAAAGCGTTCAAGCTCTTGTGGAAGAATGGTTCGCAGAATCTCCTTCCTACAACATGGTCGCAGAGCAAATTGTCGAGCATATGCAAGACAGCTACAGCTGGGATCAAATAACAGAAGCACTTCATATCTGGCACGCTTATGCAACCCAGACGTCTCCGACGATTCGGAAGGCAGAAACGTTAACTGCGGCGATCGAATATTATGTAGCCCAGACGCATGGTCTTGAGCAAGTGACTCAATCCAGTCTTGGCACGAAATATAGTGTATCCCCAGGAACCGTGTCCCAACGCGTTCAGCAAATTCGTGAATATATGAATGAGCATCCGTGCTATGATCCGTTAGATCAACGCATCCCACAACTTCGCCATATGCTAACGGAATCCAAAATGCATCATATTGAAAAGCTTCTTGCAGAGCAGAAATTCGCTTCGATTGATGAAGCCAAAGACTATATGCTTCAGCTTATCAATCAAGGGAAGATAACTCAAGGCATGAAGACGGAAACTGTTGCTGAGGAAGCACAAGAATTGCTCTACGAAGCTTGGGAAGAGCCTTCACCTGCTCGTCGTACGGAGCTTGCGAAGCAGGCACTCGAGCTCGATGCGAATAATTGCGATGCATACAACATTCTTGCAGAGAGCGCTGTGACAACACCTGAGGAAGCTATCGGATATTATGAAGAAGGAATGCGCGTTGGCGTTAGTGCACTAGGCGCATCATTTATTGAACAGAACAAGGGACAAGCATGGGGCAGTGTTCGAATTCGTCCATACCTTCGTTCCAAAGCAGGGTTCGCTCGCAAGTGCATGGAGCTTGGACGTATGAAAGAATCAATTCTGCATAACGAAGAAATTATCAGACTTGATCCAACAGATCATCTGCATGTGCATAATCCTTTAATTACATCTTTTGTCGAAATGAATCAATTGAAATCCGCAACACATCTCATTGAGACCTACGCTTCGGACAAATCGGTTGCGTTCGTCTATAATCGTGTACTCGTCGAATATTTAGCGAATGGCATTACACCGCAGCTTACTGCGCTGTGGACTGAGGCAGTTCAAGCTCATCCAATCGTATCTGAATATTTACTGCAATCGAAGAAAATGCCTGCCTTCAAAAATGAAATGGTACAATATGTGCAATCACATATGCACCTCTGGCAGCAGCATGATGCGCTTAACGCTTGGGTTAAGCAACAATGATAAAGATAAAGCTGCAATCCGCGAGCGGATTGCAGCTTTTTTGGTGTGGAACAATACGATTCTAATAATGCTGCGGCCTTCGGTCTTCGAACACAGGAATTCTGCCACGCACTTCATCAACTAAGGACAAATTAATCGTCGCTGTTAGGATCTCTTCATGACCTTGCCCTTCCACTAATACCTCGCCCCACGGATCGATGATCATCGAATGACCGAAAAACTCCGTTGTACCACTCGTACCGACACGATTACAGGATACAACGTACATTTGATTCTCAATGGCGCGCGCTGTAAGTAAGGTACGCCAATGATGCAGACGCGGGTTGGGCCACTCAGCAGGTACGAACAATATTTTCACACCTGATAAAGCTAATTTCCGTGCTAGTTCCGGGAATCGAATATCATAACAAATCATCATCCCAGCCTGCACGCCTTCAGTTTCAAATGTACCGATATGATTGCCCTCCGCTAGATACTTCTCTTCATCCATCAAACGGAACAAATGAATTTTGGAGTAATCCGCCACCACTTCACCAGCGCGGTCAAAGACATAGATCGTGTTGTAGATCTGATCATCACGACGTTCTGCGATGGAACCTGCGATCACATGCACTTCATGTTCCTTACAGAATGAAGAAATTAATGCCTTCGTACGTTCACCATGGACATCCGCAAGCTCATGAATTTGCTCAAGGGCATACCCTGTATTCCACATTTCAGGTAATAGAATGCAGTCCGGCTTTACATCAACCTGAACTGCTTGTTGTAATAGCTGCTCCACCTTCTTATAATTCTCATCTGGCTGCCCAATCGCAACATCCATTTGCAGAACGGACAACTTCCATTTTTGCTCGATCATTGATCTCGTCCTTCCCTCAGTTCCATACGAACTCCTTATAAAAAATACCATTATGCTTTGTAATAATCATAACGTGTGATGGTTCACTGTCAAGATGGGCACTATAGAACCGAAGCCTGTAAACCTGACTAAAGGAGACTATGTAATGATACGAAATCCATGGTACAAATCATTAGCTCTATGCTTCTTATTGATGGCGTTAGGCATGGGGATGTTCATGCCTCCATCCTACGCTGCCGCAACGATCGCTCAGCCCAATGAGTTACAGCCCGTCCAGCAGTTCGAGTTGAAATCAGAGAAAATTGTCAAGGTTGTTCCGAACAATGACGCCTTTCAGAAGGAAGCACTGTCTTGGCTGAATTCCGCAACAGGATTATCGACGCAGCTCAGCTTGGATGACAAATGCGGATCCATTTACAAAGTGCCGCTGAAGAAAGAAATTACCAAAGAGTTCAAAGGACTTACGTTTGTCGTGAGCGAAATATTCTTGATCTATTGCCCAACCAAAGATCCGCTTATCCTCGTCTTTAATAAAGAACGCAAACCTTTCTTGCTCACGTTCAGTGCAGATGTGAAGCCGTTCATTACCATGGTCGATAAAGCCCAGTAATGCCGCATCTCACCCTTGTCTCTCACTCTATACACCTTAGGTAAATCGTGCTAAATTAGGTGTATTGTACATCTCGAAGGATATGGAGTGAAGTAAGACATGTTAAAGACAGAGAAAAGCGAGCAGCCGGACAAACGCGATAACGCAGCATCGGTCCACATTGAACCCGCGAAGCGAATGCAAGGACTGCCCACCCAGTTCTTCGCGAATCTCGTGAAACGCGCGAATGCTAAAGCAGCAGAAGGCCATGATGTCATTAATTTAGGGCAAGGAAATCCTGATCAACCTACACCTACCCACATTGTATCGGCCTTGCAGGAAGCTGCTGCAAATCCGATGTATCATAAATACCCGCCATTTAGCGGATACAGCTTCTTGAAAGAAGCCATTGCAACAAGATACCGTGAAGATTACGGTGTCGAGCTCGACCCGGAGACGGAGGTTGCCATTCTATTCGGCGGCAAAACAGGCCTTGTCGAGATCAGTCAAATTCTTCTCAATCCCGGTGATGTGTGTCTCGTTCCTGACCCGGGATACCCTGATTATTGGTCCGGCGTTGCACTAGCAGGTGCTGAAATGGTATTCATGCCGCTCGTTGCGCACAATCAATTTCTTCCGGAATTCAGTGCAATCCCTGCAGAATCGCTGGAAAAAGCCAAATTGATGTTCTTAAATTATCCGAACAATCCTACCGGAGCCATCGCAGATGAAGCATTCTATACGAAGACCATCGAATTCGCTCGGCAGCACAATATCGTTGTAGCGAGTGATTTCGCCTATGGGGCGATCGGTTTCGACGGCAAAAAACCGAAGAGCTTCCTAGAATTACCAGGTGCCAAGGAAGTCGGCGTCGAATTCTATACACTATCCAAAACGTATAATATGGCAGGATGGCGCGTTGGCTTTGCACTTGGCAATTCGGAGGTCATCAAGCTAATTAATCTCATGCAGGACCATTATTATGTGAGTCTCTTCGGTGGTATTCAAGCGGCCGCAGCGACTGCCCTTACTGCTCCTCAGACTTGTGTGGAAGAGCTTGTCGCAACGTATGAAAGCCGTCGGAATGCACTTTACGATGCGCTAGATCGTATTGGCTGGAGAGCCGTGCGTACGCCTGCATCCTTCTTCTGCTGGCTGCCGGTTCCTGAAGGATATACATCTAGTTCATTCGCTGACCTGCTGCTCGAACAAGCGCATGTCGTCGTCGCACCTGGCATTGGTTTCGGTGAACATGGCGAAGGTTATGTCCGCGTTGGTCTTTTGGCATCAGAATCTCGGCTTGAAGAAGCGGTGGAACGGATCGGTCGACTTGGCCTTTTTTAGCGCCGAATTCGTCCCTTTACAAACCTCAATTTTCCATGTATCCTATTAGGAAATGAAGATCTAAACGTATTGACAGGACCAGTATGAAAGAGACGTGACGATAAGAGAGCAAGCTTCATCGGCTGTAAGAGCTTGCCGCCCACGCTTTCAGAACCCTATCCTCGAACGGTCGGCTGAAAAGCTGAACAGTGCCTTCTGTTACAAGGCGTTCAAGTTGGATGAGCAATTCATCAATTAAGGTGGTACCGCGGAAGCAGAAGCTTTCGTCCTTTATGTTTAAAGGACGAAAGCTTTTTTTGTCATATACAATGATTTTCAAATGAATAAGGATGTGATGAAATGCAGCGTATTGTAGTGAAGATTGGCAGCAGCTCCCTCACCTCCGACGAGGGTGGCCTGAATCGCTCAAAAGTCGACTTCTTCGCCAACGAGCTAGCAGCGCTCCGTGCGTCAGGTGCTCAGGTCTTACTCGTTACCTCAGGTGCCGTGGCCGCAGGGTTTCGACAAATCGGATATACAACGCGGCCCAAGCTGCTGCATGAGAAGCAAGCTGCTGCCGCTGTCGGGCAAGCACTGCTAATGCGTGCATACCAGGAAGCATTTGGTGTACAGCAGATCGGTGCAGCTCAAATTCTACTAACCCGATCGGACTTTAGCAATCGGCAGCGTATCCAGAATGCGCAAATGACGATTGAAGAGTTATTGAAGCAAGGGATCATCCCGATCATTAATGAGAATGACACCGTCTCCGTGGATGAGCTGAAGTTCGGCGACAACGATACATTATCAGCCTTGGTTGCGAACCTCGTTCGAGCAACAGGACTCATAATCATTACGGATACAGATGGTCTATATACCGCTGACCCTCGAAATAACCCCGATGCAGTGCGCATCGAGCGTGTTCAAGAGATCAACGAGGATATTATCGCAGGTGCCGGTGGCTCTGGATCTCTCGTAGGTACGGGCGGCATGCGCTCCAAGGTTGAAGCTGCGCGTATCGCGATGCGTGGCGGTGTGCCGGCATTTGTAGGTCGTGTTCTTGAGCCAGGGGACCTCGATATGGCTTCGCAGGGACACGGACGTGGAACGTATTTCGATACAAAGCTCCATTCGCTCTCCACGAAGAAACAGTGGCTAGGCTTCCATTCCACACCGAGCGGAAGAGTCTGTGTAGATGCAGGCGCCGAACAAGCCCTGTTAGCTGGAGGCAAAAGCCTGCTCCCCGTGGGTGTGCGAGAAGTGGATGGCGACTTTCATGCGGGTGATGTGATCGAAGTATATAATCTCCATAGCCAATTGGTGGGGCGCGGGGTCGTCAATTATTCAGCCGACCAAATGCGGAACGTCGCAGGGCTGAGCACCGATGAAGTACAGAAACGTATCGAGGTTCCTCGCATCGAAGTGATCCACCGAGATGAATGGATTTCATTGAAATGAACGAGGATAAACCATTAGGGAGGCTGAAGAATATGAGTGAAGTTCGGGAGAAATCGTCGTTAGCCAAAGGAACGCTAGTTACACTTAATCGTTTGACTGCAGCGGAGAAAAATGATGCTTTGATGAAAATGGCAGACGCGCTAGTCGAGGAGCAGCATTCGATTATTGCAGCGAACCAAGAAGATTTAGAGCGTGGTCGTGCGAATGGCACCAGCTCTTCGCTACTTGACCGACTCGCATTGAATGAATCCCGAATTTCGGGGATGGCGGAAGGGTTACGTCAAATTGTAGAACTGCCGGATCCCATCGGTGATGAACTCGAGCATATCGAGAGACCGAATGGACTGAAGATTGAGAAAATTCGAGTTCCGCTTGGCGTGATCGGGATCATCTACGAAGCGCGTCCCAATGTAACGGTCGATGCAGCAGGCCTCTGTCTTAAGACGGGAAATGCCGTCGTTCTGCGCGGTGGTTCATCTGCCATCAGCTCCAACAAACGTATCGTCGAGGTGTTGCAGCAAGCTCTTGCGAATTCAGCCATCCCAGTAGAAGCCCTTCAATTGATTGAAGATACAAATCGCGCATCCGTTGATGAAATGCTGAAGCTGAACGGACTGCTTGATGTCGTCATTCCTCGCGGCGGCGCCTCCTTGATTCAAAATGTCGTCCAGAACGCGACCGTTCCTGTGATCGAGACTGGCGCAGGCATCTGCCATACGTATCTAGACGCAACGGCGAAGCTTGACATGGCCGCGCCGATTGTGATCAACGCAAAAGTCCAACGTCCTTCCGTCTGTAACTCGATGGAAACCCTGCTCGTTCATGAAGATTTCGCTGGAGCTCATTTGAGCTCGATTGCGGAGCAATTGCGCAGCAACAACGTTGAATTACGTGGCTGTGAGCGTACAGCGCGTTATATCCAGCTTGATCAGAACGCTACGGCGCAAGACTATGCGACCGAATATAACGATTATATTTTGAACATTAAAGTGGTGAACAATCTCGATGAAGCATTGGAGCACATTCGTCAATTTGGAACCATGCATTCCGAATGTATCGTGACGGAGATTGCTGCACATGCAGAACGTTTCTTGCAAGAAGTTGATGCTGCTGCGGTCTACCATAATGCTTCCACACGATTCACGGATGGTTACGAATTCGGCTTCGGTGCCGAGATCGGCATTAGTACCCAGAAGCTACATGCGCGCGGTCCGATGGGCCTCCCTGCGTTGACGTCGACGAAATATCGGATTTACGGCACGGGCCAGATCCGATAAAAATATCGAGTTATGTTGTAATCGAAACTACTATTTTGAGAAGAATCAGGTGAAGTAGCTATGAAATCATCCATCGCAGGACAGAAAATTTGCTTCTATGGTGCAGGTTCGATTGCGGAAGCAATCGTTCGGGGCTTACTCGATAAAAATATCGCTGCCCCAGAGCAAATGACGCTGCTCAATCGGCAGAACCATGCACGTCTTCATGAGCTTGAAGCGCGCTATCACGTACAGACAACGAACGAACCCGCGGCAAAAGAGCAAGCTCTACGCGAAGCATCGATCATCGTACTTGCTATGAAACCAAAAGATGCAGCCGAGGCGTTAATGGAGATACGCCCACTCGTAAATCCGCAACAACTTATCATTTCAGTCATTGCTGGATTATCGATCGGAACCATGCAGGAGCTGCTCGAGTCTCATAATCCAATCGTGCGTACGATGCCAAATACGTCAAGTACGATTGGGCTTGGAGCAACGGGCATGTGCTTCTCAGCAAGCGTGAATGCGATCCAGCAACAGATCGCGTTAAATATGTTCAAAGCCATCGGCGTCGTCAGCATTGTTGAGGAGAAGCAGATGGATATCGTGACGGGTGTTTCTGGCAGCGGTCCTGCTTACGTCTATTATCTCATCGAATCGATGATCGAAGCCGGAATACAAGGTGGACTCTCGACCGAACAAGCTAGAAATTTAACCATACAAACGCTGATTGGCGCTGCACATATGGTACAATCAACAGGTGAAGACCCAGCTGAACTCAGACGGAAAGTGACTTCCCCGGGAGGAACTACGCAGGCAGCTATTGAAACACTACAGTCGTTCCATTTCACCGAAGCATTAATAACTGCCATACACCGTGCTGCGGATCGTGCAGGTGAGATGGGCGCTCTGATCGGGAGGAAATAAGGAAATGAGACACACATGCATCGCTACCTACCGCTGCTATGACGATAAAGCAGATTTCCATAAGAAAGCTGTATCCATCGCAGTCGGATTAACAGTCGGAAGCTGGACAGAGCTGCCTGAAGCGAAGAAAAAGGAAATGGAGCGTCATTTGGGACAAGTGGTCCAAGTGACAGAATATCCTGCAACAGAAAGTAACGAGCGATATGCGGATATCCAAATTGCTTATCCTGACGTTAACTTCAGTCGCGATATCCCTGCGTTATTGGTTACCGTATTCGGCAAGCTGTCGATGGACGGCAAGATCAAATTGATGGATTTGGATCTCTCAGAAGATTTCTTGTCCGTTTTCCCAGGTCCGAAATTCGGGATCGAAGGTATTCGCAGCCTACTCGGCGTTCATGACCGTCCTCTGCTCATGAGCATCTTCAAATCCGTGATCGGCCATGATCTCGATGGTTTACGGGAGCAGTTCTATCAGCAGGCGCTTGGCGGTGTCGATCTCATCAAAGATGACGAGATTCTATTCGAGAACCCTCTAACGCCAATTGAGCGGCGCGTGCAAGTCTGTATGGACGCAGCGAAGCAAGCTGAACAACAGACAGGCAAAAAACTGCTCTATGCTGTAAATTTAACGGGGCCCACTTCGAAGCTCGCGGTTCAAGCGCGCAAAGCCATTGATGCAGGCGCGAATGCGCTATTATTCAATGTGTTGTCCTATGGGTTCGACGTCCTGCATGAGTTAAGTTCAGATTCGTCGATTAACATTCCCATCGCTGCGCATCCAGCGCTGGCTGGAGCATTCTACCCATCTCAGCATTACGGGATTGCCGCTCCACTCTTACTCGGTAAGCTGTTGCGTATCGCCGGAGCCGATCTATCCCTCTTCCCTTCACCGTATGGCTCTGTCGTCATGCCAAAAGAAGAGAACATGGGCATTCGAGATGCGCTGCTAAGTGATAAGATATCACTCCGCACAACAATGCCTGTCCCTTCCGCGGGCATTCACCCGGGACTTGTACCCCTTATTCTGCGTGATTTCGGACGTGAAGTGGTGGTCAATGCTGGTGGTGGCGTTCACGGACATCCGCAAGGAGCAACAGCTGGCGGGCGCGCCTTCAATCAAGCGATTGATGCGACATTGCAAGGCATTTCGTTGCAGGAGTATGCCATAACCCATCCTGAACTCCATGCTGCGATTGATATCTGGGGGGTTAGATCATGATACAGTCCGGATCCAAACAACCTGTCGTCTTCTGTGATTTCGACGGTACAATAACAATCAATGATAATATCGTTGCGATCATCCAACATTTCGATCCACCCGGTTGGAAATCCATTGTGGATGATGTCATTGCGGAGCGTAAATCGGTTCGCGTCGGTGTCGGCGAGATGTTCCGATTGCTGCCCACTTCACAACGTGAAGAAATTACCCGCTTCGCCATCGACCAAGTTCAGATCCGTCCTGGCTTCGCTGAATTTCTTACGTTCTGCAAGGAGCAGCAAATCGAATTCTATGTCACAAGCGGTGGAATAGACTTCTTCATCTATCCGATCTTGGAGCGCTTCGATATTCCAAAGGAACGCATCTTCTGCAATACCAGCGATTTCACCGGCTCGCATATCGAAATTCTATGGCCTAATGCTTGTGATGATGTTTGCGACAATGATTGCGGCATGTGCAAAACGAAAATTATTCGTTCCTTCTCTAATGGCGAGTATGATCGATATATTATTGGCGATAGCATTACCGATTTTGCTGGAGCAAAATTGGTTGAACATGTCTATTCCCGCTCTCACCTCACGACGAAATGTGAGCAGCTTGGGTTAGCACATGTACCTTATAACGATTTCTATGACATTATCCGTCATATGGAAGCGATGAAAGTTGGTGCAGCATCATCATGACATTTGCAAAGATCCCATTAGAACAGAAGCAGCGCGTCTTGCATGAGCTGCGTGAGATTAAGACCCAGTTCGCAGCAAGAAATTGGTTCCCTGGCACAAGCGGCAACTTATCCATTCGTGTCGGTGAGCATACACCGGATGATTTCCATTTTGCGATTACCGCGAGCGGCAAAGATAAATCCGTGAATACACCAGAAGACTTCTTATTTGTGGATGCCGAAGGCAAACCTGCTGAAGCCACTAACCTTAAGCCAAGCGCTGAGACACTCATCCATTGTGAAATCTATCGGATGACAGGCTGCGGTGCGATTTTCCACGTACATACGGTATTCAATAATTTGGTCTCGGAGTTGTTCCATGAACGCGGATCCATCCCTGTGAAAGGCGTTGAATTGATCAAAGCCTTCAATATCTGGACAGAAGATGCGGAGATTGAGATTCCAATTGTACCGAATTTCGCGCATATTCCAAGCATTGTCCCTCATGTGACAGAGAAGCTCAATCCACAAATTCCTGGTATCATCTTACGTAATCACGGCATCTACGCCTGGGGTGCCAATGCATTCGAAGCGAAACGTCACCTCGAAGCGTTCGAATTCCTATTCGAATACGTCTACCGCTCAGAGCTACTTAAGCGTTAAGAAGACCAAATCCATACCATCACAAATAGGAGGGGGCCAGCAGCCCTCTTCTATTTTCTATTCAATCCTCAAAATCATATCCCTAGCCTTCCAACCTTCCCTGCACCGGGTAATTTCATTCCATATCGCTCACACAATAACGACGATGAATTGGCTGATCGAGACCCTCCAATTCATCCATCGAAGCACCATCCATGTTCATGAGATTGCTATATATTCGACATGCTTTTGATGAAAAGTAAGTTACGATTTTCACTTGACGAATGTTATGATGAGAATGATTTCGTGACAAAAATCACACATAACACAAGGCTAGGAGGAGCAATCATGTGGAAGCCCGATCGTTACAGCAGCCTTCCTATCTATCAACAAATTGCCGATGAAATCGAACGAAGAATATCTTACGGGGAGTTCCCACCAGGCAGCCTGCTTCCTTCCGAACGCAAATTAGCCGAGCAATTGGGAGTGAACCGAAGCACGGTTATTCTTGCTTATGCAGAGCTTCGTGCCCTCGGGATCATCGAGAGTCGTACGGGTAGCGGTACGAGGGTTAGTAAATATAAATGGAAAGCAACGCCGAAGCATACCCCGAACTGGCATCGGTATGTGGAAGGCGGCAATTTTTTGCCTAATTTACCTTTCTTACGTCGCATCCGGGAAGCACTTCAACAGGACAACACACTGATTGATTTTGCTAGTGGCGAATTGGGAGCAGATATTTCACCCGTGACAGAAATCAATATGCTCATGGCTGAGAACCATCATACCGAATATCTCGGTTACAACAACCCGCAAGGCTTCATTCCCCTGCGGGAAGCACTCGTCAGTTATCTAAGTCGATATCGGGGTATCCAGACGGCAGAATCTTCTATCCTCATTACATCCGGATCCCAGCAATCCTTGTATTTGATCACACAATGTCTGCTCACCCCTGGTGATGCCGTTGCGATTGAAGATCCATCATATAACTATTCGTTACCGATGTTCCAATCGGCAGGCCTTAGGTTGTTCCGACTTCCTGTTGATCAACATGGTGCCCGGCCTGAAGATGTGCGCACGCTTTATAAGAAGCATCGGATTAAGATGGTGTTCCTAAATCCGAACTTTCAGAATCCCACAGGTGTTCAACTGGCTCAAGAACGTAAAATCGAATTGCTCAATGTAGCAAGTGAACTCGGACTGCCCGTCGTAGAGGATGATCCATTCAGCTTGACAGCCTATGATGGCGTGCCCCCGATGCCGCTTAAATCGATGGACACCGTCGGTTCCGTGCTGTACATTGGCTCTTTCTCCAAAATCGCAGCTTCCGGGTTGCGCGTGGGATGGATGGTTGCTCCGCATTCGGTTGTTGAGCGGCTCGCCGATGCAAGGCAGCAGATGGATTACGGACTCAGTGTTGTTCCTCAGAAGGTTGCTGCGCAGTTCTTGAATTCTCCGTTATTCCAGCCCCATCTGGAACGATTGCGGATGAATCTCATGTATAAGCGGGATTTATTAATCGAAGCACTTCAGAAGGAGCTGCCAGACCTTGTCCAATTCTCTATTCCTCAAGGGGGCTTACATCTATGGTGCAAGATCATCCCCAAAGTGAATGATCATCGATTGTTGGAGGAAGCCATTCGACAAGGTATCATCTTCGTACCCGGCAGCGTCTACGGATCCGATTCAGGGTATGTTCGGTTCACTTATGCAAGACCACATACGGAAGATATTGTGCAAGGAATATCCAAGTTTGCTGCGGCACTTCGCAGTGTTCTTGGCTAAATGAAAAAGGTGAATGAGAGCTTGTCGCTAAGTACAAGTGCTTCATTCACCTTTTTTATTGTTGTTTATGTTACTCTTGCAACGCTTTGATGTCTTTCATAATCTGATCAAAAGGCGTATCTGTCATCCCATCGTACTTGGCAACGACCATACCTGCTTGATCGACCAAATAGAACGATGTACCGTGTATGACTTGATCCGATGCCATATCTTTGGCGATGGTCGCTCGAAATGATTTAAGAACAAATGTCTTTATTGATTCAAAATCGTAACCCGTCAATGCATGCCAATTCGAGAAATCAGCATTAAATTTCGATAGATAGTTTTTCAGTGCGGCAGGATCATCCCGCTCCGGATCAACGGAGAAAGAGATCAGTTCTGCCTCTACGCCTTCAGTCTTTAATCGCTTTTGCAATTCGGACATGTTGGCCGTCATCGTCGGACACACTGTTGAACAATAGGTAAATACAAAGTCTGCAACCCAAACCTTTCCTTGTAAATCAGCCAAAGCGACCGATTTTCCGTCCTGATTAATGAATTCAAAGGGTTGAACCTGCATATTCAGCTGTTTGGACTTGCCATTGCCGCACGCGGCGATAACAAGAATCATCAGACCAAATATCACGCCCAAGGCTGCTTTTTTCACCTTTATCCCCCCTTGCAGCTATTTATTTTTCGAGAGCCATTGGGTAAGCGCATCAATTTCCTCGTTGCTTAGCGATTTTTGGAACGCCGGCATGCCTCTTGCGCCATCATGTATGATCGTGTACAGCTGCTCTTGTGACAATTTGGAGCCAATCTCCTGTAAACTCGGTCCAACCCTCCCGCTTAGGTCGGCAGCATGGCAGGATAGACAAGATTTTTTGTACAACGCTACGGCATTCGCATCTTCAGGAGCTGTAGTTCCAACGTCCATCCCCTGCGAAGTATTACCTTGTCCGCATGCAGGAAGAACGAGTAAAGTCAACAAAATAAGAGATATTGTCATTTTTGCCTTCATTCCGATTCCTCCAACCTTCTGCATTAAAATGGACGCCCCGCCGTATCGACAATCATCATCAGAAATACAACCATCAAATAATTCACCGAAATCAGGAAGTTCGTTTTGGCCCATTTCTCCGTGTTCGTTGATGCAGCACCCTTTAACGTATGCCAAGTCCATACAATTCCTGCTGCCACAGAGACCGTGAGAAAGACAGTGCCTGCGTATCCGTACGAGTAAATCAATACGACTGTGGGAAGTAGTAGGACGACGTAAGGAATCATTTGCAGCTTTGTCCGCCTTACACCTTTATGGACGGGCAATAGCGGAAAACCTGCCGCCCGATATTCGTCCACCCTGCGAATCGCAAGCGACCAGAAATGAGCGGGCTGCCAAAGAAACAGCAGCGCGAATAAGAGTACGGCTCCGGCATCTATTTCATTCGTAAAGGCACAATAGCCGATGATCGGCGGCATCGCTCCCGATATGCCACCAATGGATGTGCTCCAAGTTGAAGTCCGCTTGAGCCACATCGTGTATACGACGATATAAACGAACATCCCAAGGACCCCGAGCCATCCGCACAGGACGTTCACTTTCATAAACAAGATCATTTCACCCAATATCCCTAGCAATAGGGCGTAAACCAGTACACTCCACTTATTCAAACGTCCCGTTGCTAATGGTCGATCCTTCGTTCGATCCATCCGCTGGTCCAGCTTCCAGTCCCATACATTATTCATGACGCACGAGGAGGCCATCGTGAGTACGGTGCCTAAGAGTACCCACAACAGGGCACCCCAATCCACCGTCCACTTCGATGCTAGCCAATACCCGCCAAACGCAGCAACGAGATTCAATTGAAGAATCCGCGGCTTCGTCAGCTCGATCCAATCTCTGATCATAGCGCGACCATATTGTACATCATGATCCACATGGAGCCGATGACGATAACCAGTAAAATAATCAAGCCTAGGATCAACGTCAGCAGGTTATACCGCGGCTTCTTCTCTTCGCGCAGATGCATAAAAAATATCAATTGAACAACGAGCTGCAATACAGCCGTTACCATCAGAATGATCGCGCTCGCCTTCCCAGCGAGCCAACCATTCATCACCACGGTAATCGGAATGATCGTGAGCAGGATCGAGAATACAAATCCAATGGTGTACGACTTTAAGGAGCCATGGTTCTCGTGCGCATGGGAAGGACTCATGTCATGCTGCATCTAGCTCACCCCCATCAAATAAACAATCGTAAAGACGAAAATCCAGACCACATCAAGGAAATGCCAGAACAAACTAATGACATTGACTTTACGTTTCGTAACCGGTGTAATCCCGCGCTTCGCAATCTGCATCATCAGTGCAATCATCCACACCAATCCAAGCAGGACGTGAAGTCCATGCGTGCCAACCAAGGTAAAGAATGCGGATAGGAATGCACTCGTACTGATCGTCGCTCCTTCATGCACCAGATGCGTAAATTCATTGATTTCCATGATGATAAAGGTCGCACCGAGTAATACGGTTGCCCCAAGCCAACCCAACAAGGCTTTCTTATTCCCCTTGTGCATCGCGAGCACCGCTAGACCGCTTGTATAGCTGCTCGTTAATAGAATGAAGGTACTTGCGATAATACCTCCCATTTGAAATAAGTCTTTCGGACCGGGTCCGCCGTTTGTGTTACCTTGCAGCACAATGTAGACAGCGAACAATGTGCCAAATATAATGACATCGGTCATCAGATAGATCCAGAAGCCGAAGGTGCGCATTTCTTCCATATCCGGATGGTCATGATGTTCCACATGAGACACCTGGTGACCGGTTAATCCGGAATCGTGTAATTGAGCCATTAGCTCGTAACCCCCCTTATCGCAGATTCTGTTCGCTTAATTTCTTCAACAGGGATGTAGTAATCCGTATCATAATTAAAGGAATGAACCAGCATACATGCCGCTACGCCTACAAGTCCGGGGATCGCTAACCAGAGCCAATCAAATATGAAGCCAAATCCGGTGAAGAACCAGAACATGGACATCACGATTGGGATTCCAGAGTTTTTCGGCATATGAATCGGTTCTATCTTCGCTGGTGCAGGAGCAGGATGTCCTTGCAATCTTCGCTGCTTCTCCTCCCACCACTCATCCTGAGATGTAACGTGAGGCAGGGTTGCGAAGTTATACACCGGCGCAGGTGAAGGAATTGACCATTCCAAGGTCCGTCCGTTCCATGGATCTCCCGTTTCATCTTTTCGTAGATGCTTCACGCTATATACGATTTGCCACACTTGGAACAAGAACGCTATACCCATGAGCCCCGCTCCAATGGTGGATACCAAGTTCATTTCCCACCAACCTTTGTCCCATCCATAGGTTACGACACGACGTGTCATCCCCATCAGTCCGAGCGCATACTGCGGCATGAAGCAGAGATAGAAGCCGATATTCCAGAACCAGAAGGCCCATTTGCCTATCCGCTCATTCAGCTTGAAGCCGAACAATTTAGGCCACCAATAATATAAGCCTGCGAAATATCCGAATACGACACCGCCAATGATGACTTGATGGAAATGCGCGACTAGGAAATAACTATTGTGGAACTGAAAATCAGCCGGAGCTACCGACAGTAGAACCCCTGTTAGTCCCCCTACGATAAAGCAAGGAATAAAGCCCATCGTCCACAGCATCGGGGTCTCGAAGGTAATTTTCCCGCGGAACATCGTAAAGAGCCAGTTGAACACCTTCACCCCTGTCGGGATTGCAATCAACATAGTCGTCAGTGCAAAGAAGGCATTCACATCCGCACCGGAACCCATCGTAAAGAAATGGTGCGCCCACACGAGGAACGACAAAATACTGATGATCATCATGGCATACACCATCGATTTATAACCAAACAGCTTCTTCTTCGCAAACGTAGATACGATCTCTGAGAAGATCCCGAAGGCAGGCAATACGATAATATATACCTCAGGGTGTCCCCACATCCAGATCAGGTTAATATACATCATCGGGTTTCCTCCGCCATCCAAGGTGAAGAAATGCGCACCTGCATAGCGGTCTAGGAATAGGAGTGCCAGTGTTGCCGTCAAAATCGGAAATGAAAATATGATCGCGATGCAGCTGGATAGTACCGACCAAGGAAACATCGGCATCTTCATTAATTTCATACCCGGTGCACGCATCTTCAGAATGGTGACGATAAAGTTAATCCCCGTCATCAGACTTCCGATCCCTGAGATCTGAATCCCCCAAATATAGAAGTCTTGTCCGACGCCTGGGTTATGCATAATGCCCGAATATGGCGGATAGGCCAGCCAACCCGCATCTGGTGAACCACCAATGACGAAGGATAAGTTAAACAGCATGGCGCCCGAGAAGAACAGCCAGAAACTCAGCGCATTCAGGAACGGATAGGCCACGTCGCGCGCACCGATCTGTAGCGGCACCATGACGTTGAACAATCCGAACATAAATGGCATCGCCATGAACAAAATCATGATTACGCCGTGCGTCGTGAAAATCTGATTATAGTGGTCCGGCGGCAGTAGGTTCATCTCTGGTGCGGCCAGCTGTGCACGCATTAGAAGCGCATCGACCCCACCGCGGAATAACATGATGAAGGCAGCTAAAATGTACATGATGCCAATCTTCTTATGATCGACAGTCGTTAGCCATTCCCGCCATAGCCAGCCCCATTTATTGAAGTACGTCAGTCCAATTACAATACCTAAGATGGTGATGACGATGCTAACATCTGCCCCATAAATTAACGGATCTCCCGTTACAAAAAACTCCGAGGCAAAGGTTTTCACTCTTTCCCACATGGATGATTCTCTCTCCTTACGTGTCGGATCAAAAATCCGTTATTCTTGTTTGTTAATCTTCTGAATGTCCTTCCAAGACAATCCATGGTTGTGCGAGGAGGCATACTTCGTCACTGTCATCTCGAACAATCCTTCCGGGAAAGCTGAGAACGTTCTGACATCCGATGCAGCAGGCTCAACCAGCTTCTTGTAACCGTCCAATGTCAATGCAGGCGATGACGCCTTCACCTCATTTACCCATGTGTTGAATGCTTCCTTCGAGGTCGATTTCACGTCAAAATACATTTTCGCGAAGTCCTTCCCGGTGAAGTTGGCACCTGATCCCCAAAAATCTCCCTGCTCATCCGCTTGCAAATGCAGTGTCATCGCCATGCCGGACATCGCATACATCTGACCGCCGAGCTGCGGAATCCAGAATGAATTCATGGGCGAATCGGCAGTGATCTCAAATCGAATCGGCACGTCTTCCGGAATCTGAATGTAATTGATCGTGGCAATGCCTTGCTCCGGATATTGGAACAACCATTTCCAGTCCAGCGAAGTCACCTGAATGGTCAGCGGTTTTTCTTCGGCTGCTAGCGGCTTGGATGGTTCCAGCGCATATGTGTATTTCACGGTAATAACCGCTAGAATGGAAATAATGATGATCGGTATCCCCCACCAGATCACTTCCAGCTTCGTGCTATGCTCCCAGTTCGGCGTGTACTTCGAGGTTCTTCCTTTTCGATCCCGATATCGCCATACAATAATCGCGAACAAAATCAGTACAGGTACGATGACAATACATGTCAATAGCAACGAAATGATCATTAAATCGCGCTGTTGTTCGGCAATGGGCCCTTTCGGATTCAGGACAATCATTTTCTCCGTGCATCCAGTGGCCGTAAGCAGCAGGATCAGCAGCATCGATAATGAAGCGAACCAGCGGCGTGCTTTAGGTAATTTCATGTTTGCGGCTCCTTTCGATTTGCATAAGTACGTTATAGCCACGTCTTACGATAAGAGGGAATGTGATAAATGTCACCAACCACTACAAGAGCCGTTGAACCAACCATGTTCAAGGTTTCGAAACAAATCAGGGCCTAATATCAGCAAAAAAAAGAGCTCTTCATTCAAAATGAAGAACTCTCTTGATTTATCGTATACGATGTTTCCAAGACCGAGTGGCGATATCTGTAAGAATGCAGAACAAAGCCGTGGCCAGCACATTGTGGAGCAGACTTGCAAATAGATACACATCTTCATTGTTGATCGTCGCATTAAGCAGTCCTCCGCTTAAAATTTGCGCCAACACGAAAATAAGTGCATACATCCCAGCCCTTCTCATGACGGAATGCTGTCCTCCCGATTCACTTCGGCGAACGAGAACATAGAATGCGGCGATGAGCAGGAATAAAATCGCTGCAGCAACACGGTGGAGGAAGACAATCCCTGAAGCACCCTCCAAATAGGGAATGACTTGCCCGTTACATAACGGCCAGCCCATACATCCCGCTTCCACATCCATATGCCGAATGTACGCCCCAAGATAGACAACAACATAACAAAAGATCCATATCCCCCAAGACATCAGATAAATCGATCTCGGCATCGTCACGAAGACATCTGAGTCGCCAGCCCGTTCCTGCCGCCTTATCCAGACGACCAGCAGCATGCTACTAGAAACAGCGAGCAATGAGATCCCGAAGTGCAGTGCCATTACAGCTGGCTGCTGAGGCCAAATGACCGCTGCCGCTCCCATGATCGCCTGGATCACGGTGAACAACAGCGTACCGCCAGCATAGATTAAGGCTTCGGTATGATGCTTCAGGTAACGCCATGTATATATAAATGTGATGAGGACAAGGATCCCCACAATTCCCGTCACCATACGATGGGAATACTCAATCATAGACTCTAGCGTATAAGCAGGTACAAATTTTCCATTACACAAAGGCCAATCATCACCACAGCCTCGGCCAGAACCTGTCTTCGTCACCAATGCTCCTGCTAGCAGCACGAGGAACATCCCAATAAATGTCGACCAAGCTAACCATCGATAACGGGAAGATATCATATGATTCCCCCTCTTCCGTCGACAGTATGATGCTCGAATACCCTCAATAGCATTGTCTCGTTGTCATTCATGTTGGTTCTACTTCCTTTCACAAACGATTGCTTATTGCTTCCTGATCGTATCGGATCAGGGAATGATCGTAACCATCCACTCCATCGTTTTCTTCACCAACCAATGGGCAATAAAATCGAAGCGCATATCAAAAATCCCCCTAGACCAAGAGTCAAGGGGGATCTCATTTCTATTCTGCCTTATACGTTCCGCAATTCTGGTATAAGCGCAATGTCCGGCTTGCCTTGCAGCGCATGGACTAGATTTCTGGCTGCTAGACTTGCCATTTCAAGACGTGTCGCCGCTGTGGCAGATCCGATATGTGGCAAGGTTACGACATTCGTAAGCGTAAGCAGCGGGTGCGCTGGATCGATCGGTTCCTGAGCATACACATCGAGTCCAGCTGCGAATATTTTACGCTGCACGAGCGCATCGTACAAGGCGGATTCGTCGACGATTGGACCGCGTGCGACATTCACGAATACGGCAGTCCGCTTCATGAGATCGAACTCGCGCGCACCGATCAACCCTCTCGTCTCCGGCGTCAAGGGCAGCATAAGTAGCACATAATCCGAGGTCGCAAGCAGCTCGTCCAATCCTGCATATGTGACACCCAGCTTCTCTTCGATGTCCGGCTTCCGATTCCGATTATAATACTGTACATTCATCTCAAATCCGAACCTGGCACGTCTAGCAATCGCTTCACCGATCCGCCCCATCCCAATAATGCCAAGCGTGGTATGGTGAATATCGAGTCCATATAATTCTTCTTCCTGCCCCTTCTCCCATTTGCCTTCTCGTACCCATTCATGCAGCTCCGTGACACGTCGACCAGCAGCTAGAATCAATGCAAACGCCAGATCAGCAACCGTCTCATCGAGTACATAAGGCGTATGCATCGCCAGAATTCCACGGGCAATAATGGGATCAAGCCGCAAGTTGTTGTAGCCTACGGCAATATTCGAGATCGCTCGCAGGTGCGGTGCAGCCTCGATCACTTCGGCCGTAACCGGCGTCCCACTCAATAACAATCCTTCAGCATCGCCAATTTCATGAACTAATTGATCTTTCGTAATGGATTCTTCCCCTGTCCAATATCGAACCTCGCAATGTGTCTCCAAATATTGCGCTACTTCACTTGGAACCGGTCGTGCGACATAAATATTCGGTTTCATATTCTGCCCCCTCCATGATCTGTATACCTGTTATCATCATAATCCATCCCTATGCAAAAAAACAGCCTGAACCACATGATCCATGTGACTCAGACTGTCTCTTAATTCCCTCGTGCTCCGCGGAATTTCTGTGCATAGGCTCTTGCATCCTCTGCTGTTCGGACGCGGTTACGCATCCATTCAAGCAAGATACGGTCGATATAACGGAAGTGAACCTTCCCTGCGAATACCGCTTCTTTCAGTGCCAATAAGATGAGTTCCTCAGGATACTGATCTTGATCAAGCCATCCCGAGATCGTCTCACACTCCATCGGCGACAGCGGACGGCCGAATTCGCGTTCGAAAATAATGAAGAGATTACTCTCTTCACTCTCCCCTGCTGCAAAAGCTGTACCGCTTCCTTGAGATTTGCCGCTTCGCTGTTCTTGCTTCCGTTCTTCCTTTACATCATCGGATAAAAGCTGTCCCAGCTTCTCATAAATTCCTGAAAGGTTGTAACGCTCATATTGAATCCCCGTCTGCGGATCGAATTCTTCATCAATCGATAAGTATTTCTCGCGCATGAGCTTCTGTATGGCTTTGATGACTGTATCCGGTGAAGCGCCCAAGCGATCCTGCAATTCTTCAATCGTCGGAAATGCATTCTGCTCCATTTGCTGGAACCCAGTTAATTGAAGAATGAGCATCATTTCCGTGTCACTGAGCTTCATGCGGCGATAATATCGAAGAAGCGCGTATGGAAAGTGAATCGTACCCACTTCCATACCCATCGTAATCCCCTTGGCAAATGCCCGCCATGCATCATTACTCATGTCAGCTCACCTCCATCCCCTCATCATATCATCGATTGAGGCTTATGGATACAAACGATAGAGCATCCGTGGGAACGGAATCGTCTCCCGAACATGATCTAATCCGCAAATCCATGCGACTGTACGCTCAAGCCCAAGACCGAAGCCGGAATGAGGTACCGTACCATATTTGCGAAGATCCAGGTACCATTGATACGCTTCTGTAGAAAGCTCATGCTCGGTGAAGCGCTCTTCGAGTAATGCAGGATCGTCGATACGCTGCGAACCGCCAATAATCTCACCATAACCTTCTGGTGCGATCATATCGGCACATAGTACAACATCCGGATTGCTCGGATCTGGTTTCATATAGAATGCTTTGATCTTCGTTGGGTAATGCGTGATGAATACCGGTGTCTCATATTTCTCCGCAATGGCTGTCTCGTGCGGCGCACCGAAATCTTCACCCCAAGGAATATCATGACCTTGTTCATTCAAGAATTTAATAGCATCATCATACGTGATGCGCGGGAATGGTCCAACGATTTTCTCCAATTTGGAAATATCGCGGCCAATCGTCTCAAGCTCGCTGCGGCAGTTATCCAGAACGGATTTCACCACATAAGCAATGAACGACTCTTGCACACGCAAGTTCTCTTCATGATCTACGAACGCCATCTCTGGCTCGATCATCCAGAACTCGATCAAGTGACGGCGTGTCTTCGATTTCTCCGCACGGAACGTTGGTCCGAAGGAGTAAACTTTACCAAGGGCCATCGCTGCAGCTTCCATATAGAGCTGACCGCTTTGTGTCAGATACGCATCCTCGTCGAAATATTTCGTATGGAACAAGTTCGTAGTACCTTCACAGGAAGAAGGTGTAAGAATCGGCGGATCGACGAGCGTAAATCCGTTATTATCGAAGAAATCTTGGATCGCTTTAATAATTTGCGAACGAATTACCAGAATGGCGCGCTGTTTCGGCGCACGAAGCCATAGGTGGCGATGATCCATCAAGAAATCGATGCCATGCTCTTTTGGCGTAATCGGGTAGTTCTCCGTAATATGAATCACTTCAATACCCGTTACCGTCATTTCGTAGCCGGACTGACTGCGAGGCTCTTCACGAATTTCACCCGTTACATACAGAGAGCTCTCTTGCGTTAAGCTTTTCGCCGCATCCCATACCTCTTCAGGCACTTCACTACGAACGACAACCCCTTGAATGTAGCCTGTGCCGTCACGCAATTGCAGGAATTGAATTTTACCGCTTGAACGCTTATTGTGCACCCAGCAGCCGATTTTAACAGGCTGTCCGACGTGCTGACTTACTTGACGAATGACAGTTTGTGCAGCCATCCTAATTCTCCCCTTTAACAACAAATGATATTGCTTACTTCGATTCTAACACCAAGCGATGTGTATCGCGAGCGATGATTAATTCTTCATTCGTCGGTACGACAAGCACTTGTACTTTCGAATTAGGAGTTGAGATCAGTCGAGGCTGCTTCGAACGTACTTTGTTCGCTTCTATATCGAGCTCGATGCCCAAGAATGTTAATTGTTCAAGGACACGTTCGCGTAATACAACTGCATTCTCACCCACACCAGCTGTGAAAACAATGGTATCTACACCGTTCATTGCTGCAGCGTATGACCCGATGTATTTACGAATGCGATATTCGTACATGTCAAAAGCCAATGTCGAATTAGGTTCTCCTGCCAGCATGCCGTCGATAATTTCACGCATATCGCTGCTCACGCCAGAGATGGCTTGTAATCCACTATGTTTGTTCAACATCGAGTTTACTTCATTCACGGTTAGATCTTCTTTATTCATGACAAAAGGAACAATCGCAGGATCCAAATCCCCGCTACGTGTACCCATCATCAAGCCTTCAAGCGGTGTCATCCCCATCGACGTATCGACAGATCGACCGTTCAAAATCGCTGTTACACTACCGCCATTACCAATGTGGCATGTAATAATCTTCATGTCTTTAATATCACGGTTCAAGAATTCAGCAGCCTTCGCACTTACGAAATTGTGAGATGTTCCGTGGAAGCCATAACGGCGAACTTTATGCTTCTTATACAATACGCGCGGAATGGCATACAAATACGCTTTTTCCGGCATGGTTTGATGGAAAGCCGTATCGAACACAACGATTTGCGGAACGTTCGGCATATTCTTTTCTACCGCTACAATACCGGACATATGTGCTGGATTGTGAAGAGGCGCCAAGTCGAACAGACGGCGGATTTCTGACTTCGCTTCCGGCGTAACAATTGAAGACTTGCTAAATGATTCCCCGCCATGGACGATACGATGCCCTACAGCTTCAATTTCATCGATGGATTTAATCACACCGTGCTGCGGATGTACGAGCATATCCAAGACTTTACGAACCGCTGTTGTATGCTCGAGAATTTCGCTTACTTCGCTCACTTCTTGGCCGTCAGTCGGCTCATGCGTGAGGATTGAAGAATCCATTCCGATACGTTCTACAAGACCTTTCGCAAGAACAGACTCATCTGTCATATCATACAACTGATATTTCACCGAAGAACTACCTGCATTAATAACTAAAATCTTCATACTCGATCCCCATCCTTATTGTACTTGAAAAATCCTTCGCCCGATTTCACGCCTAAATGACCGGCACGAACCATCTTCTTCAGCTGTACCGATGGACGGTATTTCAAATCGCCAAACTCACGGAACATACGCTCCATCGCTGCTAATACGGAATCCAGACCAAAACGATCCGCCATCTCAAGCGGCCCATGTTGGAATGCATAACCGATACGCATCGCATCATCAATATCGTCTGCTGTTGCAACGCCTTCTTGCAAGACATGCAATGCTTCATTAATCAATGTTAGAATAATACGCGATGTTACGAATCCAGGAGATTCGTAGACCATGATGCCTTTTTTCGACACAACTTCTTCAACAAAGTGCTTCGTCTGGATGAATGTATCATCCGAAGTCTTCAGACCGCGAATAATTTCCACCAAATCCACTTTCGCAACAGGGTAGATGAAGTGCATACCGATCACACGCGATGGATATTTCGTCGAGCTCGCAAGCTCTGTAAGACTGAGTGTAGACGTGTTGCTCGCCAAAATAATATGACCTGGACATACAGCATCCAGTTCTGCGAATACTTGCTTCTTCAGTTCCAAGTCTTCCGAAATTGTCTCGATGACCATATCGCATGTTCCAAGCTCTGCAAAATGCGATACTTTTTGAATGCGGGAGAGAATTATCTTCTTCTCCGACATCGTAATGCCCCACTTCTCAAGCTGTTTATCCAGACTTAATTCAATCATGCTGTATGCGTAATCTAATTTCTCAGCCGATTGCTCCACTAATAATACATCAAGTCCACGAACCGCCAACATTTCAGCGATCCCTTGACCCATGGTTCCCCCGCCAATGACGCCAATTTTCTTAAATTGCATGGTTATAAACCATCCTTTCCGACAACTCTGTATATATCATCTCTCAGAACTCCGCCATCTATTTTAACATGTCGAAAAAAATTAGACAAAAAACCAGCGCACATTTTACGCTGGTAATTGTATATTGTCACAAAATATTCTTCTAAATTGGTCGCCAGATACTACTTCTTCCGAAATAAGGAATTCCAAAGTCTTCTCAAATACCATTTTATGGCATTCAAGTTCGTTGCGCGTCCGTTCGAAGAGCTCATTCATGATTCGTTCGTTTTCTTTCATTCGCTCTTCTTGCGTCACGATCTGAACATTGGTGATCCCTAAATTGGTCAATCCCGCATTCATCATCGTCTCGACAATTTGCAGCGATTGCTCGAAGTCATTCGAAGATCCTGTACTTCGTCCGCCGTAGAAAATTTCTTCCGCTGCAGCTCCGCCTAGCGCAATCATAATCTGACTTTCTAGAAACTCTTTGGTGTGCAGATATTGATCCTTTAATGGATTATGTCGAACATATCCAAGCGCCTGTCCACGCGGACTAACGGTCACTTGTGCCACACTGCCAGGTCTAACAATTTCAGCGATAATCGCGTGTCCCAATTCATGAATGGCGACACGTCTGCGTTCTTCATTCGTCGCTTCACGATCCGTCTTCTCACCGAGCATGACTTTATCGATCGCCATGGTCAAATGGCGCTGCTCGATCTGCTCCAGCTTCTCCCGCATTGCATAAATTGCAGCTTCATTCATGACACTTTCGAGCTGTGCGCCGGAGAATCCAAACGACTGAACAGCGATCGTATCCAGCTGCACCGAATTATCCATTGGTTTATTTTCCGCATGAATGTTCAAGATGTGCAATCGACCTTTCTTATCCGGCAAATCGACACGAATATGTCGGTCAAATCGGCCTGGACGCAGCAATGCGCTGTCGAGCATTTCCTTTCGGTTCGTCGCAGCAATCACGAGCACACGAGGGGTAGAATTCGAATAAATCCCATCCATTTCGGTTAGAAGCTGATTGAGCGTCTGATCATATTCCTTCTGCTGGCCGCCTTCCCGCTTCCCGCCGATGACATCGATCTCGTCGATGAATATAATCGCATTTTCTTTCTTCTCTTTCACGGCTTGATCTCTTGCTTGCTTGAATAAATCACGGATACGGCCTGCACCAACCCCGACATACATCTCAACGAACTCACTACCAGAAGCTGCAGCATACACCGCATTCGAATAATGCGCTGCAGCTTTTGCCATTAACGTCTTCCCGGTTCCCGGAGGACCCGTTAATAGAATACCTTTCAACGGCCTGATCCCGAACTTCTTAATCTCCTCGTGGTTGATGAGGAAATCCAACGCTTCAATCAATTCCTGCTTCGCACGTTCTTGACCGCCAATCTGTTCAAAGGTCAAATAACTAGGCTTAGACGACCCGCCTACTCGTCGTTGTTGTCTTCCAACTGTCAAGCTGCCCCCACGGCTCTTCATGGCTAAATAGATAACTCCGATCACAAGGGCGACACCAACAAAAGGCAAGATGTTCACCCCAATGATGCCGAGAAAAATAAATAACGCGATCACAAACCCAATAACGACTTCTCTCCACCCTTTAAGCATTAGGCCACACCCCCACGGGCTCACCCTTGCGAGGAAGAATAATATACTTGCTTGCCTTTCCATCGGTAATGGTTACATATACATTTCGTTCATCCATCTCAGCAGATGTGTGAACTTGTGTTAGATTTAACGACTTGCTCGTCTTTTCTAATACTTGTGGAATCTCTGAGTATTGCTTATTCTCCATCGCTTGTGCGACGCCGAACAACGCATGAGACCACCAATCATCAAGCAGTGGAGACGATGGATTACTTACGGTAATATTCAATTTCTTATCACCAATGACTTTATTACCGGACTGATATATATGTTGAACGATTTCTCGCAAATTCGCATCGGGCTGAACTTGAATGACGAGTTGAACATCATTACGCGTAATGTTTGCTTTCGCATCAGATACCGTCGATACTTCTTTGGCTACCTTCTCTACAGGACTTTGTACAGCTACATTCTGATAGAAGAACCAGCCGCCAAAAAGGACGGCCATCGATCCGACCAGTGTTAGGACAAGTGGTTTAACACGTATTTTCAATGTAACGCCCTCCTTCATTTCGTATATCACACAGTATATCATAGGATATATACGATTGAAGAATGTAATGTGTGGAAGCCCTGCCAACCATCGCTCGAACAATTGAAAAAGAGCCTGCCTTAAAAGGCAAGCTCTTCAAATTCCGCTGTCACTTCGAATTTCTCGATGTACGCGTCTCATTGATATTCACATTTTTAAAGAGATTGATCAGGAGACAAATGGCGCTAAGGATAAGTAGTGCACCACCTGCACCAATAATCGGTCCCCACGGCGTCTCTTCTTTTGTAAGCAATAAGGTGATTAGAGAGCCCATCATGATGATGACACCTAAATTCATTAACCAAAAATGCCACTTCGCCAGAGCACTGTTATCCGCCCTAGGGAATAATATATAGATCACGCCAGATACCGCCATAGATAGCCAACCGATTAGATTTACGTGCGCATGAACACCTGCAAGCACATAATCTTTGGCCATTGACATATAAATCCCCAAACCCATTGACAAGATAAAGTACAGCACACCAATCTTCAGAAATCGAATACCCATGGATTGAACCAACCCCTTCCGATCAATATGACCCTACTCGGTCGGGATTAGTATATCGACGAGATCCTTATTTTAGAATACTTTTTTTCCGAAGGTTATCTTATCGATTAGGCAAGGTATACGTTGTCAAATACCCTGCATCCGAGAAACGGTAAAAGTCATAGTAGTAGTGTACGTTTTCGTTCGGTTTGGAGGCTTTATAGAACACCTGCCATACATACTGCTGTTCCCAAATGCCAGGTACGATTGTAATGATATCTGCGCCAGGCGATCGACTTAATACTTTCGCTTGTATCGCTTCCTTCGTCGAACCTTGCTTCAGTTGCTCCGTGTGTACGGAAGTTCCCTCTTGATTGACCCACACCACTAAATTCTGATCCTGCTCATCCAGTCCATTGACGATATAATATACATCTTCCCATACAGACTTCTGTATCCCTGTTACCTTCTTCAAGGATGATTGCTCTAAAGCAGCTTTCGTTGCCCGATCTTCTGCAAGCCATTCACCGCTCTGTACATTCCGATAATATAAATGCAGTCCGAGCAAAATCAGTATAATGACAGATATGATAATAACGATCCATCTTCTTTGCATCTGTAACTCCCTTAACGCGCTAACAATCCGTCGAAGCAAGCTTGTGCTTCACGCATAATTTTCTCTTCGTCGAGGGTTAGACATTCACGGTTCTTGACGACCTGTTTGCCATCTACCCATACATGCCAAACATCTTGTGCTGCACCCGAGTAAATCACATGGGAAATCAGATCTGTATGCGGCTTATAGTGCGGCTGATCAATGTTAACAGCGATGAAATCGGCTTTCATCCCTGCACGAAGCAATCCCGTCACATTCTCCAGCCCAATCGATTTCGCTCCATATTCCGTGCCTAAACGCAAGGCTTCTAAAGCAGGAACAGCTGTCGGATCACCCGATACCCCTTTATGAATTAATGCAGCAAGACGCATTTCTTCAAGCATATCGAGGTTGTTGTTGCTCGCTGCGCCATCCGTACCAAGCGATACCGTTACGCCTGCTTTTAACAGATCCGGTACTCTAGCAACACCGCTCGCAAGCTTCAAATTGCTGCCAGGGTTGTGCGATACACTTACGTTGTAACGTGCAAGCGTCTCAATCTCATCATCCGTCAAATGTACCGCGTGCGCAACAAGCGTCGGACGTGTGAATACACCTAACTTCTCGAGATGCGCCACAGGGCGAAGCCCATATTCATTCACATTCTGCTGTACTTCCGCTGCCGTCTCCGACATGTGCGTATGCATTGGCAGGTCTAGATCATGCGCTGCTTGTACGAACTTCTCAATGAACGCAGGAGGACAGGTATAAGGCGCATGTGGTGACATCATCGTCGTAATTCTGCCATCCGCCTTCCCATGCCAATCCTTCGCAAATTGAACCGCCTCCGCAAGCTTCGCCAGCTGAACATCCTCAGGACATAGACCAATCGCTCCACGCATCAGCACCGCGCGAATACCTGATTCGTCTGTCACTTTTGCCACTTGATCCATGTGATCGTACATATCGAGGAAGGTTGTCGTTCCACCTTTTAACATTTCCAGGACAGATAACGATGTACCCCAATAGACATCCTTCGAGGTGAATTTACCTTCCATCGGCCACATTTTCTCTTGGAGCCATACTTGCAGTGCAAGATCATCACCATGACCGCGCAACAGGGACATTGCTGCGTGACCATGCGTATTCATTAATCCAGGTAAGAACAATAGCCCTTTGCCATCCATAACCTCTACATCTTCAGGAATCACCAAATCCGCTGGAAGCTGCTCGCCTACATACCGAATTTGATCCCCTTCTATCACCATAACCCCGTGAATTACAGGTTTATCTGCGTTCATAACGGCGAAATAGCCGTTCTTAATGATCCATAGATTCTTCTTCATCTTCGTCCATATCCTTCCCATTGTGCAAGTAGTACGCCAAGCTCAATAAATCCGTTGTAAAATCAGCTGTGTGCACACGCACATGCTGAGGCACTTTTAAGATGACCGGTGCAAAATTCAGAATTGCTTCTACACCCGCATTCACAAAAGCGTTTGCCACATTTTGTGCTTCCATCGCAGGAACGGTAATAATACCGATACGAACATTATGCTCACGAACAGTCGCTTCTAAATCCTCCATCGGCTGAACAACAATATTATTAATCTTGCTGCCGATCTTCGGCTGATGTGCATCAAAAACAGCTACAATTTTCATATTATCCTTAAGATATGTATTGTAGTTACTTAATGCTTGGCCAAGATTACCTGCCCCGACAAGAGCGACATTAATCTGCTGATTCAGCTTCAAAATTTGGCGGATTTTCTGAATTAAATAAGCAACATCATAGCCAATCCCTTTACGCCCGAACTCGCCAAAATACGCTAAATCTTTACGGATTTGAGCTGGATTTAAATCCAGCTTCAATCCGAGATCCTGCGAGGAGACCGTAAGGACTTCACGCTGCTGCAATTCACTCAAATAGCGCAAATAAATGGGAAGACGGCGTACAACTGCTTCAGATATTTTCATTGTTTTCATGGATGACTCCCCTCTCTTCCTCGTCCGACAGCCATTCTTGCATTCGAGGCACGATTTGATCTAGCCGCATATGCTCCATCTTCGGACCTGGTAAAGAATATAAGAAATACTTGCCATAATAAGATTCAATAACACGTGTGTCATAAATAATGACGATCCCACGGTCTTGCGCGGTACGTACCAATCGCCCAAACCCTTGCTTGAAGCGAATAACCGCCTGCGGAACTGACAATTTCATGAATGGATTCTTCTTCTCCTTCTGCAGCAGCTCCGACTTTGCTTCAATGAGCGGATGATTCGGCGGCTGGAACGGAAGCCTCACAATCGCCAGACAGGTTAGCGCATCACCAGGAATATCGACGCCTTCCCAGAAGCTGCTTGTACCGAGGAGAACGGACGCCGATTGATCCTGGAACCTGCGAGTTAACTTACTCCGATTCCCGCTGTCAATCCCTTGTCCGATAACCTGAATTTGATGCGGGCTTAGAAGCTCCTTGAGTGGATCGTACACCTGCTTCATCATCCGGTACGATGTGAACAGGACGAGCATTCTGCCATGCGTAGCCACAGCTGCGTCAGCCAGAGACTTCACTAAGGTCTGCACGAAATGTGCATCCGGATTCGATCCTTTGAGCATCGGGAAATCGCGTGGGATCACCACTAGCGCCTGTTTACGATACTGGAAAGGCGATGGGAGCACCATGCTCTGAAGCCGTCCTTGATCCTGGGCTTCCTGCAATCCTAACTGCTCAATCATGTATTGGAAAGATTTATCAACCGATAAGGTTGCTGATGTGAGCACGATACTTTTCTTCGCATCGAAGAAATATTCCTTCAGCTGAGCGCTGACATCCGCTGGAACAGCGAATAATTGCAAGGATTTACTACGGAAATGACTGCTTGCTTCCATCCAGAATACGACATTCGGCTCCTTCATTTTCATAAAGTATCGGATGTCATCACGCGCACGCGCCAAATCCTTCACTGTTCCGGATAAATCCGTCACGGCCGCTTGAATCCCATATTCCTCCTGTATATCCCGCAGATCTTGCAGCAAACGCTCAGATTTACGAACGATTTCGTTCAAGAGGGCATTCAGCTGATCTTCAAGTACCGAAGCTGCATCCCAATCATTTGGCATTTTTTCTGTCTGCAGTCGATATACAAATTGGCCCTGCTCTTGATTCGCATCACTTGTCCGCTGCGGCATCATACTGAACAAAATTTCCGTTAACTTATCCCACATCTCTTTGGCATCAACAAGCTGCGAATAGGAATCTTCAATAATTTCACATGCCATTTGTGCCTTCTCATCAGGAATAACATGGAGACGATTGCGCAGCGTCGGCAATTGTCCATTCTTACTATCCTTAAGCAAGCGCAGCAAGGTATGAACAAGACTGAAATATTTCACATGCAGACCGAGATGCTTCCCGGCGACTTCCTCGAGATGATGGGCCTCATCAATGACAAGATGATCATAAACAGGTAAGAATCGATGATCCACCTTGATATCTGTAAATAATAAGGAATGGTTCGTAATAATCACATCTGCGATATTTGCTTCATGGCGAGCGCGATGGTAGAAGCATTTGCGGAACCAAGGACAAGCTCGATTCAGACAAGAATCCGTATCACTAGCAACCGTATCCCAGAAATCGGCTCCTTTATTGCCAAAATGCAGCTCTTCATTATCGCCATGCTCTGTCTCGGCAAGCCATACCAGCATCTGTGCTGCTGTAATAATATCTTCCTTTGGCGTAATGAAATCTTTTGTATTTATTTTATGTTCAAACTTCCGCAAGCACAAATAATGGCTGCGACCTTTTAATACCGATACTCTGAAATCAACCGGTAATATCGTCTTGAGGAGCGGTACGTCTCGCTGTCGAATCTGTTCTTGCAGATTAATCGTGTGTGTACTGACGACCACTTTATTGTCATTCTTGACGCTGTAATAAATCGAAGGGATCAAATACCCTAAGGATTTACCCGTTCCTGTACCCGCTTCCAACAGAAGATGATGATCATCCTCTAGCGCTGAATTCACTTCATGGAACATAATATTCTGCGCTTCACGCTGTTCGAATTGAGGAAGGAATTGTCGTAGACGATCAATCGAATCGGTACAGAACTGTTCGAAGTTCTGACCTTCTAGCGGGTTGGTAAGCAGTTCTTCTCGAGGCGGAGGAATCTCCGTCCAATCCTCAATATGGAGCGAGAACTGACGAAATGCACGACCACTATCATCGGTAATGACCGGACGCATCTCTCGGTCAGCCAGCAGTTCATGCATGAACCAGTTCAGATCGCTGTCATCTTGCGCGAACAAATCAGCTAATCGTTGAATAGCTAAGAGCGGAAGATCATCCAACTTCTCCAGACACTTCAGTAATACATGAGCAGTGGCTAAGGCATCGCTGTCCGCTTGATGAGGACGCTCGTGCGGAATATCAAACCACGATGTTACTGCGCTTAATTGATACGTCGTTAATGCAGGAAAGCAAATCCGCAAGAAATCGATCGTATCCAAGATTCGACCTGTGAATGGCAAATAACCCGTCTGATCCAGTGCCTGCTGCAGAAAGTTAAAGTCGAATGCGACATGGTGTGCCACCAGCACGACATCACCAAGGAGAGATACCATCTCCATCATCACATCATCTAGCGTTGGTGCATCAGCCACATCATCAATTGATATCCCGGTTAATTGGGTAATAAAAGGTGGTATATTCGTGCTTGGTTTCACAAGAGAAGTGAAAATTCGATCTATGGATAAATCATGATCTATAATAACAAGCCCAACCTGAATAATTTCATCGGTGGGCTGGTTTCCTGTTGTCTCAAAATCGAGAACTGCGAATTTCATCGTAATAAGGTCCCTTCGTTCCAATGATCTCTTAAGCATAACAGATCACCCGGAATTTTGGAATCAGAATGGATTACATAAAGGAAGTTAATTCGCTGCCATACTGATAAGCGCCTTCGTATTCCGTGCTTTCGCATAGCTTCAAATTGGTGAGCGGTTCTTGAAAAGTCGGATCCGCTTGATGGGCATGATGGAAATATTCTTGCGCTTTCTCGATATTCTGATTTTGCGCTTGAATACAGCCTAGAGCATTGTAAGAGATGGCCTTCAGCTTCTTGCTCTCGGTAAGGGGAATAATAAATTGAAAATGTCGATAAGCATCATTGAACTCATTCAGCTGCAGGTAAGCCATGGCCAAATAAATACGTCCAACCAATGAATCGGGATAATGCCGGATCACTTGCTCGAACGCTTCAGCGGACAAATCATACATACATAATTTGTAATATCCTTGTCCACGTTGAAAAGCTTCACTCTGGCTCTCAGGAAGTACAGTCACCGATGCATGATCAGGCTGACTTTCACGCAGCACTCCCATCTTCTCTTCGAACCGGAGCCATTCCTCGACAATCCCGTCACTCATGGATTTCAGCAAAGTTAATTTTTGCTGCAAGTCCTGCTTAGCCCCACCTTGAGCCTTTGGATAATGCACAAGAATCTCATCCAACATTTCGTTCATCGTCGCAAATAAATGTTGAAACATAAATGCACCCCACCTCTAGCGAAAGTGAAATAATGATGATGTACAACAGCTACATGTTCATTTTTCGTAAAGGCGGGGCTTTTCATACTGGAAACCAACGATTAAAGAATCGTGGCGTGAATTTCCTGATTGGTCTGGCTTACGATTTGATTATTCGCTCCAAGAATTACAACTTGTGGTTGATAATTCTTGGCTTCTTCATTCGACATCATCGCATAAGAAATAATAATGACCTGGTCGCCCGGTTGAACAAGTCTTGCGGCAGCGCCATTCAGACAAATCACGCCTGACCCCCGCTCTCCAGGGATGACATATGTCTCTAGTCGTGCGCCATTGTTATTGTTCACGATCTGTACGCGCTCATTCTCCCACAAATCTGCTGCTTCCATTAAATCGCGGTCAATCGTAATGCTTCCAACATAATTCAAGTTCGCTTCGGTTACTGTTGCCCGATGCAGCTTCGATTTCATCATATTTCTCATCATATTCCGTCAACCCCTTATAAAATTCGGTTATCGATTAAGCGTGTTGTACCAAATCGAACCGCGAGTGCGATGATCGCTTGACCTTTATGCGCTTGAAGCGATGCACTTGCATCTAACTCCGTTAATTGCGGAAAGGATAAGATTTCTACATAATCAATATCCGCCCCTGGCGATGTCTCAATATGCTGGATAATACGATCCCGTAATTGTGCTACGGTTGAGACTTCTTCGGATTGCATCCACGTATCAATCTGGAATAAGGACTGTGATAAGACGAGTGCTTCTTGACGCTGTTGTTCCGACAAATAGACATTGCGCGAGCTTAGCGCAAGTCCGTCTTCTTCGCGAATGATCGGACATGGCACGATCGTCACTGGGAAATTCAAATCAGAGACCATTTGTTGGATTACAGCCACTTGCTGTGCATCCTTCATGCCGAAGAAAGCATAATCAGGCTGAACGATATTGAACAATTTGGAGACGACCGTCGTAACGCCATCAAAATGTCCTGGGCGTCTAGCTCCGCACAGGAGCGTCGTAACTTCATCGACGTTGACTTTCGTCTTCGTTGGTGTCGGGTACATTGTATCCACCGTTGGCAAGAAGACAAGGTCCACGCCTAACCGCTTAGCGAGTGCTAAATCGCGCTCCGCATCCCTAGGATACTTATCGAGATCTTCGTTCGGACCAAATTGAATCGGATTGACGAAAATGCTCAATACTACGATATCGCACTGCTCTTTCGCTGCTTGTATTAGACTTGCATGGCCTTCATGCAAATAGCCCATCGTCGGCACAAAGCCAACTGTTGGGATACGTCCTTCATTTGAACGCTCTTGACGTAAATGAGCTAACTGATGGCGTAGCTCTGTAATTTGCTCGATTGCGATCATTGCACGGTTTCCGCCTTTCGTTCCTGCTTGCGTGCGCCATAGAGGCTCTCTACAACGGTATCTTCTGCTGTAAAGACATGTTCAGGCGCTGGGAAGCTGCCTTCTTTAACCTCTTGCACATATTGTGAAATGCCCTGCCGGATTAACGATCCAACATCGACATAGGTTTTGACGAATTTCTTATTCCGATAAGGTGATGCATAGGTGACCACATCATGGAATACGAGCACTTGCCCATCACATCCGCGCCCTGCACCAATGCCAATGGTTGGAATGTTTAGCTGCTCCGAGATGTATGTCGCCACTTCTTCCGTTACGAGCTCCAAGACGATGGCAAATGCACCGGAACGTTCCAATGCTTTGGCATCCTCGAGCAATCGCTTTGCATCCTCCGGGACCTTCCCTTGTACACGGAATCCGCCAATTTGATGAACCGACTGTGGTGTTAAGCCAATATGTCCGACGACAGGTACGCCTGCTTTGACGACCGCATCCACAGCAAGTGCAATCTCTGCCCCGCCCTCCATCTTAACCGCATGCGCTCTACCTTCCTGCATCAACCGCGCCACATTGCGAAGCGTCTGATCTACACTGCCGTGATACGTCATGAACGGCATATCAGCGACCACAAAGGTGTCCTGGGCACCACGAACGACGGAACGGGTATGATAGACCATATCATCGATCGTCACCGGAAGTGTTGAGTCATAACCAAGAACCACATTCCCCAAGGAATCTCCTACGAGGATCATGTCTACCCCGGCTTCCTCCGCTAAAATCGCAGATGGATAATCATACGCTGTAATCATGGTGATGGGGTTCTTATCCACCTTCATTTGTTTGAACTTCGGAATTGTCAGTCGTTGTTTGCGTTTCATTTCTGTCATGTTCATCATCCCTTCTTTTTTGTATTGTGCGCAAAACAAAAAAACCTTTTAGCATTTCCACTAAAAAGGTCACCGTACAAAAAAGAATCATGGTGCTGATCCTTCTGTCTCGGTCCCTTCGGCTCAGAGCAGAATCCATAGTCCACTAAGATATAGAGTTCAATTGGAATGCTAGTACAAATCTGTCAGAGTGCAGTTCAATTTGAGATTGATACTGCCTCTATACAGACCAGTATAACAAATTCATTGCATATTTTCATCTGTGAAATTCCACATCGCCTGAGAAAATTTTGCGTCGTTCGCCTGTTGCTGATTCGGTAATCCATAGTGCGCCAAGCTCGTCCAGCTGCTCTGCGATCCCTATCACCTTGCCTTGCAGCGTATTGATGGTAATCGGACGGTGCAGCGAGATCGATAATGCCTCCCACAATGTTCGGATGGGCGCGAAGCCTTGTTCGTTATAGAGCGCGTACAGCGTCTCGAATTCAGCCAAAAACTCTGTAATAATCACTGTACGATCTACCTTAGAGCCAGATTCAATCTTAAGCGAAGTGGCAACCTCTCGCAGCGGCTCAGGGTAGTCTTCCGGATCCAAATTCACACTAATACCTATGCCTGCGATACAGTAGCGGACCCGCTCATCCTCTGCACTTGACTCGAGCAGAATTCCGCTAATTTTCTTCGTTCCCACGAGGAGATCATTCGGCCATTTGATGCCAATCGATATCGGAACAAGTCTTTGAAGGGCACGGCATAATGCCACGGCAATAAGTAACGTTAACTGTGGTGTGAACTGTAATGATGTCTGCGGTTTCAGGATCAGACTCATCCAGATCCCTTTACCAGATGGAGAATGGAACGCTCGCCCCATGCGGCCTCGCCCAGACGTCTGTTCTTCTGCGATGACTAGAGTTCCTTCCGGCGCTCCTTGCTCAGCCATTTGCTGGGCTATGATCTGAGTTGAGGGTGTTGATTCCAACAATTTGATCTGCTGACCCATCACTGATGATTTCAACTGACTGAGCAGCATAAGGGTATTCAATCGGTCCGGCTTCTGCTTCAGACGATAACCGACACGCGGAATAGCGTCGAATTCATACCCCTGATTCCGCAGTTTGTTGATTTGTTTCCATACCGCCGTACGGCTAATTTGCAGCTGTCGGCTAATTTCCTCACCTGAGATGTACGAGTTCGTATTGGCTAACAACAATTGTAATAAGGGTTCACTCATATTCATGGATCACTCGATTCACTTCGTCTAGGATTGCGCTGCGAGTATTCGGAATCTCTCCGGTCGCAACGCGGTACAACATTTGTTTCAATAAATTCCCAAGCCATGGCCCAGGCGATTTCTTGAGATGCTTGACAATATCTTGTCCTCGCACGGCCAGGTCAGCTAACTGGCTGATCTCAAGTGCCGCTAGCCATGCTGCTCCATGTATATTGAGTTCATGGAGCAAGGTTCCTTCTTGTTCACTATCCTTGAACCAGCGCAGCGCAAATAGCTGATCGACCTTAAGCAGGTCTAACATTCTTCCTGCAGTTACTTTGCCATAGTCCACGATCGCACGTGTCCATATTGGACGTACCAGCCCCTGTACACCTAATTGCTGTGCAGACTCGACTCGCTCTACCAACTGCAGCAGCTGGACGATATTCGCAGCTGTATGGTTAGCAAATTTCAATCGCTGCATCAGACTTCCTGCCGTCCCGGGTGAGACCTCACAGCGTGTGAAGAGTAGAGCCCATCGCGTAATAGCATCTGCTGAACCATCCCATGATTCCCTAAATACCGTATCGCTGGCTAGTTCAATCCGGGATTGGAAGAGATTATCGTCTATAACAAGCTCGGATAGAGATGACTTGGTACAAGATAATAGTTCACTTCGTACGAGAAGCCTCATCCCTTGTACAAGGCTCAATAGAGACTTCTCTACGATCTTCTCCAGTTCCGTACGCACGCGCTCCATTGCAATAAATTGCAGCTTATCTCGGTGCATCTGCAACGCATGCCAAGTCGGTTCATCGATCTCGCAATCATAACAGGCTGCAAAACGGATCGCACGAAGCATCCGAAGCGCATCCTCCTGAAATCTCGCATCTGCCTCACCGACGCATCTGACAATACGATGTATCAAATCACTCTGCCCCTGAAATGGGTCATGAAGCTTGCCTTTGACATCTAATGCCATGGCATTAAACGTAAAGTCTCTGCGCTGCAAATCGCCATCAAGATTCTGAATAAAAGCAACTGCCGTTGGTCGTCGATATTGCTCATATTCAGATTCTTCGCGGAATGTGGTTACCTCGAACAAGTTATCGTCGATTACAACCGTAATCGTTCCATGCTGAAGCCCTGTTGGAATGGTATGGTCGAAAATAGACATAACCTCTGCTGGTAACGCAGAGGTTGTAATGTCAACATCATGAATGGGTTTATGGAGAATGGTATCTCGAACACAGCCCCCAACAAGATAGGCTTCAAATCCAGCCTCATTTAACTGCACAAGCACGGATTTCGCTCCCGCAATCAAAGATGCATCCGCTTGAATTTGATCCCACATTTACGAGCAGCCCACCTTTATCAAGGACTCCGGAATGGGACGCCCCAGTACACGATAATAGATTTTCTCATATTCAGCTGTAATAAGATCATTGCAGAAAACATTGCGAGCCCGATTGAGACAATTTACCCTGAATCGTTCCATTAGTTGCGGATCGGTTAAGAGACGCAGCGCATAATCTGCCATATCATCAACATGGCCAATCTCTGCCAAGTAACCTGTCTCGCCATGCGTGACGAGTTCAGGAATTCCTCCAGCGATTGAACCAATCGTTGGAACACCGCACGCCATTGCTTCTAATGCAACGAGACCGAAGCTTTCCTTCTCCGAAGGAAGCAACAGCAGGTCTGCAAGGGAGATCACCTGTGCGACATCGTCCTGTTTACCTAGGAATGTCACGCGATCTTCTATGCCGAGCTCACGAATTTTAGACTGAACTTTCGGTAAATCCGGACCTTCGCCAACCAGCAACAATCGTGTCGGGGTCTTGCTCTGAACCTTCGCGAACACATCAATTACATCGCTAACGCGTTTGACGGGACGGAAGTTCGAGATATGCATCATGATCTTCTCGTTAGGCAAGGCGAACTCTTTACGCAATCCGTTACAGTTACGCGGATAATATACACGTTTGTCCACGAAGTTGTACGTGAGATCAATGTCCTTCGTGATATCAAGCAACTCATGCGTCTCACGAATCAGATCCTTGGAGACCGCTGTGACGGCATCACTCTGATTAATTGCAAGCCGAATCAGGTCTTTCAAGGACTCATCTTGAGCAAGTACCGTAATATCGGTGCCGTGTAGTGTCGTGACCACTTTCAAAGGATGATCACCAACCATTTGCTTCGCGAGATAAGCACATACCGCATGAGGCACAGCATAATGAACATGAAGAATATCCAGCTGCTGCATCTTAGCAACCTGAGCCATCTTCGAAGCTAACGAAAGATCATAAGGTGGATATTTGAATACATAATAATCGTTCACTTCGACTTCATGATAGAAAATATTTTTCTGAAATGCTCCCAAGCGAAACGGAATGCTGTGCGTAATAAAATGAACTTGATGTCCTTTTTCTGCTAATAGTTTTCCTAATTCTGTCGCCACAACACCCGAACCGCCTAGAGAAGGGTAACAGGTTATTCCAATTTTCAACGATTCTCCCATACTCTCGGTCCTCCTAATAACTAAAGGGTCTTAGCTACAAAATTATATTCCGTCATTCTCTAAAAAAGATTAACCAAATAAGGTGGCTTGCTCACAAAACCCTCTGCATAACCTACAAGACGCTTCTGCCCAAGCATCCGATCACGAGCCTCTACCCGCTCCAAATACCCTTGATTCAGCGGTGTAGCAACGATATCATTCCCTGCCTTTGGCGCTTCGAATTGAGAGCCATATGCACGTAGAGAGTCCATCTTCTGATCGTACACTTCTGTAACATCCACCATCATCGTCGCAGGTCCTAGATCGTTAATAAAATAAAAATAAAACTGCTCTACCGTCCATGGAGTTACCTCAGGCATATAGCGACGAAGCTTGGCATTAAAGACAGCCTCTTCGACCAACCGTCCGCATTGAACATGATCGGGGTGACGATCTTCCCAGTAGGGTGCGAACACGATTCGCGGACGCAATCGACGAATTTCTGCTACGATCTGATCGATCTGCTCCGGAACTGAACGAAGTCCTCTGTCCGGTAGTCCTAGAATGCTTCGTTCTGCCAATTGTAATACTTGGCCCGCAGTCTGTGCTTCTTGTTGTCTTAATTCTACATTCCCATTCGAGGACATTTCGGCAAAGGTTAGATCACAAATCCCAACACGCTGCCCTGCATTCGTATGCTTCGCAATTGTCCCCCCCATGCCGATCTCCGCATCATCTGGATGCGCGCCGAACACGAGGATATCTAAACCTACACTCATTCTTCTACACCTGGTTTATATTTATGGACAAGCTCTCTCCATGCAAAATCCCCACGGCCTAGCGCCTTCACAAGAATCTCCGCTGTTGCAATATTGGTCGCAACAGGAATGCCTTGTACATCACATAGACGCAGCAAAGCAATAATATCCGGTTCATGGGGCTGCGCCATCAATGGATCACGCAAGAAGATAATCAGATCCATCTCATTCTGAGCAACTAGCGCACCAATTTGCTGGTCTCCGCCAAGCGGACCCGACATGAAACGATGGATATCGAGTTCAGTTTGTTCCATAATACGAAGTCCTGTCGTCCCAGTCGAATATAAATGATGTCCTTTAAAAACCTGCTCGTAGGCAATAACGAAATTCACAATTTCATCTTTCTTGCGGTCATGTGCGATAAATGCAATCTTCAACATGTCTCATCTCTCCACTCTCTTATCTATTTCCAGCCTCATGCTGGATCAATCAATAAAATGTTCAAAACCGTAAATGAGTCCTGTATATTCCATTACTTTATGCACGGCTAAATTGACACCCGGCATATAACCCGCACGCTCATAAGAATCGTGACGAATTTTGAGCGTCTGGCCAAATCCGCCAAAAATGACTTCTTGCTGAGCAAATACACCCGGCAGGCGTACGCTATGTATGCGGAATCCATTATAATATCCGCCACGTGCCCCTTCGATCGTCTCATGCTCATTCGGGTTGCCCTGACGCAGCTCCTCGCGAACCTCCGCAATTAGTTCCGCCGTCTTCACCGCTGTACCTGATGGTGCATCGAGCTTCTGATCGCCATGATACTCAATGATCTCAAGATTCGGGAAATATTTTGCTGCTTGTGCAGCAAACTTCATCATGAGAATCGCGCCAATTGAGAAATTCGGGGCGATGAGTCCTCCAATGCCCTGCTGCTTACAGTGCTCGTCCAACTCTGCAATTTGTTCTGGGGTGAACCCGGTAGTACCGATGATCGGACGAACCTTATGCTGAATGGCTAAGCGAGTATTGGCAAGGACCGTATGTGGGGTTGTGAAGTCTACCATCACATCAGGTTTCGATTCCACCAGCGCAAGCTCAAGATCCCCTGTGACCTCCACCCCACAAGCCGGCAGGCCAACCATCGTTCCTGCGTCTTGCCCGACCTTGCTCGGGGAAATGGCTGCAACAAGCTGCAGCTTCTCATCCTCTAACACCATTTTAACGACTTCTCTACCCATACGGCCGCCTGCTCCAACAACCGCCACGCTAATCGTCTGTGACATAGTAACTCTCCTTCGATATATTGTTCAGATCCAAATGTAAATGATCTTTATACTGTTCCAATAAATTTTCAACCGCCCTATTATAAGGATCTAATTGCTGGGCTTCTTTGATCACTTGAATGGCTTGGTGATAATCCTTCAACTCCGCATAAGCCATCGCTAGCATGATATATGACTCAATTGCGAGCGGATCCAGTTGAACGGCTTCTCGCAGCAGCAGAATGGCATAATGGGTCTCACGAACTGTCTGTGTGAGCACCTTCTCTGCCTCCTGTGTATGCTGCTTTGCCAGAAGGAAATTCAAATGCGTGCGAAATCCTTCATTGCTCGGGTCATATTGCAAAGCTATTCGCGCCTGTTCGAGCGCATTCGACAGACGGTTGCTGCGCATATACGTCATCGAGAGTTTATAATGATGATTGGGATTATTCGGCTCAAGCTTGATCGCCATCTCGAACCAATCGATCGCCTGTTCGAAGTCGTTCTGTAATATGGATTGAAATGCTTTATGAATACACTCCTCCGCAGTCATACGCTCACCTCTCTATCAGTACACTTGGTTAAGCATATGATGCGAGGATGGTTTCGGTGTATCCTCCACCTTATTCTTTTGCTGCGTTCTCAATCTTGGTCCAACGGTTTGCATCTCGTGTATTAAATTTATGCATGACCTTATTATGCGCTTCGGTCAGATCAATACCTAATGAATTTGCAAAACAAACCGTAATGAATAAAATATCTCCGAGCTCCAGCTCAATGGAGTTATCGGCTTCGGATGCTTTTTTCTTCTTCTCGCCAAATTCATGGTTCACTTCACGCGCCAGTTCCCCGACTTCTTCGGACATCCGTGCGAGTAGTGCGAGCGGGCTGAAATACCCTTCCTTAAACTGCGAGATATACTGATCGACTTCACGCTGAATGCCAGCTAATGATTTCTCTTCCATGCGGTTCTTTACTCCTATCGCATTGTTGTCAATTCATTTAACTCATTTTGACCACTTTATGAACATGTACTATTATCCATATGTTACTTCAAAGCACCTTTGAAAACAAATCATTTTTTAAACAACCTAAAGAAGGTATACTAATGATATTATGAACAATATAGAGAGGGATCCCATGAAATTACATAACTTAGGCAGCACAATCAAGACCGTCATTCCAATCCTATGCGGTACGGCAATCTATGCTTTCGGACTCCTGTATTTCATTATTCCTAATCAGTTGATGGAAGGCGGTCTGACAGGGATTGCGCTTATCCTGAACTATGCTTTTAACGTCAAGCCATCATTATCAACATTACTGCTTAATATCCCTCTGTTCTTCGTGGGGCTAAAAATATTAGGCAAACGTTCTATGGCCTACACGATTCTTGGCGTGTTATCGTTATCTTTCTTCCTCTGGTTAATTGAACTGCTCATTGCAAACGGTGTCATCGATCCATTCAACGCAGAACATGATATCATTCTAGCTGCCTTATATGCGGGTGTAACGCTTGGGGCAGGCCTTGGAATCGTATTCCGATTCGGAGGAACGACAGGCGGCGTAGATATCATCGCACGAATTCTGAATCGTAATTTTGGTTGGAGCATGGGTCAAATCATCCTCATGTTCGATGTTATCATCATTGGATCCGCCTTATTCTTAGTTCCGAAAGAAAAAATTCTGTACACCTTCGTGACGGTATTCATTGCTTCTAAGCTGATTGACTTCATTCAAGAAGGTGCTTATGCAGCCAAAGCCTTTACCATAATAAGCGATGAGGCTCCTGCGATTGCCGATATTATTACGAAGGAAATGGAGCGTGGGGTGACGTTAATCCCCGCGATTGGCGCCTATTCAAAGCAGGCGAAGCATATGGCTTATTGCGTTATAGCCAGATCCGAAATGCGAACCTTGCAAGGCATCATCCGGTCCGTAGATCCACGCGCCTTCATTATTATTAATGATGTACATGACGTCCATGGTGAAGGATTTAAAGAAGAATAACGACTCCGTCCTGCATTCCAAAAAAAGAAGCCTCAGGAGCCACGATTTACAGTGGCATTCCAGAGGCTTTTTTTTATATCATAAAATTCATTTATTACGATCCGTGCGGTTACGTAACTTCTTCTGTCGGGCAAGTTCCTGCTCATACTGATATTTGCGAAAGCCCACGTAGGTCAGAACAGTGACAACAACCGCTCCAATGCCTACGATCCAGATCCAAGGGTCTTGACCTGTACCAACTGGCGGAACAAATGTCGGCTTATCTGTTCGTTTCATAAATAACTCTTGGATTAACGGTTTACCAATGGATATGGCCTCAGCTGCATGTTGCCCCTGGAATGGCTCCGTTTGGGTTGCCGTCTGTAAGAAGGACACATAGGAATCGAACTTCTCGACGAAATCCGCTGGATGTACAATAATGACAGCTGGACGAATGAGTTCATAATGCTGCTGTAATCCTCTAAAGGATGAAGCAAACTTCTCCTTACTCGGCGCTTTGGCAGCAGCCTCTAACTGATCCATATCCTCGATAAATGCCTTATAATATTGTGTCCACAACCCATGCTTAGCGTTCACCAGTGCATCTACAGCAAGCCTCATCTTGGCCGTCGTGAGCAACCAACGATCTGGATTTAGGCTCACCGCATTTACGGTTCGCTTCGTCTCTATAATGGTGTTCGTCAATGCTCTGATTCCATCGACGGAAGTCAACTGACCTAGCGGGATCTGCTTCAGCATGAGCTCAATCTGCGCGATATCCTCACGAACCTGTATCGCTTCACCTGATATGGCTCCCCTATAAACCTTCTCCGCCTTTGCTGCGAACTGTTCCAAAACCACCTGCTGATCTTGCTTGGTTGGCACGACTTGTTCGACAACAGGTCGGAGTTCTGTATTCGAATCCGATTTGGAAGCAGCGCTTGGCTGACAGCCCACTAACAAACCGCATAATATAATGACCATAAAAAATCTTGAGAACATGGACATCCCCTCCCATACTTACCCTATGTGAGGTTGTCCGCGCTTAGAACACTTACCGTGAGAAAGGTTGTTAGCGTTTGTAACGGGAATCGCTCCGTTGTGGACGAGCAGCAAAATATGTCATCCATCCCATTAGAAAGCTAACAATCGTGAGGGTAAATGTAAAGTTACGTACGACTGTGATATACGACTCTAAACGATTTGAAAGATATGGATATATGCCAAAAGTATAATCCATGGTGTCATTTAGCAGCGTCCACAAACAAGCGATAACCAGTGTAGCTAGCCCAAAAGTAAAAAATGGGATATAAATCAGAGCTTCCACAGCCATTGTTAAATGTGAAGCCATAAGCATCCAGTGTTGCCATACAAGCGGGTCGCCAAGTGCCGCTCCAGCAAGAATCATCGTAATGGCCCAGATGCCGTATTTGACCGAAGTCACTACGGCTAACGCTTCAACCAGCTTGCGGATCCCACGCCATACCTTAGACGTTGGCGGGAAGAGCAGGAACCCTACAGCTATGGTAAAAAACAGTGAAGCCGTTGGACTATCTGGAACGAATACAATCTGCCATAACGGCTTATTATTCAGCGTTTCAATCAATTGATTCTTATACCAGTAGTAGCCATAGATCGTCCCAACACCATTCGAAATAAACAAGGCCCATAAGATCAATCGATTCAATAAGATCTGCTTGCAGTACCACAAGAAAGATTTCACGTATGCGTCTCCTTCCATACAAAGAGAACCTGACCGCCTATACGATCAGGTTCTGTCTAACTATAAGTTTACTGTGCTTTTTTTTGCTTAGCAAGCCAAGCTGCAATACCCGTGATCTGTTCATCTGAGAGCCCACTCGATTTCGCCGTATCATACATGGCAGGCATCTTACCTTTACCATTCTTAATGACACCTAGAATATCGTCTTGAGTGAGCGTATCGCCAATCCCGCGAAGAGAAGGTCCTACTTGACCCTTCAAATCAGTACCATGGCAACTCAAGCAGGTTGCAGTCTTCATCGATTCCATAGCAGGATCATCCGGTGCAACGAGTGCAACTTCAACCGTGCCTTTTGCCGCATTGCTCTTCGGAGGCAGTCCTTCGAGAGCCCGCTCCCTTGCCTCTTCTTCACGTACGATATGCTCAGGCGTTGTTCCAGTAAGCTTCAATTCTTCTTCATATCCCTGCCACGAAGTAACCGTTAAATAGATTACGCCAATAAGCGATAGGAACATAAGCGAAGAAGCAATTGGTCTTCTATAGAACCGTCTTTCCTTACCACGATCCAAGAACGGTGCAAGCAGAAGTGCTCCGAACAATACGCCTGGAATACCAACAACACCAAGAACGACAAAGTCTCCGGATGCATAGGGCATTTTCAAAAGCTGATACAAGAACAAGAAGTACCAGTCTGGTACAGGAATAAACGACGCATTCGTCGGGTCCGCTGGATAACCAAGCGGTGCCGGTTCCGAAATCGTAAGTACGAGGAAACCGACTAACATGACGCAACCTACCATCCACTCTTTCAGTAGAAAGTTCGGAATGAAGGCTTCGGATTTACCCGGATAGGATGTATAGTCCGGCGGAGTCGCAATTTCGCTTCTTTTACGAATACGCGAATCTCCAACATAGACGACTTTTTCTTTCGAGTTATGACCATGTGCCACGCGTGCTTCCTCCTCTCTTATAGTGGTCCCGAGATCCCTTGTTTACGAATCATGAAGAAGTGTCCGCCTAAGAGTGCAAGGAGTCCAGCCGGTAAGAAGAATACGTGCAAAGCGAAGAATCTCGACAACGTCTGTGCTCCGACGATTGTTCCCCCTTGCAGGAATTCTTTTACGTACGGACCAATGACCGGTACGGAATCCGCAATTTGCATACCTACTTTTGTTGCGAAGTATGCTTTGTTGTCCCATGGTAACAAATAACCTGTGAAACCAAGTCCGAGCATTACGAAAAGGATCAATACGCCAACTACCCAGTTCATTTCGCGAGGCGCTTTGTAAGATCCTGTAAAGAATACGCGGAGCGTATGTAAGAACATCATTACGATAACAAGACTCGCACCCCAGTGGTGCATCCCGCGAACGATTTGACCAAATGCAACTTTGGTCTGCAAGAACTCAACGCTCGCATAGGCATTAATAATGTCCGGAACATAGTACATCGTCAGGAACATACCGGACAAAATTTGAATTACAGTGATAAAGAACGTCAATCCGCCAAAACAGTATACAAATGCGGAGAAGTGATGCGCAGGGTTAACGTGTTCAGGAACCTCGTGATCTGCAACGTCTCTCCACATCGGCGTAATATCAAGACGTTCATCTATCCAGTTGTAGATACCTTTAGCCATCTGATTTTACGCCTCCTTATTTAACTCTTGTGTTATCCATCAAATCGCCCAAGTAGATGAAACCGTTCTCGATTTTCATCTGATACTCTTTTAGCGGACGAGGTGCAACAGCCAAGTTCTTGCCGTCTTTGGTGTAGTGAGCCCCGTGACAAGGACAGTGGTACTCATTCGGGAAATTCTTATCATTGTTCCAACCAATCGTACAGCCTAGATGCTGACAAATCGGGGACAATGCAAAAATCTTACCGTCCTCACTTTTAGATATGTAAGCAGATAATTTGGCATCGCTTTCGTACCAACCATCAACTTGGTGTCTTTGGAAAGAGAATTCCTGAGGTTCATTCGTAATTTTGGTTTCTTCGACAACCTTAATGAACGACCCTTTTTCTTTCTTTTCCAATAACGGATTTACGGCAAAACGAATCATCGGAATTGCTACACCGCCAGCCATAAATGCCGTCGTACCCCCAAGTGTATACGCAAGAAATTGACGACGTGTCATCTCCTTCCTTGCGTTCCCCTTCTTCTCATGTTCATTATGGTTACTCATTCTGTGTTCAACCCCCTTTGCCAACCATAGTTTCCTTACGTTTCAATGAATAAAATCACACACTAACTAGGACATAATTATAATATCTTAGGACCTGTATAGCGTCAAGAATTTACCAATACATTTCTAGGAAGTTCACGGAAAGCCACAGGTAAATGTTGCGAATTTGTCACAATTAGTCTAGACATTTTTGTGCCAAAGTTGCTGGATTTTGCGGGTCATGATGTGGCTAATATTCTCTTCCTCTGATGGGATTACAGTGGCTGGAGACAGCGCCAGATCAGCACTCTTAACCATTTCTTCCGTCAGAGATAATTGCGCTGAGATCAGAACTACGTAGGTAAACCCACCTTCTTTGAGATGTTGACAAAATGCATTGACTCTTTCACAATCTTTCTCTTCAGCATAATGGAAAGCAGGATACGTTACCATTCGTCCTTTAAACGGAACTTCCACCTCGTCCATCCAATCCCTTAGCTGCTCTAATGCCAAAGTCGCTTCATAGGGCGATTCCTTGCCGGTTAATCCTGTGACAGGGAGGAGGCAGGTGTCAAGATACGGCTGCAATTCTTCCCATTGATCGCTTGCTATTTCACTAAATTTCATGGTATCACTCCTCTCCCATCCATTATAAACATAATTTTCCCAGGGACAAGATAGACCATTCAGATCTTCATGAAATTTTCAGCATGAAAGTTCTTACAAAAATAAAGAGCCGCTGGCGCGACTCTTCAATTCATGGATTTCAGCTCATCCGTCAGTATTCGGAAGGAGATCCGATCCCCGGTTGCCAAAGCTTTGTCAATCTCCAGATAAATTTGTTCAGTTCGATATTTGCGTAGTGCCTCATCAAGCACCATTTCAGCTGTTAAACTTAACATTGCTTCATAAGTAACTTTCATTTTATCCATAGGATACACCTCCACACTTACGTCCAAGAGATCCTATATTCCTTTCCTCTCACCGCATCTTTCCATTGTTCGACGCTTATGCCCAATCATCATCTGCCATTTTCGGACGACCTTGGCGGGGTGAACCTAGAGAAAGAGTATAGGCAGAAAATTCGTTTACCGGGTGGCACGACCAACTGCCCTTAATAAAGCATATTCAGCGTTTCCACGACCGTTTTGTGCATTCGCCCCCCATTGCTTTGAATGTACTCTCGCCTAAGCGATACACAATCTTATAAATGTGATGGCAGCACAATTTTATCATCATGGGGAACGTAAACCCCTTGTACAACAGCTCTTCCCATTGTTGTCATCTGGACCAACTGGCCATTTGGTTCATCCTCACCGAATCGAAGCAACCCCAGATGCATCATCATTCGTAGAATTCGCTGTTCCATAATCGAAGCAACATCGTCATAATAGAACGGCTTAATAAACGGTCCAATAACTTGCTGTAAGGATTGTGTAGTTACCCATTCCCGGGAACAGGCTTCAATCCAATGGACAAGTGATAGCAAATTGGGAATAGCATTTTTATAGAGACGGAGCCAGAATCGATACATATTCGTGAGCAGTTCCTTCTTCCCGAGTGCAAGCATATCTTGACCGGCCGAAGTCAGAATTAAGCGCTCCTCCCGCTCTTCCAGCAACCCTTGGTAAATCGCATAGTCGTACAGAAATGACAATCGATTGGGATATTCCTTAAACCTTAGACCGTAACCGAATCGCCATCCTCCTTTACCAACGAGTGATTCTGTTACCGAGAGACTCTCAAGCAATTGCTGTTGACTTCTCCGGTACATGACGCCTTCTCCGTTTAATGGGATCGTATGGTTATGTACGAATTTAAGCAGTAAATGCAAATCTTCAACGATCAACATCTGCTCATCTCGATAGACAGGTGGTTCAGAGGTATAATGCAGCTCGGACTGAAATTTACGTTCCAGAACCGAGCGGAAGCGGTCTTTAAGATCTAGAGGAACTTGGAACAAATAACGCGTCTGTTGAGAGAAGCCGTTAAATAGCCATCCTAAATACTTAAATTTCACAATGGTATCCCTCGGATTCGACGAAAGTACCGCGTCAGGTAGATCGAATTTCGTCTGCTGAACATAGGCGACCAGCTCTTCTAGACTTAATGTCTCGCGATGATCGAACAGAATAGAATTCAAAAATCGCAAGTCTTCTATATTTAGCCGTGTTACATGATCCTCAAAGATGTCCTTACGGCTGACGGTGGAAAGAATGGACTGGATTAGCTCATTCTTCGAGTTCTCATTGCATTCGCATTGGTAGTGTTGTGCAATTCTCGTGAGTTGATGAATATCAGCATAACTAAGCATGTCTGCAAAATTCATTCGGGTTCCTCCGGTCGGTCGCTAACTACGGTTCATGTTCCGTGTAAAACAGGGTCTTTTACATACCATTATGGGGTTTTTATCAAATTTTATTCCCTAGAACGTAAAAAAAACGTCCAGCTCCTCATGAGCTAGACGTTCGTCTCTTCTAAATGTCGTGTGCAATTATAAAGGATTGGACTCCACTGAAGATCTCTCTTCTCCAATACGGTAAAGGAAAGATTCTTAATATTCTCTTGGAATCGTTCTTGGAAGAGCGCAAGATATAACTGCGCAAGAAAACTACCGTGACTTACCATGAGGATGTTCGAATTCGAATGCTGTCCGCTCATATCCTGAAGGAATTGCATCGCCCGAGCACGTACCTCATCATTCGTCTCTTGACCAAGATTCTGGTCTCGCCATTGGTCTCCCCAACGCGCGATACGTTCTTCTTGCGTTGTCCCTTCGACTTGTCCATAGGAACGCTCTATTAGTCGTCCATCTGGAGGAAGTAATGGAATATTCAATGACTTGGCGATAATCGATGCCGTCTCTTCTGCACGTTGCAACCCGCTAGAGATGACATAATCCCATGTATACGTATCTCGTGAGAGTCGATCCGCCAGTAATTTCGCCTGATTTCTTCCGTTCTCATTCAGCGGAATATCGGTCCGGCCTTGTATTTTCCCAATTAAATTCCAGTCGGTCTGACCGTGTCGTATTAAGCCAATTAACAAGATCTCCGTCTCCCTTATACAGTTTATCAATAATCAGCTGTTAAACTGACCTTGAATCTATATCTATATAAACAAATTGATTATTTGCATATGTCGTCCTAAGAATTCCTATTTTCTGACTCTTGCTAACCAGTTCAAGAGCAGCAAGGAAAAAGTAATTCCTAACAATGAGAGAGCGATCCAATAATGCGGATATGTAGGCACAACTTCTAGGATCGGCGGATCGCCGGCGTAAGCTACTGCAATTTGACTCAAATTAAAATTGGTTGAAATGTTCATATCTCCACCAACGAGCGCATTAATCTGATTCAGTTGGTCTGTATCCGATGGCCCGCCAGCAATCATTAAATATAGAAAACTACATAGGAATATAGCCATAAATCCAGCAATACATGCCGTTGCATTCCGTCTTAGCTTCATTGAGAACGAGTAACTTCGACTCGAGACAGGCATCAGCCAATCTGACTCTGTATAAATTCGCTCCATAACATTCCTGCTTAAATCCATATCGGCTCCATAGATTGTGTCAACGGGCGCCGTAAATTCTTGAATCAGCGTCTGGCTTTCTTCCCATATTCTGAATTGCTGAGTACAATCCACACAATGTTCAAGATGTCGGTCTACATGGAGACGAACAGCATCATCCTCAGGCAAATCCCAATACTCCCCTAACAATTCTTGGACTTCTTCGCACTTCATCTGGATTTCATCCCTTCATATTCCTCGTAAATCGGTTCAGCAAAATAGGGTTCCAATTGATTCTTCACACTTGCTCGTGCACGAAATAACAAGGATTTAACGGAACTCACCGTTTGCCCGAGAATATTAGCGATTTCTTGATAATCCATCTGATCGTATTCTCTTAATATTAGGGCCGATCTCTGCTTCTCTGGAAGATTGTTAATCGCCTCGCGGACTAAGCTAACTTTCTCACTGCGCAGCACCTCTTGTTCTGGAACAATATCACTGGACGCAACAGGCACATACCCGCTCTCATCTAGAGATATACTCGCAGCCTTCTGCTTGCGCAATTCACTTAGTACCGTATTTCGAGCAATTGTATACAACCATGTCGAAAAAGAAGCATCCACCTCACGAAACGAATGCAGGCTGCGAAAAGCCTTGTAGAACGTCTCGGAACATAAATCCTCAGCTAGCAATTCCATTTGCGCGCTTTTGAGCATATGAAAAATAAATGCAACAATCTTGCGTTGGTAACGCCTCATTAGCTCTGCATAGAGCTCGACGTTCCCCTCTTTAATTTCACGAATAATCTGGGAATCGGTCATGAAATACGACCCTCCTTGCCTTTCCAAGAACATCCCAGCTCGTTACATAGTTATACCGAACTGAGTATAAAAAGTTGCGGTGCATTCATCACTTTATTCGAAATCCGCACTTTTATTTACGTTTTTGATAATTTAATCCAGATATTAGGGTAAGATACCTAAATTTTATTGTATCATATCTTATCCTTTTCAAAGATAAAGATTTTTTAAGAATTGCACGTCATTCGATGAAAAAATAGTAACTATTAAGTGATATGACCTAAAAAAGCCGCGACATTGGAAGTAAATACATAAGATGGTTATATGACGTAGATAAAGTCATGATCTGAGTTAAAATCGCGGATGCCTATCAGCTATGATGGCTATGGGTAAGTCAACAGGTTATCTTAAATATCGCACAATGTAAAGGCATTAAATATAACCAATAAAACACGGATTACGCACATTATCACATCAATTATGTAAATGAACAAAAAAAAGACCGCCTAACTTGTAGGCGGTTGCACAAAGTGCAATTATTTGGATAGGAGTGGAGAGAAACCATACTGTACTTTTATTATATGTATACGTTTTCATTTTGTCAACATTATTTTACCAAAAAATACTTCTTTAAAATTTAGACGTATACTGTGAAGCCTAGTGTAGGCAAAACCTGCTGAGCACGGTCCCAATCCTTTTCATTACGGAACGACAAACGAAGCACACCCGGAACATCTTCACGACTCTCGATAATCTGCAGATTGCTGAGGTTCAAGTGTTGATTCCCGAGCTCAGTCGCAATATGGCCAATCACACCCGGCTCATCCGGCACATCGACATAGACGTCATACAGCGAAGTGATCATTCCCTTGCGTCGTTCAGGCAACTGACTGCGGAAGGCTCCCGCTTGCGTGAACTCCTGGATGATTCCATCCCCATCTTCACGGTTCAGAATATCGATAAAGGACGCCACTTGATCGTTCCAATCCTTCAACAAGCCAAGCAAGACATTCTTATTGTTGAGTAGAATATCACGCCATATATACGGATCACTGTTCGCTATACGTGTGATATCACGAAAACCACCAGCCGCTAGACTCTGATATAACGGGTTGGTGTCATTGTATTGTCGAACTTGATTCACGAGCGCAACCGCAATAAGATGCGGTAAATGACTAATCGCACCGACGATATCATCATGAAGCTGCGGATCTACCCGTACAATTTGAGCTCTCGTATATTTCAGAAGTTCTTCTAGGCGATGGTAAGCCTCTTCTTCGACATCTTCTTCTGGTGTGAGCACATAATACGCATTCTCGAACAATAAGGTAGAAGCCGCCTCAACGCCGGATCGTTCCGAACCTGCCATGGGATGGCCGCCGATGAAGGTGACACCCATGCTGCTCCAATCCGTTCGCCGCGCGCATGTGGCAATGGAAGCCTTGGTACTGCCGACATCCGTGATCACGCAGCCTGGCTTGAGTGGCAGCTCGCTTAACCGCCGCAGATACTCTTCGAGATTACCTACAGGGACACAGATGAAAATAAAATCAGCATCCAGCGCCGCCTCTTCAAATGACGTCGTCGCTATATCGACGACATGGCGGTCTAAATATTTCTGAGCTGATTTGGGGTTATTGGAGTGACCAATCACCGTGATCCCTGGCTTGCCTTTGAAACACAAGGCCAGAGATCCACCGATCAGTCCTACACCGTAAATTGCAATTTTGATCGACATGTCAGTTCACTTCTTTTATGAAATATAGTCACGCTAAAGATTCTAGGAAATCTATGCTTCTACAGCAACTTCCTGCAATACTTCTTCTAGTGCTTGAATAAATTTGCGATTCTGTTCTTCACTGCCTACAGTCACGCGAATATAGGTTGGATAATATTTATGCCCTGCACGAACAATGATCCCTTTACGCATCAACTCGTTGAAGACGGTCATGGCAGGACGCTGTACATCGAACATAACGAAATTCCCGTGTGCAGGGAACGACGACAGTCCAAGACGAGCGAATTCTGCTTGCAGATAAGCAATTCCTGCAGCATTCGAATCACGGCACTGCCGAATGAAATCTTGGTCACCAAGTGCAGCAAGAGCAGCAGCTTGAGCGAAACGCGATGTATTAAAGGGTTCACGAACCTGATTAATCAGCTTCACAACCTCAGGATGTCCGATACCATAGCCGATCCGTAAGGAAGCTAGGCCATAAATTTTGGAGAACGTACGCAATGTAATGAGGTTCTCATATTGCGGCAAGAGTTCAAGACCATCTGGGAAAGACGGATCTGTCACATATTCACAGTAGGCTTCGTCAAGTACAACCAACACATGCTTCGGCACTTGATTCAGGAATGTGACTAACTCTTCCTTGGATACAATTGTACCTGTCGGGTTATTCGGATTGCAGACCCAGACAACCTTCGTCTTCTCTGTGATCCGAGCTAACATGCCAGGGAGATCATGCTTTCCATCAATAAGCGGGACCTGAATACATACGGCGCCCTCAATATCCGTATTATGCTTATACTGCGGGAACGTCTGGTCCGCCATAATCGTCTCGTCACCCGGGACGATAAATGCGCGGGCAATCATAAGAATGATCTCATCCGAACCTGCACCGTACACCAACTGATTCGGGTTCACATTGAAATGCGCCGCTATCGCTGCGGATAATTCTACGGCAAAGCCATCCGGATAAATACTTACTTGCGATAGTTCATTCGCGATTGCTTGCTTCGCCTTCTCTGAGCAACCGAATGGGTTCTCGTTGGACGCCAGCTTGATCACTTCCGCCAAGCCTAACTCCCGCTTCACATCTTCAATGGGTTTACCCGGTTGGTACACCGGTAAATTTACTATATTTGATTTAGGCTGCATCGTAATCATCCTTTCAAATTTATGCCTTTAATTGTCGCACAAAATCTTGGATATGCAAGAACGCTGCATTCCTTGTCGTCGGTGAACCAAGGTTCGGCAGCTCATCTTCAATTTTCCGCACAATGGCGCTTCCTACGACGACACCATCACACATTTGTGAGAACATACGGAACTGTTCATTACTTGAAATTCCGAAGCCAACAGCAACAGGCAGGTTCGACGCTGCCTTCACAGATTGAATAAAGGATTCGATCCCTTCATGGAAGGACGAACGCTCACCCGTAACCCCAAGTGAGGATACGCAATAAATGAAACCGCCAGCATTACGAACAATGCGTTCAATTCGATCTTGCGATGTCGGTGCAACGAGCGGAATTAAGTGAATATTCGTCTTAACAGCCAATTCACGGACATGATGATCTTCTTCTACGGGCAAATCCGGAATAATAATGCCGCTGATATCGTTCTCAGCAAGCAACTCGAAGAACCGCTCTAGACCTAATTGAAGCACCGGATTATAGTAAGTGAACAAAATGAAGGGTAAATTTACACCCTGCTCTCTAGCTTCCCTCGCAACATGAATACAATCCATAATGGTAATCCGATGTTTCAATGCTCGGGACGATGCACGTTGAATAACCGGTCCATCCGCAAGAGGATCTGAATAAGGAACTCCTAGCTCTACCATATGTGCCCCTGCTGCTTCCAGCTCCTTAATAATTTGAATCGAAGTTGGGATATCGGGGTCCCCGATCGTTAAGAAAGGAATAAGTGCTGTTTCTCCTGCCGCCCGCAGCTTCTCGAATGATTGATCAATGCGATTCGTTTGCATCCGTGCTACCTCCCAAGTATTTCATGATGGATTCAACATCCTTATCACCGCGCCCAGATAGAGACACGACAATAATCTCATCCTTACCCATCGTCGGAGCGACCTTAACAACCTGAGCGATCGCATGCGCTGACTCTAGTGCCGGAATAATGCCTTCCGTCCGACATAATAATTGCAGAGCCTCTAATGCTTCATCATCGCGAATTGGAACATATTCAGCTCTTCCTGAATCTTTGAGATAGGAATGTTCAGGTCCAACGCCTGGGTAATCCAACCCCGCTGATATGGAATGAGCTTCGATAACTTGTCCATATTCATCTTGTAGTAGATAACTCATCGAACCTTGGAAGACACCCTTGGAACCTTTCGTCATCGTTGCGGCATGAAACTCTGTGTTCACGCCTCGACCTGCAGCTTCAACGCCAATCAATCGAACGGATTCGTCTTGCACGAACGGATAAAAAATCCCCATCGCATTACTGCCGCCGCCAACCGCAGCCACAATCGCATCCGGCAGACGTCCTTCCGCCTCCAGGATCTGTGCTCTCGCCTCATCCCCAATGACACGTTGGAAATCCCGAACCATCATTGGATATGGATGCGGACCTACAACAGAACCGAGGATGTAGAAGGTATCCTGCACGTTACTAACCCAGTATCTTAACGCTTCATTTCCTGCATCCTTCAATGTTTTCGAGCCGGATGTCACAGAAATCACTTCTGAGCCGAGTAATTTCATACGGAAAACATTTAATTGCTGACGTTTCGTATCTTCTTCACCCATAAACACTTTACACTCAAGTCCAAGCAGTGCTGCGACCGTTGCCGTAGCTACCCCATGCTGCCCTGCGCCTGTCTCTGCAATTACTTTCGTCTTGCCCATGCGTTTGGCGAGCAGTGCCTGTGCAATCGTATTGTTGATTTTATGTGCTCCCGTATGATTCAGATCTTCGCGTTTCAGATAGACTTTAGCTCCGCCTAAATGCGAAGATAAACGCTCTGCATAATAGAGTGGTGTCTGTCTGCCGGAATACTGCTTGAGCAAATAATTTAACTCTTCGATAAATGTTGGATCTTGCGTATATTGATGATAAGCTGCTTCCAATTCTAATAATGCGTTCATCAATGTCTCAGGAACGAATCTCCCTCCGAATTCACCGAAACGTCCATTCTGATCTGGTACCTGGTTCATTGTAACTTCACCCTTTCTACAAATGCTGTCACTTTCGCGATATCTTTCACGCCATCCGTCTCTACGCCGCTGGATACATCTACCCCGTCTGGTGCTCGTTCTACGATTAAACGCCGAACATTATCCGGGTCTAGTCCGCCTGCAACGATCAATTGAATACCTGCTGCTCTCGCCCATGCTTGATAAGGAGCAATTAATTCCCAATTAAAGATCTTGCCCGAACCGCCAATATATACAGGATCGTAACTATCCAGGAGAAAAGCATCGACGACACCTCGGTAGGCATCCCATGCTTCAGCACCTTGGTCATCCTCCTGATCTAATTTCATCGAATGTGCTTTATAAATTTGAACATTGCAATTATCTTTCAATACCTTGCAGAACTCGGGGCTTTCTTGTCCGTGCAGTTGCACGACATCCAGCGGAACCGTACGTAATAATTCCACGACTTCATGCAGATCGGGGTTCACGAACACGCCAACCGCCAAGGGTCTAGACATATTCTGCTCACGAATATAGGCGATCATCTGGGCGGCCTGCTCGAGGCTAACCCGTCGTTTACTTCTCGCGAATACAAATCCGATTTGATCGATAGGTAAGTGTATCATCGATTTTAGCACTTCAACGCTTTGAAGTCCACAAATTTTCACGGTGGGAACTTGCACGAGTTGTTCTACATTCATGAGCGCAGCCCCTTTCATTGTACTTCGCCCATCAGATCAACGATAGCTTGTTCTACTGATTTCTGACGCATGAAGTGCTCACCGATCAATACGGCATGAGCTCCGATAGACTGTAAATATGCCATATCGGCTGAGCTTGAGATCCCACTCTCGCTTACATTCGTAATCCCTTGCGGCATGAGTCCAATCAATTCTTCCGTCGTTCGAATGTTCGTCTCGAAGGTATGCAAATTCCGGTTATTTACCCCGATTAATGTTGCTGTCCCCAAATCAAGTACTGTCTCAAATTCCGCACGGTCATGTACCTCGACCAAAACATCGAGTCCGATGGACTTCGCTGTTGCAAGATAGCTATCGATCTGCTGTTTCGTAAGAATCGCAGCTATGAGGAGCACGGCATCCGCACCGATTAAGCGTGCCTCATAAATTTGACGTTCGTCGATAATAAAATCTTTCCGGAGTATCGGTACATTTACCGCTTCCCGTACGGCGCTTAAATAAGCATTGCTTCCTTGAAAATATGGCGTATCAGTCAGCACCGAAATGCAATCAGTTCCCGCTTCTTCATAGCCTTTTGCCAAAGCAACCGGATGAAAATCCGGACGAATTAATCCTTTGGACGGAGAGGCTTTCTTCACCTCAGCAATTAATCCCATTGCGCGATGACGTCCCGTCGACAAAGCTTTCTCAAACCCTAAACATGCCGGCATGGCTGCAATCTGCCGCTCTGCAATCGATAACTGAAATGATTCCGCTAGTTGTTCCACTTCCAACTTCTTCGTTGCTACGATCCGATCAAGAAACATATGCGATTTCTCCTGTCGTCTTAATAAGTTGCTCTAATTTGGCGAGGGCTCTGCCTGAATCAATCAGATCACCAGCCAATTTCACGCCTTCCTGCATTGTCGAAGTCTGTCCTGACACATAGATGCAAGCTCCTGCATTCGCAAGCACAATATCACGATATGCCCCCTGCTCACCCTGAAGGATGTTCCGTATGATCATGGCATTGGTCTCTGCATCCCCGCCCATCACCGCTTCTAGCGAATGAGTACGTAGTCCCAGCTGCTCCGGATCAATATCATAGGTCTGTAGGTCACCGTTACGAAGCTCTGTAATTCTCGTAGGAGCTGAGATACTAATCTCATCCAGTCCATCGTAGCTCGACACGACCATCGCTCGTTTAAGTCCAAGTTGACTCAATACTCCGCCAATCGTCTCCGTCTTGGAACGATCATAGATACCAAGCAATTGACGGTCAGCACCTGCCGGGTTCGTCAGTGGACCGAGCATATTGAAGATTGTTCTAACACCCAGCTCACGACGCGGACCAGCCGCATGCTTCATCGAAGGATGATAGACCTGAGCGAACATGAAACAAATGTTAATGTCATTGAGACATTGGGCTGCAGCATCACTCGTCAAATGAATGTTAACGCCTAGCGCCTCCAGCACATCAGCACTGCCTACACGGCCGGATGCCGTACGATTGCCGTGTTTCGCCACGCGTACGCCATTCGCTGAAGCGATGATTGCAGATACCGTCGAAATGTTAAATTTATGAATTCCTGAGCCGCCTGTACCGCAAGTATCAAGCAGTTGGTGCTGTTCTGTCAACACACGGTTCGATTTGGACCGCATCACTTCCGCGAAGCCAGCGATTTCGTCAATCGTCTCTCCTTTTATCCGCATAGCGGTGAGAATGCTGCCGATTTGGGCTGATGTCGCACGCCCTTCCATAATCTCATTCATGATCCCCTGCGCCTCTTCACGCGTTAAATCATGACCACTTATCAGTTTATCAATCGCATCAATAATAACCTGATCTTCTCTACTCATCTCTGCTCCTCCTCAATCTTATCTCAGCTACGGGCTATGCTCTTACGAAATAATCCAAATTCGTATATTGAACTTCATCTTTACGTTGGTTCGGGAAAATCGCTTCTGCCATCCGAATGGCTTTCAAACAGCCCATGGCTTTGTTGACGGTCTCTTGGTACTCATTTTCGGGGATAGAATCCCAGACGATACCGGCGCCTGCTTGCACATAAGCCTTGCCGTTCTTGAAGATCATCGTCCGAATTGTAATGCATGTATCCATATTGCCGTTAAACCCAAGGTAGCCGATTGCCCCCCCATACGCGCCGCGTGATTCCCGCTCCATCTTGGCTATGATCTCCATCGCTCGAATCTTAGGTGCACCAGATAAGGTTCCCGCCGGCATACAAGAGAGTAATGCATCGAAGAAGTCTTTATCTCGTCTGAGCTGACCCGATACGTTCGAGACAATGTGCATCACATGTGAATAACGTTCAATCTCCATGTATGTGTCGCAACGTACCGTTCCAAACTCGGATACACGCCCGATATCATTCCGACCTAGGTCAACCAGCATGAGGTGCTCAGCTCGCTCTTTCTCATCTGAGAGCAGTTCGCTTTCCAGCGCTTCATCTTCTTCCGGTGTCGCTCCCCGTGGTCTCGTGCCTGCGATCGGCTTCGTCTCAATCCGCCCATCTTTCACTTTTACGAGCGCCTCTGGTGACGCACCTACAATAACCTCATCATCCATTTTCAAATAATACATATAAGGAGAAGGGTTCATCGTGCGGAGTACTCTATAGACCTGCAACGGTGAGACCTCTGTCTCCAAATGGAAGCGTTGCGATAAGACCACTTGAAAAATATCTCCCGCTCGTATCAACGCTTTGGCTTGATGCACATTCGCGATATACTGCTCTTTCGAAATATTCGATGCGACGTCGCCAAGGTCAACTTGTTCTGGAATCGGTAGGCTGCTCATCATAGCATGTGGAATGGGCTGTCTTAAGCGATCCATCATGGATTCGATTTTACGAACCGCTTGCTCATAGAGCGTCTTAATATCGCTATCTAAGGCAAATTCAGGGATATGAATGTTAGCCATTACTTGAATCTGTTGTTTCATATGATCGAACGCAATGACCTGGTCGCAGAACATAAACTGGATATCATTCATGTTCATATCATCGACAGCATGCGCCGGTAAGTTCTCATAGTACTGCAGCAGGTCATATCCGAAGAACCCGATCGCCCCACCTGTGAAGGGAGGCATTTGCTCAATGGCTGGAGAACGGAAGGAACGCAGGTACGCTTTCAACGTCTCGATGGGCTTCTCTACCACCCGCTCCACTTGACCATTCTTCTCAATTTCAATCGAACCATTCTTACCACGAATCATCAGGAAAGGATCTGTTCCAATAAAAGAGTACCTTGCCCATTTCACACCACCCTCGACACTCTCCAGCAAGAACGCTCTCGGCTCCTGATAGAAGTGTTGGAAGATCCGAATGGGTGTCTCGGTATCCGCCATGATCGTACGAACCACAGGTATGAGGTTATACTTCTCAGCATATTGCATGACTTGTTCTAAAGTTGTATTGGTCATATCCATTCACTCCTCACATTCGTGGTATTTGCCGCAGGGTATACAAAAAAACCTCTACCAAAGGTAGAGGTTGGTTAGACTTCGATAATAATTGCCCAGGAGTATGCGGAATACAAGCTAAGCCCATGCCATATACGACAAGAACTATAACTATATATTATTCCCATGTACTCATCTCAAAAAATAACTAAACTCGACTGGACACTGCTCATCTCAACTCATCTAAACTAGCTCTGCTCTGGCTCTGCTCACAAACACTTACATAATATGAACACTATAACGTATCTGAGGAATACCGTCAATCCGTTCCCAAGAATTTAAATGAATTGGTGAAAACTGATGCATCCTGAACTAACAAAAAAACCTGATCCTCACGGACCAGGTTCCAAATAGGCTAGTTCTGTGCTACAAGATCCGGGCGAAGACGCTTTGCCTCATTCAAGTAGACATGACTTACTTCATCTTGACGTTTTGTCGTATTTACTTGAACCATGAGTCGGATACAGCGCTCTAATCCACCCTTAACAGGTATTTCAATGGAGCACATGAGAGGGACAAGCTCCCATCCATTCATTTGCCGAATGGCTCTTGCTGGGAAAGTAGCATCCAAATCCGTCGTCATCGTCACAAACACGGAGCAAATATCTTCAGGTACGATATCGTTCACCCGTACAATTTCATTTAACAGCACGATTGTCTCGGACAGAATTTCTTGATCATCATTCGCCGTTACGGTCGTCGCACCACGTATGCCGCGTACCATCACTTAAATTTCCTCCTTCAATTCTATTACCACTTGACGGACGAGTTCCGCAGAGATATCCTTCATAATCTCCACCTGTCCAATCGCAGTCGGTACGACGAAGACCATCGAACCTTCTTTGAACTTCTTATCATGCATCATGGCATCCATGATCTGCTCCACATTCAGATGTGGAGGGATCGATGTCGGCAAGCCAAACTTCGTGAAAATCCGCTTCGTCTCTTCATGGATCGATGCATCAAATCCTAAGTGCTTCGCAATCAACGCGGAACCCACCATACCAATTGCGATGGCTTCCCCATGCAGCAACTCGTTATAACCAGACACCGCTTCAAGCGCATGACCGATTGTGTGCCCTAAGTTCAGAATCGCGCGCAAATCGTTCTCACATTCATCCTCAGCAACGACGCTCGCTTTTACACTGCATCCTTTGTACAATCCATAGCTTAACGATTCTGGTTCTAACGCAAGCAAATGCTGCACATGCCCATCGATCCATGCAACAAACTCAGCATCCCAGATCAGACCGTGCTTGATCATCTCCGCAAGTCCCGAAGCCACTTCACGGGCTGGAAGGGTACGAAGTGTATTCAAATCATAGAGCACCATCTCCGGCTGATGAAATGCGCCGATAATATTCTTCGCAAGTACATGATTAACGCCAACTTTGCCGCCAACACTGCTGTCATGCGCAAGGATTGTCGTTGGCACCTGAACGAATTTGATACCGCGCATATAAGACGCAGCCACAAATCCAGCAAGATCTCCGACAACACCGCCCCCCAAGGCAACCACGGTCGAGGAGCGATCCAGCCCTGCTTCGAGCGCCACGGTCACAATTTCTTCGAGTTGAGACAACGACTTCGACTTCTCTCCCGATGGGACAATATAGCTAGCCGTACGATAGCCACCCGATTGAAGAGCAGCTTCAAGTACCGACAAATAATGAGGCGCTACCGATGAATCTGTTACGATCATGATTGGACTCTTCGATGTAATGCCACGTTTCGTAAAGAACTGCGCCGCTTGGTGGAGCAATCCTTCACCAAAATAGATCGGATATGATCTTTCCCCTAAATCAACTGTCAGTTCTCTCATATTAGTAATTCTCCAACTGTGCTAAGTAATTGTTCAAGTTGGCACGAATTTCTTCGATGGAATCGCCACCAAATTTCTCTAAGAATGCTTTCGCAACTTCCCACGCAACGACATGCTCCATCACGACGCTTGCGGCAGGAACAGCACAGCTATCCGAACGTTCAACTTGTGCAGTGAACGGTTCCTTCGTATCAATATCCACACTAGCCAATGGCTTATACAACGTTGGAATTGGCTTCATCACACCACGAACGACGATTGGCATGCCATTGGTCATTCCGCCTTCGAACCCACCAAGACGGTTCGTTGCACGATGGTAACCTTGTTCCTCAGTATAGAGAATCTCATCATGGACTTGTGAACCACGAATCTTGCCTGCTTCAAAGCCAATTCCGATCTCACAACCCTTGAATGCGTTGATAGACATGACCGCTTGTGCAATGCGTCCATCCAATTTACGATCATATTGAACGTGGCTTCCAAGTCCAACGGGTACGCCTTCAATGATACATTCCACGATCCCGCCGATGGAATCGCCTTCCACCTTAATCTGATCAATATAAGCTTCCATCTTCTTCTCTGTCTCTTGATCAACAACGCGAACGGAAGACTCTTCTGTAAGTCGGATAAGTTCATCCAAAGGCAAATCATTCGCAGGGGCTTCAATTTCCCCAATACGGATCACTTGTCCACCTACTTTAATACCGAACTCAGCTAACAGCTGACGAGCAATCGCACCGCAAGCCACACGTGCTGCCGTCTCGCGAGCACTTGAACGTTCAAGCACATTGCGCAAATCCTTCAAATTATATTTCAAGCCGCCGTTCAAATCCGCGTGCCCTGGGCGTGGACGATGTACACGACGCTTCTCTTCGTCCGTACCTTCCATTGGCTCAATGTTCATAATCTTCGTCCAGTGTTTCCAATCGTTATTCTCGACAACCAGCGCAACAGGGGCTCCTGTTGTCTTCCCGTGGCGCACACCGCCAACAATATTCGCTGTATCTTTCTCTATTTGCATCCGGCGTCCGCGGCCGTAGCCTTTCTGACGACGATGCAATTGGAAATTCAATTCATCGAAATCTAACGTCAAATTACTAGGCAGTCCTTCAATAATTGCTGTAAGCTGTGGTCCGTGGGTTTCTCCAGCTGTCAAATAACGTAAAGTCACGTTGCTTTCCCCCTTTAAACTGTAAAACTGCAATTGGCTAAAATCCGTTAATATCTTGACTCATTATAGTATAGGAGGATACGTTTGACAACCAAGCGATACAAAAACACCTCCACCACGCAAACTAGCGTAAGTGAAGGTGTTCATCATCCGATTTCATTTTCCATGAGGGCCTTGCTATCCGTTAGCTGAATGTTTCTTAAGTGCAATCGGAACATCCGCGAATTGCGGATCATTCATGATCCCTTTCATCTGCACAGATTCAACACCTAATATTTGCGCACATTCTTGAATCGTAAGGAATCCACGACGATATGCAGCAATGACTTTCCGTTTGTCCATTCTGCGAACCCTCCAAATTTGGCACTTGACCATAGTATTGGCAGGAATCGCGCGTATTATACATCCATATCGATTTTATTTCTTTCGATAGAAGAATGTCTCTGAGGATTCAAGCGAATATTGCGCTGGTGTGAAGATCTGTTCCGTGCTTCCTACGAACAATACACCGCCAGGTCTTAATGCTTTAGCAAATTTGTGATACAACTTCGACTTCGCTTCTTCTGTAAAATAAATCATGACGTTGCGGCAAATGATCAAATCATATTGTGAATCGAAGGTATCCTCGAGTAAATTCTGTTTTTTAAATTGAATGGATTGGATGAGTTCAGGATTAACATGATAATAATCGCCTTGCTTCGTATAATAACGCTCTACATAATTCGGCGGAACTTCCTTTAGGGACCGTTCCAGATATAACGCATCTTTCGCACGCTGCAAAGCTCCATCATCAATATCCGTGGCATGAATCTGACTAGATCGGAGCAAGCCCGCTTCGGCCAAGATCATCGCTAATGAGTAAGGCTCTTCACCCGTGGAACACGCCGCGCTCCATAATTTCAACCGTGGGTTAGTTTTATATAATGTCGGCAAAATATTCGTTCGCAGAACATCCCACCGATTAGGGTTTCGCCAAAATTCCGATACATTGATCGTCATCCGATCCAAAAACTCATAGAACAACACTTTGTCTTTCATCATCGCATCATAAAAAGCGACAAACGTGTTGTATCCATGTTTAAGGCGAAGCGTCGTTAGACGACGCTTCATTTGTGCCTCTTTATATTGCGCAAGATCAATACCGGATTTCTCCTTAATCTTACGTATAAATACAGTATAGTCTTCATCTCTCTCTAATAGGTTCTCCATCCAAACATCACCTTTCGGACTAGATCCAAGGTTTAATTGCTCTCTCATAGCTGACTAATTCATGAGGTTCAAAGAAGTTGTTAATCTCACGCTCTGCACTCTCTGGTGAATCGGAGCCGTGGATTAAATTGAAAGCCGTGTGGACAGCGAAATCTCCGCGAATCGTCCCTGGAAGCGCATCCAATGTATTCGTCTTTCCAATCACTGCACGAGCTAATGGAATGACTTGATCTGCTTCCCATACCATGGCGAAAACAGGGCCAGACGTAATAAAATCGACGAGTTCTCCAAAAAACGGTTTCGCCGCATGCTCTGCATAATGATATTCGGCCTTCTCACGCGGAATTACCATTAATTTAGCCGCGACAAGCTGAAACCCCTTCTTCTCAAAACGACTTACGATTTCCCCAATGAGACCGCGTTGTACGCCATCTGGTTTAACCATTAAAAATGTTCTCTCCACAACTTTCACCTCACAGATTAGTCAAAAAACTATATATGCAATCGTTCACTACCTTCATGTTAGTAGGAACGCTTCGCAACAAAGTGAGCGATGTCGGTTAAATTCTTCTTCGCTTTGCTATTCGGCAGTCCTTCCAAAGCACGCAGTGCTTTGGCGATATATCGATCCGCCATTTGCTCAGCCAGTTCAAGACCTTGACTGCCACGAATCATTCGAATCGCGGTAGATGCATCATAATTGCCTTCCTGTCGCTGAATCTCTGCGATCTCGAACAGCAATGGTTCCCGAAGCTTGTCTTCTTGGAGCGCAAGCAAAACTGGCAATGTAATGTTGCCTTGACGCATATCACTGCCAGGCGGTTTGCCAATTTGCTTCTCCGTCCCGCATAAATCGAGCAAATCATCGCGGATTTGGAAAGCCATTCCTACATTGTAACCGAATCGATATAAAGCTGCACTAATTTTTTCAGAAGCGCCCGAAGCTACCGCTCCTAGTTCACAGCTTATTGCGATCAACAAGGCTGTCTTACGCCGTATTCTGAGCAAATAGTTACGTATCGATTGATTCGTATTAAAGAAATCTCTTAATTGCTCCAATTCACCGATACACATCTGCACGATGGCCTTCGACAAGATCTGGTGAATCTTTGGATTATGTAATTGGGTGACAATGGTCAAAGCCTTGGCATAGAGGTAGTCCCCCGTGTACATGGCAATTTTATTATCCCATTTGGATTTGACCGTGAGCTGTCCCCGTCTTGTATTCGCATCGTCAATCACATCATCATGAACGAGCGTAGCCATATGAATCATCTCGAGCGGAACAGCAACATACTTCAGCTGCTCCAGATCATAGGTCCCGAACTTGCCAGACAGCAGTACGAAGACAGGGCGAAGCCGTTTCCCCCCTGCCTTAAATAAATGCAATGACGCTTCGCTCAGCAGCTCATGGTCACAGCGAATCTCAGACTCAAGCTGATTCTCGATGAACTGCACGTCTTTCTTCATCGTCGTATAGAGTTCCATTAGTTTCATTCTTTCACCTGTGTGACCGTATTATCTGACCAAATGCAGATTTCAACTTCCTTATCAATAAGCCCGAGTTCCTTGCAATATCGGAAATACAATTCTAACCCATTTTGCTGCGATTGTCCAAAATCATGGCATAATCCTCCAAAATATCGACGCCAGTAAGTTGGTGTACCGCCAATTTCAATGGTAGCTTTACGTACGATCGGCTCAACATCTTGCTTTATTCGCTCTCTGCTGTCATGGAATGCTCGCAGAATCGAACGCATCTCTACTGGATAGTTCTCCGTCACTTGACGAGACACAGCCCAGACCGCAAAAGTCATCCATTCACCAGTAAATGCATTCCAACGTTCACCCAGGTCCATCACTTCATAATCGGTATGCTGCCAATCTGCTCGAATGGCATGATCTCCAATGAGGAGGGCCGCATCCGCTTGTTCCATCATCTCAGGGAGCGACGGATCCATCACGAGATAAGTGGGTGAACCGCCATAGAATTTCTCGATAATAATCTTGAGTAAATTTACCGATGTTGCTGAGGTATTCGTTAGTGCGATCGTACCATGCAGCACCTCTTCAAGCGGTTTCTTCAAGAACAATAGAATCGATCGAACAGGACCAAATGCGCTTACTGATAAATCAGGGAATAGAACATATCTCTCCCAAGATGCGCCATAGGCAAACGACGAGATCGGGCCCAAATCGATTCTTCCTTCGAGCATTGCTTGATTGAGCTGTGCAGGGACTTGATGCGTCGTCTCCACGTTAATTCTTAGTTGCTCTGGACAAAAATGATAAAACACCGGCCAGACATTCGTATAATTAATCTCTCCGATGCGAATCGGACTGCTTGACTTGCTGCTCATCCGAATCCCCCCATCTGATGTACAATTCATGATCGATATGGACCTGATCGAGCACCTTACCAACAAGGAAGTTCACTATGTCGTCCAAGGTCTGAGGCCCATAATAGAATGCTGGCATAGCCGGTACGATTCGAACGCCCAGCCGTGCCAATTTCAACATATTTTCTAAGTGTATTGCGTGCAGTGGTGTCTCACGTGGCACGATGATGAGCGGACGCCCTTCCTTGAGCATCACGTCAGCAGCTCGTCCCATCAGATTATCTGATGCTCCGTGAGCGATGGACGATAACGTCCCCATCGAACAAGGCATAATAAACATTCCGGCTGCGCGGAAGGATCCACTTGCAATGCTCGCGCCGATGTCTTGAATCGGATGATAGATAAAGTGACCTTCATAATGCCCGAACTTCTGGTTCAATACATCTTGGCGCTTAACAACTTCCCACCTGAGCTCTTCTTTGATCACACGCCATCCGGCATCCGTGATGATGATATGCACTTCGAACCCCGCTGCAAGCAGGACCTCGATCAACCGAATTCCATAAATCGAGCCGCTAGCACCCGTGATTCCGACAGCCCATCGCTTCGATTGCGGCATGATGTTCATCTTAGTGGAACACCACCAAATCAAGGAATGTAAACACAAATACGACGACACTTAAGATTCCATTCATCGAGAAGAAAGCCGTGTTCACTTTGCTTAAATCATGCGGCTTCACCAATTTGTGTTCGTAGAAAAGAATCGCATAGGCAATAATCATGCCGGCAAAGTACATCCAGCTCAAATCTGTCATCAGGTATAACGAGATGAATCCAATCGCTGTAAGAATATGAAAACCGCGAGCGATCCATAGTGCACCTTTCAGCCCGAAGCGAACAGGTATAGAATGAAGACCCTGCGACTTATCAAACTCATAGTCCTGGCACGCATAAATAATATCAAAGCCCGCTGTCCAGAATGCGACGGTAAGATAGAATACAATGGCCGACCAATCAGCACTATTCGTAACAGCCACCCATCCACCTAAAGGAGCGAGTGCGATGGTGAGTCCAAGTACCACATGGCATAGCCATGTAAAGCGTTTCGTATAAGAGTAGAACACAAGAAAAAAGACCGCAATTGGCAATAAGCGCATTGCAAGCGGTTCGAGTTCAGCTGCCGCCCAAAATAATAATCCGAATGAAACGATGGTAAATAATACGACCTCTCCGATTTTGAGCAACCCCGCTGGAATAGCTCTACCTTCCGTACGCGGGTTCTTCTTATCAATCGCTGCATCAATCAGACGATTCAAGGACATCGCTGCCGTTCTTGCCCCTACCATAGCGAGTAAGATCCAACCAATCTGCGCCCAAGAAGGTAAATGATGATGCACGACAACCGAGCCAAGAATGGAGCCCATGAATGCAAAGGGTAATGCAAATAATGTATGTTCGAACTTGATCATTTCTAGAAATATAGCAATTTTCTTAAACATTGTTACGCTCCTTCATCCCAATATGAAGCGCAGCAATACCACCGGTCAGTGGATAAGCTTGAACATCATGCAGTCCAATCTCGCGGTATATTTCCGCTAGTTCATATCGACCTGGAAAAGCAACTAAGGAATCTGGAAGCCATTTATACTGCTCATAACGCTTCACAAGATATTTGCCAATGAGTGGAAGAACCTTTTGGAAGTAGAAATAATAAATCCCTTTGAATGGCTGCCAGGTCGGCTTGGATAATTCGAGACATACGATCATCCCTCCTGGCTTAACAACACGCTGCATCTCCTTAAGTACCCGTTTCAAATCCGGTACGTTGCGAAGGCCAAAGCCGATCGTCGCATAGTCAAATTGATTATCTTCGAACGGGAGTTCCATCGCATTGCCTTGTACCAAATCAATTTGCCGGGTTTTTCCTGCGCGATCCACTTTCACTTTACCTACATCCAACATATTCTGACTAAAATCAAGACCGACAATGTTCCCTGTCTGACTAGCCTCTGCAATACTAATGGTCCAGTCGCAGGTACCGCAGCAGAGATCAATCGCCGTATCCCCAGGTTTCACATTCATCTTCTTCATCGTAAATTTACGCCACGCCTTATGGCGCCTAAAACTCAGGACATCGTTCATCATATCGTACTTCGGAGCAATATTCTCGAAGACGGCGTGAACGAATTGTTCCTTTGTTTTGGATGAATTCGTATCCATCATTTCCTCAACCTTCCTTCACGACTGTCAGAGGCTCATGCGTTATTCGAAGGAATGGCTCTGCAATACTCATAAGGTCTCGATGAATCTTCTCTGAGACGGGCTCGCGAAGCATGTTCTGAATATCAGCAATGGTCTGACGAAGCTTGTCTAATAATAAATTGTGTATATTATATTTCGTCCATAAGGACTGGATATGACGAACTTCTACTTTGTTATCCCGCAGCAACAGTTGGTCTTCTTCTGTTCCCTCTTGCAGGATATGCCAATAGGCCCATGATCCTTTGAACGAACGTAATTCGTTATTCTTGTTCATTTCTTCACGAACAATTTCACATTGTGTAAAAGCACGGAGCATATCCGGCCAAGTCTTCTGATTCACCTCATCTATGACGGACTGGAAAGCGGTGAGCAAATACATCTTGAGCTGAACGAGAAGTGATAAATATTCATCGGTTGAGAGCAGCAATTGCTTCACACGCATGTATAAATTCATCTTCTGCCGGTTCACCTCACACACGGCTTCACTTAACTGCCTCACCATATTCACTTCACCCGCTTGTGCGAGCAACTGGTAAAATCGACTACTGAAAAAGTCTCCTGCTAGTACGTTAACTTGACGCGTTCGCATCTCTCGCTCCGATTTCTTCTCGTCATCGGTATCGATCAAGTCATGAGTGTCAAGACCCATCTGCACCAAAGAAGAAGCGAGTGCATATAGCTCGCTATTTCGCTTGATAGTTGGGTTTTTATCCAAGTAAACAAACAACAGACGAATGCGAGCGTCCGGGAAATCGGGCATCTCCATGTTGCTGCTGATCATATCATGTTTCATAGCCTTTTCGGCCAATTCTGGAATCCGATATCGTTTCATTAAGATGCCTCCGAGCATACTGCGAGTACAAAATTCTGTAGACCGAGCAATCTAAATTATTATAGCATAAGTTATTTACCCACGCACTGAATCTCATTCGCTTTTTTTGACAGAAATTAATCCTTAGATCCGAATTTTTTATTCCATAATGCGGTATATCGTAAATGCAGCTTGTCTTCAACTTCAGGAGAAAGTCCGATCGTTAATGTACGAAGCATCTCCAAATCCGCACGATCCCAATCATCTCGGCTTGCATCCGCTGCAAGGAGTAGACGCTTCGTCGAGGTGGATCCGTCATCCGGCGTTACAAATCGTAGAAAGAGCTGCTTCACATTCGTTGTTTGGGTGAAACTGAATAAAATAATCTGATGCATATGCTTATAGATGTCTTGAGCCGCATTAGGTGTATTCCCCACATTTAGATCGAGGGTAAGCGTAGTTCCGCTCCAGACCACACGACCAATATGCATTTGAAGAGGCAGCTCTGCAAGGACATCTACCAGATTATTCGAATGAATGTCGATCGGTGCTGCCTCGGAAAATACCGGCAGCGTCTTATGATCAGAAGGAGGTTGCATATACCCGTGTACGAGCAAAGAAATCATTAGTGTAACCATCAGTGATCCTGTACATGCAAGTAAGATCGGTTTAATTAAACGCATAAATAGCGCCCCTTTCGCATGGACCTGTTCGTCCATGAATAACCCCTACTGCATTGTACAATCAAAAAAAGCAGGCTATGCCTGCAAATTTTCTAGCTGTCTGTTTCCACCGTACCATATTTGGTCAATACCGTTGCACTGCCGCGAATTTTGATCGCTGAAGTGTGGTCTGTAAACTGCGCGATAAGCACTTCACCTTTGTCTAGCTTCTCGGTGTGATGGAATCTTGTATCTTGTCCACGCGTTAAGCCAATGACTTGGACGCCTTGGGATTTGGCCTTGACGATAATATACTCGGCGTTGCTGTTATTTTTCTCTTCCACCTGCATGACACTCCCTTCGAATCTTCGGTTCTTCTCCCTCATCCATCGAATAGAAAAGAAAAAGCCGTGAACAACAGTCACGGACTAATTCTAAAACACTCTAATATGTACAATCGTTTATTTAATTCCGTCTTTAAGTGCTTTACCCGGTTTAAACGCTGGGATTTTGCTAGCTGGAATTTCGATTTCTTGACCCGTTTGCGGATTGCGACCCTTACGAGCGGAACGTTCACGTACTTCGAAGTTACCGAAGCCAACGAGTTGAACTTTATCGCCGCTTTGAAGTGCTGCAGAAATGGCATCAAATACTGCATCTACTGCTTTAGTCACATCTTTCTTCGAAAGCTCAGTTGCCTCAGCTACTTGTGCAATCAATTCAGATTTGTTCATGCTCTTTTCACCTCCCCAGAAGGATTATGCTCCAATATCATACTGTCTTTACCGTTTCGCTAAAAATTATACATATTGCTTGGATATTCGTCTTTCTCAAAACGGCCCGGCACCTTCGTGCAGGCAGGAACAAACTTATAGTAATACACTGTGCCCAGAATTTCAAGTGCCCACGGTTGTTTTAGCGCATAATACGATTGAAAAATCCAAAACTTTGCTTAATTCTTCCCTGATCTGGTCCGATGCAGGTAGTAGAACGTGACTGCAAGAGCGAGGACAAGGACGATACCTTTAATAATATCATGCATAAAATACTGCACATTCATCATCGTTAATCCGTTCACAAGTACCCCAATCAAGACAGCGCCGAAAAATGTCCCGATCACATTTGGTTTCCCTGCACCCATTACGGAGAATCCGACGAATACCGCTGCAACAGCTTCCATGAGGAGTGGCGCACCCGCATCGATCTGCCCCGATCCAATCCGTGCTGCGAACAAGACACCTCCAAATGCTGCGAACATACCGGAAGCGATATAAGCAAGCGTACGTACTTTTTTGACTTTAATCCCAGACAACCGTGCAGCCTCTTCATTCCCACCTGTGACATACATTTGTCTGCCGAAGCGCGTGTACGTCAAGAAAATATGAACAACGGCTACGGCGATAATAAGCAAGATGACGGGAATCGGGATCCCAAGCCATTCGCCTTGTCCTAGCCATAAGAATGATTCACTGAATTTACCCGGCGCTTTCGTGCCATCTTGGAACTGCATGTTGTTATAAATGGAGTAGCCGGACGTGTATGTCTTATGCAATCCAGATACGATATACATGACCGCAAGCGTCGCGAGTAAGTCTGGAATGCGGATTTTCACGATAAAGAAAGCATTGACACAACCAATGACGGCCCCGATCAATAGCGGAACCAAAATGACGATATAGAGCGGTTGCTCATACCATACCATCAAGGATGCCGCAACGACGGTCGAGATCGAAACGGTCGATCCTACAGACAAATCAAATCCATCTACAATCAGCGAAAGGGTTACCCCGATAGCTACGAAGGTTACGATTGAAATCGAACGTAGAATATCAGCCAAGTTCGCATAACTGAAAAAGTGTGGAAGCGTTAAAGAGAAAAAGAGTATAACGCCAAAAATGACAAATAATGATCCATACCGAAATAATAATTGCAGCACATTGTTCTTCATGCCTGTTCCTCCCGACCTGCGCTTGCGTAATACAATAGTTTCTCTTGTGTTGCCTCTTCTTGACGGAACTCCTTCACAATTCTGCCTTCACACATCACAAAAATCCGATCCGCAATACCGATGGCTTCCGCAAATTCACAAGTGAAATAAAGAATGCCTTTGCCTTGCTCGGCAAGATCCCCAATCAATCGGAAAATGTCGCTCTTCGCCCCAATATCGACACCTTTCGTCGGTTCGTCGAAGAGAAATACATCCGCTTTGGTCTCTACCCATTTCCCAATCGCAACCTTCTGCTGATTACCGCCGCTTAGAAACTTTACTTGCTGCTTCATGGAAGAAGTCTTCACACCCAGACGCTCAATGAGGCGACCCGCATGTGCCTGTTCCATCGCGCTGCGAACGAAGCCGAAATGGCTAAGCTGCTTGAGAAGCGGCAAGCTTAGATTGTGCTGTACGGAGTCTTCGACCATAATCCCATGCTTGCGACGCTCTTCTGGTACGAGCACGATCCCTGCATCTATCGCATCTGTAGGCTCTTTCAGCCTAAGTGATGTCCCGCGTAACTGTACGTGTCCGCTATCACTTCGCAGTGAGCCAAATAACACATTCGATAGCTCCGTTTTTCCTGCGCCGACAAGTCCGACCACGCCCACGATTTCTCCTTCACGAACCTCGAGATTGACCTGCTTGACCTTGTTCCCCGAAGTCAATTGCGAAGTCTTGAGCAAGACCTCACCGATAGGTACCGTCCGCTTCGGAAACTCTTCATCGAAGGATTTGCCGAGCATTTGCCCGATCACCTCATCAATGGAAGATCTCGAAGTGGATTCCGAATACACATGCTTGCCATCGCGCATAACCGTCACTCGATCACTATGCTCGAATACTTCCGGCAATCGATGGGAAATAAAGATACAACCAATTCCTTCCTCTTTCATTTGCTTCATGACACGGAATAGGTTATTCGTCTCTTCATGGCTGAGCGGCGCCGTTGGTTCGTCGAAAATAATAAACTTCGCTTTCTCCACCAACGTTCGCGCGATTAAGATCATTTGTTTCTCGGAAAGGCTCAGTCCTTCTACTTTTTGACGAACATCGATCGATGCGCCTAATTTGGCTAACGCTGCTTCTGCTTCCTGATAGATTTGTCCCCAAGAATGCCATAAACCGCCTTCCCTGTTGGAAAGTCGGTCTAGTAGGATATTCTCGGCAACGGTTATCTGCGGTACAAGCGCGGTATCTACCTCTTGGTATACACAATGGATGCCTTGTCGTTTCGCATCCGATGGCGACTGCATCTGAATCTCTTGTGAACCAATCGTGATTGATCCGGAATCTAGGGTGTAGGCACCGGACAATATTTTCATCAATGTACTTTTGCCAGCTCCATTTGCGCCGAGAAGCGCGTGAATTTCACCGCAATGAACGGTGAAATCCACTTCGCTGAGCGCCGGAATTCCCGCAAACGACTTCGTGATGCGCGTTAGACGTAACGTCTCTTGGTTTGCAGTCATCGCATTCGAACCTCATTTCGCTCTGTTGTTCAATGTACTATTCCTTATTTCTCGTAATCTTTCATCCAATCTTGTAATCCTTGGGAACTGCTGCCCCAACCTTTAATATATTTGGACAGATCAGTCGTCGATACTTGCTCCGCAGGAAGCGCATCTCGGTGAATGAATACAGGGTCAAGTACTACCGTATCATCTGTCGTGTCACCATGCAGTTTCTGATAGAGATAACGAACTTGGACGCGGCCAATATCCTTCGGATCTACTGCAGCGGATGCTACCCATGGATTCGCTTTGTCTTGAATCATCTGCAAATCCTCGTCGCTCATGTCGATACCATATACTTTAATCTCATCGCGGCCTGCTTGTTGAATGGCACGTGACGCACCTTTAGCGAATTCATCCCAAGCTGTCCATACCGCTGAAATGTCACCTTTGTTCGGGTATTGCTTCAATATCGCTTCCATTTGAGCTTGCGTATCGAGTGCTGTATTCGCGGACGCTGCGCCGAACGTTGCAACCTCTTTAATATCCGGATTTTTGCTCAGGAAATCTTGATACGCTACTTGTCTGCGTTCCATTGGAGCAAAACCTGCAACCCATACTTTAACGATATTACCTTTACCGCCGATATCTTTGCCCATTTGCTCAAGCGTCATTTCTGCCATCTTCTGATCGCCTTGCTGAAGCACAGTGACACCTGGAATTTTGACATCCGCGTCAAAAGCAACCACGGGGATCTTGCTATCTACAGCTTTTTGAATGCCCGCCTGAAGCGCTTCAGCCGTTCCGTGATCCGTTAGAATCCCGTCGAACTGCTGTGTAATCGCAACATTCAAATTCGAAGCCATTTTCGTCAGGTCACTATCTGCAGCGAATACGCTCACTTCACCGCCGAACTTCTTCACTTCTTCCTTCACACCTTCGATATATTGCTGCGAGAATGTACCGATGTTAAATTGCATCACGAGTGCGATTTTCTTTCCTTTAAGCGGTAGATCCTTCGATGCATCTGCTGTCTTCTCTGAGCCGGCATCTGCTTTGACATCACTTGCTGTATCCTTTGCGCCGCATGCACTGATGATGAATAACATCAAGATCAAGGAAATTAACGTCAACTTTTTACTTACTGTTCCAAGCTTTGCTTTCATTTTCATTTCCCCCCGTAACAAGTTCTTAATCTAGTAATCTACAGGAACCATTTCCCATAGATTCGTTAAGCAATACTATAACCTTTAATTCCGACCTTGTAAATTGGTTTTATGAAAGTTTTTGGCTAATTTTCCCGGAAAACGACAAAGAGACGCTTTTGTAAGCGCCTCTTTGCTTAAATATGGAATGAAATGGTCCTATAAAATGATTGCGATCAAACCGCCAGAGCCTTCGTTGATGATTCGTCCAAGTGTCTCCTGCAGTTTATATCTGGCATTATCCGGCATCATCGCAATTTTGCCTTGAATGCCTTCGCGCACGATGGAGTGCAAAGAGCGACCGAACATATCTGAATCCCATACCTTGATCGGATCGTTCTCGAAGTCTTGCATTAAGTAACGTACCAGTTCCTCACTCTGTTTCTCGGTACCGATGATCGGTGCGAATTCTGATTCAACATCCACACGGATCATATGAATGGACGGTGCAGTTGCCTTCAAGCGTACACCGAATCTTGAACCTTGACGGATGAGCTCAGGTTCATCGAGCTGCATCTCAGCAAGCGTCGGCGCTGCGATTCCATAACCCGTCGTCTTGACCATTTCCAACGCTTCGGAGAAACGGTCATATTCCCGCTTCGCATGGCTGAATTCCTGCATCAACTGCAAGAGATGGTCTTTCCCACGAATTTCAACGCCGACGACTTCCATCAAGATTTGATCATACAGTTCATCCGGTGCATATAGGTCAATCTCGGCAACTCCTTGACCCATATTCATTCCGCTCAGTCCTGCACGATCGATAAAATCATATTCCATAAATTGAGCCACAACGCGATCTACATCACGCAACCGGCGAATGTCTTTCACCGTATCGCGAACAGAGTTCTCGTAGTTGCTCCGGAGCCAGTGGTTATCATTCAGCACCATCACCCAGCTCGGAAGATTGACGTTCACTTCATGCACTGGGAACTCGTAGAGTACCTCGCGCAATACGCCCATCACATCTTCTTCACCCATCGTGGCGACGCTGAGCGTCATACAAGGAATATCGTATTTGGCAGCGAGTTCGGTGCGTAATTGCAATGCCTCATCACTGCGAGGGCGCGTGGAGTTAATGATTAAGACGAACGGCTTGCCGACTTCCTTCAATTCAGCGATGACTCGCTCTTCGGACTCAACATAGGAGCTGCGAGGAATTTCAGCAATCGTACCATCTGTCGTTACGACAACGCCTAACGTCGAATGCTCCTGGATGACTTTGCGCGTCCCAATCTCTGCTGCTTCTTGGAATGGAATCGGTTCTTCGAACCAAGGCGTAGAGATCATGCGAGGTCCATTCTCATCCTCATATCCTTTGGCACCCGATACCGCGTAGCCCACACAATCCACAACGCGCACATTCACATCAAGGCCTTCAGCGACCCGGATTTGTACCGCATTGTTCGGTACGAATTTCGGTTCAGTCGTCATAATCGTTTTGCCCGCAGCACTCTGAGGTAACTCATCAATCGCTCTAGCGCGGTCTGCATCACTTGTTATGTTGGGTAAAACAACCGTCTCCATAAACCGTTTGATAAAGGTTGATTTTCCCGTGCGGACCGCACCGACGACCCCGAGGTAAATATCCCCGCCGGTACGCTCAGCAATGTCCTTAAAAATGTCCACTTTTTCCACTGATATCCCCTCCTAAAATTTCTCTGATAGACGAATCTACCAGAAAACTTGATCACTATTCACTGCAACGTATGAGCTGTTGCCGTTGTCGCCAGTGTTTGCCGCCGCCAGGAATCAACTATGCGAAATGCGCGCAATGCGACGTTAACTCGTACATGCATTTGGACTAGTAACATCTTATGAGCGAGTGGAAAAAATATGACGTTTGTTTGTAAAAAAATAGATTCTCGTCATCTCTCTCTTCGAGGTGTTACCGTCCATGAAGCCTTCCAAGTATGATATATGAGCGGAATGGCAACCATATTCATCTTATTTGCCTCTAACAAAATAAAAAGCCCCTCAACACGGTTACCCGCTTGAAGGACTTACTAAATATTAATGATCAGACTCTTGGTCTTGTGCTCCGCGTCCGATGATGATAAGTACGATGGCAATAAGAACAAATGCTGTTAAAGCCAGCATAGGAATCGTAATAAAACCGAACCAATTCAAATAGTCAAAATTGCAAGGAATACCCACTTTGCATGGCGCCAGCTTCGCAATTCCAGGAATCTTCTGCTCAAGAATATGCCAAGTCGAAATGGAGCCGCCGATCAGGACAAGCGGCAGTGCATATCTGGTGATACGTGTATTATGTTCATAAGCGGCAATCCCTAGAATAATTACGAGCGGGTACATCAAGATGCGCTGGAACCAGCACAATCGACACGGTTCATACAACAGCACTTCACTCATGTATAGACTTCCTACGGTTGCAATTATGGAAATGAGCCACGCAACATAGAGCCCATACTTCAGCATCCATTGTCTCATGAAAAGCCCTCCGTTATTTCGCCAGCTCGGCTTCTATCAATTTGGAGACACTCTCTAGAGTTGGTTCACCCATCGGTTGACCATTGACAAAAATGGTCGGGGTTGACGTAATGCCAAGCTGATTTACAATCTTGTGATCGTTATCCAATTCTTTATCGTACAGCCCTTCTTGAACCTCTTTCTTGACCTTCTCCACATCAATGCCCGGAATATCCTTCACGATATTCGAGAGCATCTCTTCTGTTGCCCATATTTCACGTTCATCACCTTGCTGCTCGTATAGATGCTGGTAGTACGTCCAGAACGCCTCTGGGTTCTGTTTATATACCGCTTCACCGAACAGTGCAGCACGCTTCGAATCGTTATCTGACAGCTTAAATGTTTCACTCATGAACGAGAAATTGATAAAGCTTATTTTCGCTTTACCCGTATCGATATATTGCTCTTTCAATTTCGGGAACACATCTGTTTCGAACTGACGGCAGGATGGACACTTGTAGTCACCGAACTCCACAATTTCTACTTTGGCATCTTTATTTCCTAAGACCGGCTGCCCAACAGTCGAGATCTCATACTTCTTGCCTTCAACTGGCGGCCCATCCGCTTTGGATGGGGAGAGGGCACTAATGGCTGCTAATGCTCCAATTAGTAACACAACGACAATCCCTAGAAACCATCCAAAAAATTTGTTGTTCGGTTTCGACTTTGACTTATTCCCCTTATATGTTGACGAATTTTTCTTAAGTTTGCTCTCGCCCATCTTGGTCACCTCTCCAATGATTTATTCTTTACTTCGCACAGGAACGGGCTGCTCATTCACCCAATGATATGCTGTTGATTTTACCGGTGAATAGAAGGACGCCTCGACCAAATAATCACGTAAATCCACTACCTTAGCATTCACATTTCCCCCTGCCTTCTGGATTGCAGTTACAATATCTGCAGCATAATCGACATAGACTTTCCCCTTCTTGTCGATCATGATTGGTGCCGCTTCCCCGGAATAGACGCTCTTGATCTCTGGCATTTTACCGTTTAGCTGCTTTGCATCGATTTGATAGAAATCTGGATACAATTCATTCCCCAGCGGCAAGGTACCTGGATGCGCTTTCGCGAACTGATCGACGAGCTTCTGAATATCATTCATATGTTGGTAGACCGTCAGATCCATCAATTTTACTGCAGGCTTGGTTTCCTCGTTGATAATGATGAAGTAACCTGGACCGCCCTTTTCGTAAGAAGCATTCGGCACATCACTCAAATATTTCCCATCCACCAGGGGTTCGAAGTTAATCCGATATTTCTCGAACTTCGGAACATCTGTACCGCTCGTCATAATGGGTAATATACCTTTCTCTTTCTGATATGCCTCTACTGCATTCTGCACAAGCAAAACCGTCTCACGATAAGAGACCTGGTTCTCCGCGCGGAGTTCCTTGGGATACAGACATCCCGTTGTTGATAAGGCCAGCATGGTAAGCACCACCATGATCCCGGCTGTTCGTATGTACTTGATACGTGCTCTTGCAATCACAACCAGTCATCCTCCTGTTTCTGACGGGCAAGCTGCTTCCGAATCGCTGCTTTGAGCGGATCTTCCGGGACGTTAACCGACGTATCACCGCTAACTCGCGCTTGACAACCAAGCCGAATACCACGTTCGACGAGCGAGCCCAGTTTTAATTTTTCTTGTTGCGTCGGAGGCATTAGCCCTTCTTGATTCAGCACTTCAACTTTACACATTAGGCAAGAAGCCCTTCCGTCACATCGCGTACGAATGGCGACTTTGGCGCGTCGTGCTGCATCTAATATGGAAATGCCAGGTCTCACTTGTATTTTTCGATGTTCCGGTTCAAATGTTACTTCGCACTGCATCGGATATGCCTCACTTTTGAGTTAAATAGTTGTTCAAAAAATCGGCTTATCAGCATCGAGAAGGTTGCATAAAACTGAAGAAGGAGGAGCGAAGTTTAGGCAAAACCTAAATGAGCACCAGACTTCGAAGTTGAATGCAAGATTCGATGTCGATACCGCTTCTCGATAATTCTTCGTGATCATAAGGTGATTTTTTGAACTTCCTTCTAGAAGTATGTTTTGTTCTTGGCGGTAATGGCGCCTGCCTCACGAATGATCGCTTGGCAGCCGAGTCGATAACCCTCTTCGATCTCTTCGTCATCCAGACGATTCCGTTCCGCATCCGTCGGCGGCTCCAGGAACTCTGTACCTGTCTCAATAGTACACCGGCAGCGTGCACAAGTACCCCGTGTACAGGAGAAACCCCAGTCCACATCATGCTTGATCGCCAAGTCGAGGATCGACTTTCCAACTTCCGCTTCGATAGATTTTGTGACTTTTTTACCGATTAACTGTATTGCTTGTCCCATAATAGCCCCCATTTCTCTGCTGTCAACTATTTATATCATACAGGCCCCACAACATTATAGCACTCAAAAAAAAAGAACAAAAGATGACTCTTCCAATCTCAGAGTCCACTTTTGTTCTTCGGTTACCTACTTCTTCATCAACATCTTCATCACAGACTCCATATTGCTCAAGCCGCCGCTGTTCTTTACGGATTTAATGATGTCATTGACGGTTGCTTCCGATACTGGAATTTTAGCCATGTTCGATACTTGCTTAATGAGTTCCCGCAGCTGGGATTCGCTTTGCATCGTACTAGGTTTCACATTGCTGGCTAATTTTTTGATTTGATTCTCGGTTATACTTTTACCGGTCTTCTCTTTCACTTTATTTAATATATCCTTAGACACATTTTTGGCCATCGTACCCCTCCTCTGACGTAACTTCTACACATCATATGAGGGGGAAAGCTGCTTGGTGTAGGCGTACGAACAGAGTCTACGAATTTCTAAGCCAATCTTCCTTCTGTGTCTTCGCTATTTCCTCAATCTCATGCCTACGCACACGACCCATGAGCGCTTCCACAGCTTGTTTGCCTGGTTTATTCTCGAACAGCACTTGATAGAGTTGGTCTGTGATTGGCATATCCACATGATAATCACGCGCTAACGCGTAAGCAGCTTTGGTGGTTCGAATGCCTTCGACGACCATACCCATCTCCTGCAGCACGGTATCAATCGATTTGCCCTGCCCGATCTTCGACCCTGCCCGCCAATTTCGACTATGTTGACTTGTACATGTCACAACAAGATCTCCGACACCAGCAAGTCCTGCGAAGGTCATCGGATTCGCACCCATCTCTAGACCCAGTCTTGCAATCTCAGCTAATCCACGAGTTAGCAGCGCTGCCTTCGCATTATCTCCATAGCCGAGTCCATCTGAAAGACCTGCTCCGAGCGCAATAATATTCTTGAGCGCACCCGATAACTCGACTCCTAGCACATCCGGGTTCGTATAGACGCGGAAAAAGGAGTTAATGAATAAATCTTGTGCTTCTTCAGCTGCTTGAAGATTCGCCGACGCGACGACAACTGTTGTCGGACACAACCGTACGACTTCTTCCGCATGGCTTGGCCCGGATAAAACAACAATATCTGAAGCATCGCATTCTAATTCTTCAGCGATCACGGTAGACATACGCTTCAGCGTCTCCGTCTCGAAGCCTTTTGTCGCATGAATAACCAAGGTATCAGCCTGAAGATAAGCCTTCAACTCACGTGCCACAGCTCTCATCGCAGATGACGGAGCAACAATCAAGACAGCCTTCGCATCACGAACAGCTTCTTCCATCGAAGTCGTCGCTTCGATCCGAGGCGATAAATCAACCCCGGGCAAATAACGTTCATTCCGGTGCTGTTCATTAATCTGTTTCACTTGATCGGCATTTCGCGACCACAACATGACATGATGCTCGTTATTGGCAAGGACGCTGGCTAGTGCAGTACCCCAGCTTCCTGCTACAAGGACAGCTACTTTTTTAGACAACGCGACGTTCCCCTTTCTTCGCACCCAGCTTGTTCTCATTCCCCTGAACAATCTTCACGATATTCGAACGGTGTCTGACGAATGCGAATACACACAAGAGTAGGCTCGCCCATAATACTTCATACGGACGATTCATCACAATGAGTAGAATAGGCAATACCGCGGAGAGTATTAATGAACCAAGTGATACATACCTTGTTACAGCAATGACAATAATCGCCGTAATTCCCGCGAATAAGGATGGCAAGAAGGCAAGGGTTGCCATGACACCAATCGTCGTCGCAATCCCTTTCCCGCCTTTGAACCGAAAATAGATAGGCCAATTATGTCCGACAATCGCCGCAATACCACATAGAACGGGAACCCAGGCCGAAATATCGCCCATCCACTTGCCTAGCCATACCGCTAAGACACCTTTGGCCATGTCAAGCAATAATACACAGATTCCCGGCCCTTTACCAAGGACTCGTAACGTGTTCGTTGCACCTGCGTTGCCGCTGCCATGCTGGCGAATATCAATGCCTTTCAGCCATTTGGCAATGACGACACTGAAGCTAATCGCACCGATGAGATAACTTAGAATGATTGAGATAATCGCTAGAACCACGGTTCTCCTCCCTTTAATCCTCTATTCTTGATCGGTCTTCCGCCGTGTAAAGATACGAATCGGTGTGCCTTCGAACGTAAATGCAGCCCGAATCTTATTCTCAAGGTACCGTTCATATGAGAAATGCATAAGTTCAGGATCATTGACGAAGACAACAATTGTCGGTGGTTTCACGGCCACTTGTGTCACGTAATTAATCCGCATTCTGCGACCTTTATCTGTCGGTGGAGGGTTTATCGCAATCGCATCTGAGACTATATCATTCAGAATATGCGTCTGGATGCGCTGTGCATGCTGCTCGGATACATGCTGAACAACAGGCAGAAGCTTGTGAAGGCGCTGTTTCGTCAGCGCGGACAAGTAGACAACCGGACTATACGTCATGAATAGGAAATGATCACGGATCTTTTGCGTAAATTGTTGCATGGTCTTATCATCCTTCTCGACAACATCCCACTTATTCACGACAAAGATTGACGCTTTCCCCGCATCATGCGCATATCCTGCGATATGCTTATCTTGATCAATAATTCCTTCTTCCCCATTGATGACGACGAGTACAACATCCGCTCGCTCAATGGCTTTAATCGCACGCATGACACTGTATTTCTCAGTCGATTCGTAGACTTTACCTCGTTTACGCATACCTGCCGTATCGATAAGAACATACTTCTGTCCATCACGTTCAAATGGTGTATCAATCGCATCCCGAGTAGTCCCCGCAATATCACTAACGATAACGCGTTCTTCCCCTAGGATTGCATTCACGAGCGATGATTTTCCGACATTCGGACGTCCAATCAATGCGACGCGGATGACATCCTCTTCATATACTTCTTCTTCTTTCTCAGGTAGAAGCTCTACAACGACATCGAGCAAATCGCCAAGCCCGGTTCCATGCGAACCCGATAGTGCAACAGGATCTCCTAAGCCAAGGCTGTAGAATTCATAAATCTCATCCATACGGCTTAGATTATCAACTTTATTAACGGCCAAAACAATCGGCTTACCTGAGCGGAACAATAGTTGAGCTACCTCTTCATCCGCATTCGTAAGGCCACTCTTCGCTTCACACATAAATACAATCACATCAGCCTCTTCGATCGCAAGCTCAGCTTGTACACGAATCGACTTCAAAATAACATCCTCGCCATCGATTTCGATACCACCTGTATCAATTACACTGAACGGAACACCATTCCATTCCGCCGTACCGTAAATACGGTCACGTGTAATCCCAGGCTTATCTTCAACGATTGCAAGACGGTCCCCGATAATTCGGTTGAAAATCGTCGATTTACCAACGTTAGGACGTCCCACGATGGCTACTACGGGTCTAGACATAATCCATTTCCTCCTATATCGAATGCTTCACAGTTATCATGAAGCTAAATTTCTTTATTTCTTCCAGCTCTTAAGCCGTTCGTAGAAAAAACCAGCCGTATTCTTACCGAGCAGCATGACGCTCTCCAAAGACCACGCACATAATCTTGCTGTTATGATTGAAATCCACCATTGATCGTACCATGCAGCCGTCCCCAACGTGATTCCTGCCCCACCTGTCATTCCTTGCATAATAGCATCACCAAACAAGAAACCAACCGTGATAATGATTAGCTGTTCTTCAATGGTATGTACCGCGAGAAGAACGCAAGCCACCGATACGATAACGGGATCCCATCGCGATGACACCCAGATAAAGATCGGATCCAAGATGACGAAATGCCCGAACAACGCATATACGACGCCAATTAATAAGGTAACCGTTATGACATAGATTTTACGATACCATGGTTCCAGCTTATCCAAGCAATATACTGCTGTTACAAGTAGAACCACCACCCCCATATTCAAGGTCAAGGTAGAGTGAATAGGTATCGTAAATAACGCAGCAATGGGAAAAAGAATCATAAACAACAAACAAGATCGATAGGACAAAGATGAAATAAATACTTCTCTCCAACCACTGCTAAGTAATATCAGAACAATTAAATACACCAATAACGCGATTGTACCAGCGTTCAATAGGATCACCTCAACTGCTCCTATTATCTGTCAATCGAGTCTATTTTAACCGAGGATCCTGCCTTTGGGCGTAAGCCCTAATATCGATTCCTCGTGCGTAACACCAATGCGCCGTTTCCCCGCCAATGATCATCGGTACATGCCACAAATCGGAGATTCTTGATGCGCCGAGCCCGGTCATGATGAGCGATAGCTGATCATTGAGATTGGTAATCTGCTGAATTACTGCATCTATTCCTTCTTGGTTCAATGTCTTTAAGAACGTTCCTGCAAGTCCTGCAGCTCCGGCTCCAATCGACAGCGCTCTGCATAGATCAAGTGCATTGTTAATGCCTCCGGAAGCGATAATCCGGTTCGGTAGAATAGCCTGTCCTATTTCCAACAAAGCGCAACTTGTCGGAATTCCCCAGTCATTCAGCCATCCTATCGACTCCTCACGCCGAGCGTTCTCGATCGCAGCGAAATTCGTTCCGCCAAATCCCCCGATATCGATCACGGATACCCCCGCATCTCGAAGCTTCTTGCCCGCTTCAACGGTCATTCCGAATCCGACTTCCTTCACGATGACAGGAACATCGATGGCGCGCACAATTTGAGCAATGCGTTCAAGGACACCTCGAAAATCCCGATCCCCTTCCGGCATAATGAGCTCTTGCATCGGATTGATATGAATTTGCAAGGCATTCGCACAAAGCATATCGACAGCCATTCTCGCTTGCTCAACGGTTGCCTCACTTCCCAAATTGGCGAATACCAGACCACTCGGGTTCATCTCTCGAACAATCGTATAACTAGACCGTACTTCCGGATGCTTAATCGCAGACATTTGCGAACCGACCGCCATTGCAATACCTGTCTCTCTCGCCGCTATTGCTAGATCACGGTTAATTGCCTCTGTCTCACGTGCTCCTCCAGTCATCGCATTAATAACAATCGGCGAACTCAATTTGAGCTCGCCGATGTACGATTCGAGTGACACGGAAGAGAGAGACTGCTCAGGCAGACATTGATGCACAAACCGGATATCCGAAAGTCCGTGTTTTCCGCTCTGACCCGTTTGCAGCGCATGCTGCAAATGCTCAACTTTGCGCGAAACACGCATCTCTCCATTCCCCCCGTATGAATTGTTCTAGTTTTTGAATTTGCTTAGTTTGTCGCCGAATTTCTCTGCAAGAGAGAAGCTCATGCCTTCGTTGCTAAGCGATACGTTAGGGTTGTTCAATTTAATCTCTTCTCTAGGCGCTCTAGCCGAAGATCTTGGTTGTTTCTCAGCTTTAGGAGCTTCTGCAGGAGCTTCTTCTGTTTCTTTGATGCTGAGGCTTACACGTTTCTCAGCAACGTTCAGATCCAAGATTTTCACTTGAACGCTTTGTCCTTCTTTCAATACTTCATGAGGAGTACCAATATGACGGTGAGCGATTTGAGAAATGTGTACAAGGCCTTCAACGCCTGCAGCGATTTCTACGAATGCACCGAAGTTCACAAGACGTTTAACTGTTCCTGTTACGATATCGCTGATATTGAATTGTCCAGCTGCTGTATCCCAAGGACCTGGTTGAGCAGCTTTGATGCTAAGGCTAATTTTGCCGTTCGCAGGATCTACTTTCAATACTTTAACGCGTACGCTTTGACCTTCTTGAACCACATCAGCAGGCTTCTCAACATGCGTCCAAGCAAGCTCTGACACGTGAACCAAACCGTCTACGCCACCGATATCAACGAATGCGCCGAATTGCGTCAAGCGTTGTACTGTACCATCAATTTCTTGGCCCTCTTGAATGTTTGCAATGATGTTTGATTTGTTCGCTTCGAACTCTTGATCCAATACGTCTTTTTGAGACAAGATCACTTTGTTGTTCTCCCGATCCAATTCTTTAACTTTCACACGAAGCGTCTTACCTTTGTAATCGCTGAAATCTTCAACGAAATGACGCTCAACCATCGATGCTGGAATGAATCCGCGTGTGCCTACATCAGCAACAAGGCCACCTTTAACGACATCTGCTACAACAACTTCGAAGACTTCTCCGCTGTCAAGTTTTGCTTGCAATTGCTCCCATGCGTTCTCACTATCGATTTGACGCTTGGATAATACCATTTTTTCGTTTTGATCATCAATTGTCACAACTCTACACTCCACTTCTTGGCCAATTTGTACCGCATCCGCTGCATTGTCAACTTGTACAGAAGACAACTCACGAATCGGGATAATACCATCATATTTATATCCAAAGCTAACAATGGCTTGGTTATCCTCAATCTTAACGATTGTTCCTTTCACCGTGTCCCCTTTTTTGATGGATACGATGTTGTCGAGATCTGCTTGATTCTCAACTGCTTCAACTTGCACATTTTCTTCCGACATTCGTTATACCTCCTCAGTTCAAAGCCCCATTTATTTAAACCTGCCACAGTGGGCAGCGTTCAAAACCATTAAAATGTAGTATCTTTCCAAATTAAAAAATCATGCATGAAATCATCGATATTGATGCTTTAATTGATCAATTCGATTCATGATCTCATCTGTAAGTGTATCCACTGCAGTCTTCGGATCTTCCTGGAAAGGAGTAACGTCAATTGGCTTGCCGTATACCACCTTCACTTTACCGAATAACCGATAGCTCCCGATAATAGCTACAGGTACGACAGCGGCGCCGCTTCGAAGTGCAAAGCTTGCAGCCCCTTTCTTCCCTTCACCTTCAGAATGCCGGGAACCCTCTGGGAATATCCCCATTACTTTGCCATCGCGTAGGATATTGAGCGAGATCTTGATCGACTCTTTACTCACCCCACCACGTTTAACTGGGAACGCACCTAGCTCATGAATTAATTTCCCGAGTAACGGAATCTTGAACAATTCCTGTTTGGCCATGAAATGCACTTTGCGCTCCAAACATATCCCCACCGTTGGCGGATCGAATAGACTCACATGATTCGAGCAGAGCAATACGCCACCTTCAGACGGCACATGTTCTATGCCAATCGCTTCGAGACGGAATAATAATCGATATAATCCGCGTAAAAGGCCTCTACAAAAATTATACAACATAATTTACTTCGCTCCATCCGTTTTGGTTATGCAATAGTCAATAATCTGATCCACAACTTCATCAATGTTCATAGAGGTTGTGTCCAATGAAATCGCATCTTCAGCACAGACGAGCGGTGAAATTTCGCGTTGTTCATCTTGGCGATCACGTGCAGCAATATCATGCATGAGCTGCTCCAGCGTAATCTGTTGACTATCTTTAATCTCTTGATAGCGCCTCTGAGCTCTCTCCTCAACACTTGCTGTGAGGAAAATTTTCAGTTCAGCTTGTGGCAACACATGTGTACCTATATCGCGGCCATCCATCACAACGCCTTTGCTCGCAGCCATCTGGCGCTGCATGTCGACGAGGACGGATCGAAGCGGACCAATCTTCGCATAACTGGATGCATGCTGACTAATCTCGTTCGTACGAATATAGCTTGTTACATCTTCACCATTCACGATAACCTGTTGTGTCAGTTCACCGGGAATTAATTCAATATGTAGCTCTTTCATGGCACAAAGAACACGATCGGTATCACTTGCTGAAATGTCGTGGCCCATCATAAACCATGTTACAGCTCTGTACATCGCTCCTGTGTCAACATACACATAAGAAAGCTTCTTCGCGACCTGACGAGCTACCGTACTTTTCCCTGCTCCTGCAGGGCCATCAATTGCAATGTTGATCTTGTCTAGTGTACCTTGCTGCGCATTCAACAACAGGTTGCTCCTCCTCAAAACGTTCCTCAAGTCGAAACGACTTCATTCATCCTTAAATTTCAAGAAAAAAGCAGGCGTTGCCTGCGACGTGAAAATTATACCACACAAAGAAGAGAGATGCAAAAAATAATCCGCTATGGAAGCGATTTGTTCGGTATTTTTTGGCTTGAAATCGGAACTCCTTCCAAACGATCGACACCTGAGATAAACCCGCGTACCATAGGGATTCGAAGCAGAATTTGACACACGATGAGCAAGCAGCAGCATATCCACAGCCATCTTTTCAAATGCTTCTCAATACGGTTCGCAAATTGAATAAATAATTGCACATATTGTTCCGCTTGCTGATCTTTATTCCTACGCATCTGATTCACCCTCCAACACGAATTGGAGGCTATTGTTTCCAAATTATGTATGAATTATGCCTGTTATTTTTTACGATAATCAAATTGTTTCTCAAAACAAAAACGAATGATCTTCTGCTGTTCCGTCTCGCTGACTTCACTAAACTTCATCATCACGAGCTGCTTGTCATGCGTCAGTGGCTTGACACGTACGGCCTCAGCAGTGAACTGTGCGTGTTCAACCGCACCGTTACGATAAGGAATCAATAACCAACAAGATATTTGCTGACCCGGCTTCACATTCCATTTCGCGTCACAGCGAAACGATATACCGCCCCCGCTCACATCTTCCGTAATTGCGATGAACTGCACTTGATCCATTAATTTCACGGCAAGCTCTAATTCAGCTGTTACGCGCAAGAAATTACGACGTTGAATCTTCGAAATGGATTCGAGTTCCGGCTTCTTAATGGCAACCATTCGGACAACATCCTGACGTGTCCCACACACATAAGTATTGAAGTAGTTCTTAACGCCGCCTTCCGTAAGAAAATATACAGAGAGCTCATCGCCTAGATGAAGCGGCTTATATCGCCCCGTTCGCTCATCTAACGGAATTTCAATGAATAGATTAGTCTCATCCATTTCTACAATGCGGGACTTATATTCGTGGTTCGCTTCCTGTTCATCTGTTGAAGCCACTTGAATATAAACCAGATCACTTACTCGAGGTAACAACCGAATCACCTGCCATATCTAAATTTCTTCTCGTCTAACCATCGATCAATGAATACAAAAATCTAGCCATATTATAACATATTGCGTCAATAGCAAAAGCCCTTCGACAGGATTGTCGAAAGGCTCTGTTGGATCTTATTATTAAGCAGGATTTTTCTGTTTCATCCCTTTTAGCTCTTCAATGTTCTCTTCCATGCCCGTATTCGCATTGAGATAGATCCGGTAGGTGGCGCTGTTGATATCGCCGACAAACTCATAGCAGAGGGTCGGCTTTCCTAGCTCATTCTCAATCATCACCAAGCGGTTGAATCTCTCCTTGAGATCCGGGTTCAAATATTTCCGCGCTTGTTCGACGCTTAGCTTCGGCTTCGTATTTTTCTTATCAAATACATGCTTTTTGTATTCGTAGTCACTCGCTTGAATCCCTGTCACTTCGCCATTGTCCAGCGCAATACGTACCGTAATACGTTCTGGATAGAATATAATCCCTTGCTGCTTGTGCGCAAAGATCGTGCTGCCAATATTATCGTATTCGTCATAGCTTACCGGCACCATTTCCGGATAATTATGCTCATTCAAAAATTTCTGCGCGGCTTCCATCGCTTGATCCTTCGAAATCTTCTTCGCGCCAATGTCTCGTGTATCCATATAACTGATCAAATGTCCGCCACGCTTCGTATAATCCAAATGAACGACCGTTTGCGTATCTTTGCGTTTCCCTGTAACCGAGTAAGAGGCGTATTCTGTCTTTGCCCCGTTCTCAACCACTTTGACATCCGTAATCTTATGATCGCCGAGGAACGTGGATGCCTTCTTCTTAATCTCTTCCTTCGTCGCATTCTGGCCTGACAGCATCGTAACGGAACGTTTGCTATACACGCTCGCTACGGCTGGTCCCCAGTTAATCTCAGGATAGTTGCCGACCTTTTTGTCAACGGTTTTAAATCCATCGATGATGGAATTATCCATCTTCTGAGTCTTGCTCGCCATGACTTGTTCCACATCCAGCCAGCGCAGATTGTTCTTCAGTGCCGTTGCCTGCACCTTTTGAAGATCGTTCGAAATCTGCTCCGAATTGCTATAGAGTGTCTTGAGCATTTTCATTTCATCCTTCGACAAAGGCTCCTTGGTCATATCACGCATCGAAGCCTTGTACGAGAAGTTCGAAATATGGGACAGAAAATCTTCCGTTTTACTAAAAGGCAGCAGTGTCAATGGAAGTTGATTGATCTCGCTCTGCGCCTCGCTTGTAATTCTCCATACATTAGCCAAACTCTTACGATGCATCCCTTGAGAAGCTGAATTTACTGCGAGCGCATTACCTAATTCGCTATGTAATTTCTCAACATGATACGAGAGATCATGGAACGCTCTCTGATACTGGCTTTCCGCCTTTAAAATGACCGCATTTTTCTGCTTGTACTGTTGATATCCCCAGTAAGCAGTCGCAATCAAAATTAGGGCGACAATCGGAAATAACACTGCACTCATTCGCTTATACATTGTACAAACGGCTCCTTTCTCATCACAAACTGACGTTAGTGTGATTCAAAAAAGGAAGCTTTATGCATTTCCCGATCGATCGCCCTAATAACGGTCTTCTTCGATTTCAAAATCTTGGGTATTATTACAAAGACATTGTTTGAATCCTGTTTCAATACGGCCGCGTTCTTTCTTCCCTCGGAGGACAAATTTCTCTCCGCAGTTCCTGCACCGAATTCTAACTTTGACCCGCATCCGATCACCTCATTATGAAGTATAACCGGATTTTAATCGTTTAATCTTGTATTTCTTCACGTTTTAATAGACGAAAAGGCGAACGAGAGTTCGCGCTCCTCACATTCATCATTCCGCGATACCATAAATACACCATAAGAGGAACGATGTACCAAATCCAATACGTTTTGACGGTGAGTAAGACGTAGTCATACACACCATGCCAGAAGAGCGGGATAACCACCGCATAGAGTAAATACCGTCTCTTGCGTTTTCCTTCTGAGAATTTCGCTTTACCGAAATAATACCCCATCATGACACCAAAAAGTGCATGTCCAGAAACAGGCAGCAACGCGCGAACGAGCAAGGTACCAAACGAAGGATGGCTATACCATGCATACAGTAAATTCTCTATGGTTGCAAATCCGAGCGAGACCGCGACAGTATAGAGGATACCATCATAAGGTTCATCGAATTCCGTATGATTATAGACAATATGATAGATCACGAACCATTTGACAGCTTCCTCAACTCCGGCAGAAATACCGAAGGAGAATAAGTAAGGATTATTTCCTAACCACAGCTGTATCCCATGTTGGATCACCATAATCGGCAGTACAATGAGAAATCCGAGTAAAAATATTTTGACCACCATGGAGATCGGTTCACTGTCATATCGATCTTTGAGATAAAAATATACAAGCAACGCGATACCCGGCGCGATTGCTGCCGTTAGAATTGAGAACAAAGGCACCGAATATGACCTCCTAAAAGTTTTGCGAAGCAAAACTGACTTCGTAAGCATCAGCTTAGTTTTACAGAGTAAAACTTTGACTTCGTAAGCATCAGCTTAGTTTTGCGAAGCTAAACTGACTTCGTAAGATTATTGCAGCGGTGTGAAATGAGCGCAAATCGTACCAATCGCATTGGAAGGCATAATGACTTTGGCATATTCATCAAGTACCGCTGGGGTCACAGAAGTCGCCTCTCCATATTCCGCGAGAAGAGCAATAAGCGCGTTATAAGCACTTTGTTCTAAATCCTTGGGCTCTAGATGTAGAATATAACGATCTTTGTAATAATATAACTTTCCTTCCTCCTCGACATGCGACGCTATCAAATGGGCCAGATCGATGAGGTGCTCGAAGTCGGCGAATGCATACATAATGGTATCGCTTTGCTCCATGGTTACTTCCATCTCATAGACTTCCTCTTCTAACTCATCTTCTAAATTCACACCTAGTGAAGGGACATCATATTTTCCACGGGTCACGATGACCACCATTCCTTGTGCAGGCAGTGCAAACACTTCAACAGCCAACGGTCCTGTTGGATCAAATCCAAGCTCTGTATAGGCTTGATCCATCATTTCGCTGAATAATTCATGAACTTTGGGGATTTCTCTCCACATATCTTCTTTTTGGATTCCGCGCTCTGACAAGTCATCGAACGTAAGGAAAATCCGTATCTTATTTGTACTTAGACGTTCTATTTTCATGACAGGATCCTCCTTAAACAATCAAGCTGATAATATAGAAATCATTAAATGTATCTTCCATTATACCATTGAAAGCATCGGTTATAACAGCTTATGAAATTACATATAATGTGTGCTCACAAACGCCCTCAAATATCATGGTAACACTAAATTTCCTCGTTTGCACTAGTAAGTTCGAACCGAGGATAAAATAAAAACGCACAAAAAAAGAATCATATCACACATTTCTCATGTGCAACATGATTCTTTTTCAACCTATATGATTTTACGCTACTCACGAATAAACTGTTCTTATAAATCCGAAGATACGCTTATCGCCTGACTAAGGCTGATAAGCGTATCTTCTTGGTGCATCTTATAAGGAGGTGTTATTTTCTTTCAGAATGGCGTCCACTTCACGTTTGACAGAAGCTGATTTATTAATCAGATCCTTCAGCTGAGTATGGCTGCTTGGGCTTGCTCCTGACGACTGATCTGAACCGAATTCGGTATCAGACATGGTTGAGGATGCGAAGCTGGAAGTGGCTGATGAAGAAGGTGTAGACGATGCAGAGCTACTTGGGGCTTGGCTTGAGGATGACATTGTTGAAGTTGCTGAGGAAGCTGTCGCATCCCCGAACGCTGGGCTTAGCGTCACTTCAATTACTTTATCCTTCGCTTTACTCATCCAGTCATTCACGGATTGACCCATATCACCTGCTTTGGCCATCATCATCTGCTTGTTGTTGCTAATATATACGGCTGCAGCCGCACCAAGCACACCGCCAATCATAAAAGCTGTCATTTTCACGACGAAAACCTCCTCTTTATGATAAGATCATTACATATTGTGACCCTTCAGTTAAAACTCATCCCGTTTAAAATAAGGAAATGGAGCTAACAAACATGAAGCCTACAACCTCAAAATGGTTCATTCTGCTCACCCTCGTCATCAGCCTCACGGCTTGCGGCCAAAAAAGTGTTGAACAAGACAAAATTCCGGTGCAGCCAATTGCCAGTACTGAAACTCAAGCACCTGCGAACGATACCCAAACCCCATCATCAGAGAAGCCTACTGACGAGCCTGCAAGCACAGAAGCCCCAATCGCCAAGTCTTACGTCATGAACAAAGTCTATAACATTGTTCCTGCACAGGAAGGGATTGAGAAGAAGGTGGTTCTGCTGACCTTCGATGATGGTCCAAAAGATGAGAAAATGATCAATAGTCTGATTGATACTTTGGACAAACATCAAGCCAAAGCTATATTTTTTGTCAATGGATATCGTGTCAAAGCACATCCTGAGCTGTTAAAGCTAATCCACGACCGGGAACAAATCATCGGCAATCATAGCTGGGATCACATCAATCTGAAGAAGGAATCCGAGGCCAATATCAAAAAACAAATTGAAGATGTACAGAAAATTGTAAAAGATACGATCGGAGAAGCACCGAAGTTCTTCCGCCCCCCATTCGGTATTGGTAACGACACGGTACGCAAAATTGTCAAGGACAACGGGATGTTGTTCATGACATGGTCGAATGGATCCCTCGATTGGGATTCGAAGAACAAAAACAAACCTGATGCGGTAATTAAAAATGTATTGGAGCAGCTCCATCCTGGCAGCAACATTCTGATGCACGAATTGCCTTGGACCGTTGAAGCCTTGGATGAATTACTGACCAAACTAGAAGACAAAGGGTACACGTTCGTCAACCCGCTAGCCATTGATTTCGAGAAGGTCATGTAATAAAAAAAGCAATCCAGAACCTCTAATTAAGGTGTTTTGGATTGCTTTTCTTCTTGGTGGAGCGTAATGATATGAACCTCTGCAGGACAAAATAAACGTAGTGGAAGATGGGATGTACCAAACCCTCTGCTAATGAATACCTGGATAAGCTTGTCGCTTCCCTTACGAATAATTCTGTCTAGTGTATATAATCCACACGAATATTGACGGTATATCCCATGTGTTACAAGTGGGCCGATCCCGGGCAAACGAAATTGTCCTCCATGCGTATGACCCGCCAGTATCAGATGAATCGGTTCGTCATGCAATTGCTGAATGATGCCGGGATCATGAACGAGCATGATCGTAAAGGCTGGCTGTAATCTCGGCTCAGCAAAAGCTAGCCTCAAATTCGCCCGATCCGTGAGCAGATCATCTAAACCGACGAGCCACACACCTTGATCTTCTTTTTCCAGCCATATCGCCTCATTATCAAGCACTTGAACGCCGCTCTCCCGAAGCACAATATCCAATTGTCTGTAATCGGCATTGTAATCATGATTGCCATGCACTGCATAAATAGGTGCGATCTTCCGTAGTAACTGCATATTATGCCTCACTCGTTCAAGCGGCACCCCACGCTCGGTCAAATCGCCTCCGATCAGCACCAGTTCAATCTGTGGATGCTTCACAATCAAAGCTTCTACCAATTCCTCCGAGATTTTACGTCGATGAATATCGCTGATGAACATGAACGTCGTATCGGTCCAATGTTCCGGTAGTTCAGACAGCGCAATATGTTCCTGTTGAATCACCGTATGTGTTGCTTCATAACTCATTCGAATCAGAACGAACACGATCAATAAGATGAATATCGCAATGATTACCCAGAACACAATAACTTCTTCCCCTCGCTCTTGATTATGCCATCATCTTGCGTCCCCAATATAGTAAACCAATTAACAATAGAATAAAAAGTACGATAAGCGAGTGATAGAAGAGCCGCGTTAATCTCCCTCGATACGAGGGATGAAGTTCCCGTCGCGATCCAACTTCTGCGGATTGTTCCGAATCTAACGGACGCTCTGTTTTTGTTTTTTTCCGCCCACCATTATCTTTGCGCGCACTACGACGCCCGTACTTTTCAATTCGACTTAACTGCTTGCTCATGAATCATGAATCCCTCCGGTAACGAATGATCAGTCCTAATACGAAATCGACGATGAAATGTGTGATGATAGGTGCCCATAAGGTCCCTGCTTGGATGTAAATGTACCCCATTCCGTAACTGATCGCGAACACGAGCCCTGTCGGAATCCAATGTCTCAAGTAACGTACATGTATCACAGCGAATAGAATACTCGTCCAATAAGGACCTAAGGTATGCTGAATCGCACCACGAAATAACAATTCTTCACAGATCGATACGACCGCCGCAATGATGAAAATATGCCAGAGCGGCCGCTTCTTGAAGAGCATGTCATTAATCCCGCCATCATTCATGGCCTCCTCCGGGACAAATCGCCCCGCCAGAAGATCTGCAGCCAAGACAAGAACAGAGAGACCGACTCCCCAATAAAGAAATTCGATGCCCTCTGGCCATGATAATAGAGATAACGGATTTCTTCTCTGAAAAATGAGCCATATAATACCGATAATAAGAGTAAGAGCTTGCGTGATATACAAATTAATCAATAATAAGCGGTCATTGAGATCATTCACCGTCACTTGTCTGAGCTTGAAGCGTTTAAAGTTGATTTTTTTCATCATTGTCCTGCCTGTTCTAAGTATTGTATTCTAATTAAACTCAAAGTAATCGAAGGAGCGCTTCACATGGAAAAAAGACCCTCTAGAATTTATCTCTTTTTCAGTCTCGGATTCATCTTCATGCTCATTTGTGCGGTTGGATCCTTCTTTTATGGCTTGAAAGTTGGGACCGATCGGACGGAAGCCACATTTGACGCGAAGACGGCTGCCACCAAGCAAATAAAGCGAGTCGGAACGTATCCGCAGCAAGATCTAGTATCATTCTATCACACAGTTCTACTGCCGTATCGAGAATTTCAGAATACGTGGTTCGAGGATATGGACCAATTAAATGCAGGCGATCCAACAACGGATAATGCCTCGATCGTTCGCGCACTTGGCAAACTTGCCGACGAACAATATAAACAAGCGAATCAAAGCGCGATCAATGGCACTTCTCCATTACTTCAAGATGCCCAGACCAACTATCTCAAATCATTAAAATTATTCAGTACGGGTACATCAAAATACATTAGCAAGGCGAACTCCATACCCGGGTCACTTGTAGTAGAGCAACTCGCGAAGGACGAATATATCAAAAGCGCTATGAATTACACCTTACGAGCCCAAGAACAAATGTATTTTGCCATATTAAAATGGAGTTCTACCATGAATTCGGAAATTCCTAAGCAAGTCGTATTCCAGCCGAAAGTCTCGATTACAGAGTGGAAGAGTTATCCGATTGCGGTCAAGAATCTTCTCATCACCAATATACTGCTAGAGAAGAATATGTATCAACCTTACTACCCACAAGATATTACGACGAAAATCGATCAAATGATTCAAAATGGACAAAGTGGCGAGTTGAACGTCCAATACATTCATCAATTCGTCGATTTACTACTTCGTACCGATGCGATAAAAGCCAATGAGTTTAAGAAAAATAAAAACCGGTACTATAAAGATGAACTACTGCCACAACTCCCATTCTTCTACGAATAAGTGGGAAACACAGTATTAGCATCATAACAAACCTAGGAATCACTATTCAAGTTCGCTTCGAATCAAGGCTTCACGTGACATATCATTACCAATATCGAAGATTGTGTGACAAACATCACAGTTCAGCAAGTTCCTATTGACACTATTCAGTTCCGATGATACATTATTGGAAATAAATTGTGAAAAGCATTGATGGAACGAACGCTAGGGCAGCCTACAGAGAGCCGATGGTTGGTGGAAATCGGCGGTATGCAACAGTCAGTTCAGCAGTCCTGAGTTATTGCATTGAATCGAAGTAGGTGCAGTCGGCAGAATCCGTTATCGTTCATGGTCTTTGGACCGATTGAGGTTGCTAGATGGTTTAGCAGCGAATTAGGGTGGCACCACGAATTGAACTCTCGTCCCTTACTACGGTAGTAGTATGCGGATTGAGAGTTTTTATTTTTTTTAACCAATAAAGGGAGGTTTACACAATGTACAAAGTATTAGTATCGGATCCGATCAGTGACATGGGTATTCAGCAATTGGTTGACGCCGCCGACATTTCGGTAGAGAAGAAAACGGGACTCAGTGAAGATGAGCTCGTCGCGATTATTGGGGAATATGACGCCCTACTTGTTCGCAGCCAAACTCGGGTCACTGCTCGCATTATGGAAGCAGGCAAAAATTTAAAAGTGGTTGGTCGCGCAGGCGTCGGCGTCGATAATATCGACCTCGAAGCAGCAACCAAACAAGGAATTATCGTCATCAATGCACCAGACGGCAACACGATTACAACTTGTGAACACACTTTCGCGATGATGATGGCTTTGTCCCGCCACATTCCGCAAGCTTACATGAAGACTGTTCAAGGCGAATGGGACCGTAAGTCCTTCCTCGGCGTTGAGCTTCGTAACAAGACACTCGGCGTCCTTGGAATGGGTCGCATCGGTAGTGAAGTTGCCAAACGCGCTAAAGCCTTCGGGATGGAGATCCTCGCTTACGATCCGTTCCTCACGGAAGAGCGTGCAGAGAAATTACAAGTGACTCTTGCAACAGTGGACGACATCATCCGTAATGCAGACTTCATGACGGTGCATACACCATTGACACCAGAGACACGCCATATGATCTCGGGACCTCAATTTGAGGTTATGAAAAAAGGAATGCGTATCATCAACTGTGCTCGTGGCGGCGTAGTTGACGAACTCGCACTCGTTGAAGCGATCGATCAAGGAATTGTCGCTGGTGCCGCATTCGACGTATTCGAGGAAGAACCTCCTCGTGCTGATCATCCATTCTTGAAGCATCCGAAAATCGTTGTCACACCGCATTTGGGTGCATCGACAATCGAAGCGCAAGAGAACGTGGCCATCGATGTATCGGAGCAAGTACTCCATATTCTACGCAATGAGCCGTACAAGAACGCCGTAAACATGCCGCAAGTTCCTGCGAACGTGCTCAATAAGTTGCAGCCTTACTTCAAACTTGGTGAACAGCTGGGCGTATTCGTTGCTCAAATGATCCATGGTCCAGTACAAGAAATTCACGTGAAATACTCCGGCGATTTGGCAGATTTCGATACACAACCGATCACACGTCATATTATTAAAGGTGTACTATCTTTCCATCTTGGTTCGGATGTGAATATCATCAACTCCATGCATCTTGCCAAGGTCCGTGATGTAAACGTCGTGGTGCAGAAGTCTGCAGCAACGAAAGGTTTTACGAACCTGCTTCAAGTTACGTTGAAGTCTTCTACGGAAGAACGTCTCGTTGCCGGAACGTTACTGAACGGTTATGGTGAGCGCATTGTTCAAATTGATCGCTTTACTGTAGACGTTGCTCCAGAAGGAACGCTCATCCTGATTTCTCACACCGATAAACCGGGTATGATCGGCAGCGTTGGTACAACCTTAGGAAATAACGATGTCAACATCGCAACCATGCAAGTAGGTCGTTCTGAGGCTGGCGGTAATGCAATTATGGCGCTGTCTGTTGATCGCAGATTACCAAAAGACGTGATCGGACAATTGCTTCAAATTGACGGCATTCTGAAAGCCAAAGAAATTACACTCTAATGAAATAGGTTCTTAATACAATGCCCTCCACGCACCACTCCCTGGTGTCGGAGGGCATTTCTTATTATCGCGATGTTCCACGAACAACAAGATTTTATTGCCTCCTTCACCAAAAAACACAAAAAACACCCTCATAACGAGAGTGTTTGTCATTTCAAATTAGATTTCGACAGGAAACGTAATTGTGAATGTCGTGCCTTGACCAACGGTGCTCTGAACCGCAATCGTGGCATGATGTGCATCCACGATATTTTTGACAATTGCAAGTCCAAGCCCTGTTCCCCCGTTCGCTCCGCGCGTACGAGCTTTGTCAGCCTTATAGAAACGCTCGAATATAAACGGCACATCCTCCGAAGGAATCCCTTGTCCCTGGTCAGCTATCTTAAGTACCAACATTCTGCCCTTCGACGTCTCCGTATAACCCGCGGAAAGAAGTATCTGAAGCCCTGCATTCGTATGACGAAATGCATTGTCTAGTAAGTTCGTCAGTACCTGCTCTAATCGATCCTCGTCAGCAGCTTCCAAGATCATCGGCTCCGATGGCGCTTCAAGCAGCAAATGGATGTCACGCTCCTTCGCGAGTACTGCGAACTTGCGGTATACGCGCTGGATCAATTGATCCACTTGGACGCTCTCGTGCTGCATCTCGATATGTCCTGCTTCCATACGCGCTAGATCGAGTAGATCCTTCACCAGTCTTCCCATCCGCAGCGACTCATCGTGAATCACTTGGACCAGCTCTTGGCGCTCCTCCGGCGATGCAGCAATGTCATCCATCAATGCCTCACTATAGCCTTGAAGCATAGAGAGCGGTGTACGAATCTCGTGAGAGACATTCGCCACGAAATCTTTACGTAACTTCTCAAGCTTCACTTCCTCAGTTACATCACGGAGCACAGCAACGGCTCCACGAACACTTTCCTGCGAATGAAGTGGCGCCATAACAACGGAGAACACGCCTTGCTGCACATGGAGCTTGTCGGTCAGATCACTACGCGTCTCAAGTACGGCTTGGAACAAGGCTAACAACGGTTCAGGAATATGGAATGAATCATCTTCCCGTTCAGCCATGTCTCCATCCCAAGATAAGTCGTTCCAAGCGCGAAGAATATCTTCGCCCCTCGGATTTGCTAAAACGACTTTGCCTTCGGCATCGAAGGTAATAACTGCATCAGTCATACTCCGTAGAATGCTCGACAAATGCTCCTTCTCATGGTTCAAGTCCTGGATGGTGACTTGCATTTCTTTCGCCATATGACTGAACGTATGTGCCAGCTCCCCGATTTCATCGGTAGAACGGATATTCAGACCATCGGTGTTATACTCACCTTTTCGAATACGATCCGCAGCTTTCTTAAGCATCCGTAGAGGCTGCGTAATTTTATAGAACAAGAAAAAAGCAAAGACCGTCGTGAGTGAAAACCCGACGATCCCTGTAAAAATAAATAGCCGCTTAACATCATAGGAATTCTTAAAGTGATACACATCGATATAAGGTAACAGAAAGACACCCAAAATCATAAGAATCAGTGCAACAAGACCAATGATGGTCATCCATAGCTTACCTACGACACTTTTCCACAACATCACGTTATTTCGGCACCTCAAGCTTGTAACCGACGCCCCAGACTGTTGTAATCATTGCTGCAGATTCAGGAGAGACTTTATTCAATTTCTCACGCAACCGTTTGACATGGGTATCCACTGTCCGTAAGTCGCCGAAGAACTCATAATTCCATACATCCTTAAGCAGCTCTTCCCGCGAGAATACCTTATCCGGGGAAACCGCCAAGTAATGCAGAAGCTCATATTCTTTCGGTGTAAGGCCGACCTCTTGTCCGCCTGCTGTTACACGATGCGCATCATGCTCAATGAGCAAATGCGGGAATACGATATTGTTGCTTGAATTCGCTTCTTTCGATAAGAATGCAGTTGCGGAAGAACGGCGCAGAATGGCCTTCACACGATAGATGACCTCTCGCGGGCTGAAAGGCTTGACGACATAATCATCTGCCCCCACTTCAAACCCCTGCACACGGTTAATTTCTTCTCCTTTAGCAGTTAACATGATGACCGGAGTCGCTTTGGATTGACGCAGACGTGTGCACACCTCTACCCCATCGATCCCTGGGAGCATAACATCGAGCAAGATAAGATCAAAGTCAGAGTCGAGCGATTTCTGCAATGCCGTCTCGCCATCCTCGGCTTCCTCGATAATATAACCCTCCTTCTCCAAATACATCTTCAATAAGCGGCGAATCCGCTCTTCATCATCGACTACCAAAATCCGATTCAATTGATCCGTCATGTAGGCACTCCTCCAACAATTTATGTAGAACTCTATTTATCTGCATTGGAGTATATTCGACCTATCCCCTCTATACTCCTGCGTAAGAATGTAAACCAGCAATAACAAGATTGACGCCGACAAGTGTGAACATGACGACTAAGAAACCAATAACGGCAAGCCATGATGATTTCGTCCCTTGCCAGCCGCGCGATAAACGCAAATGTAAATATGCACTGTAGAACAACCAAGTAATAAGCGCCCATACTTCCTTCGGATCCCATCCCCAGAAGCGCGACCAAGCGATTTGCGCCCAGATCATGGCGAAGATAAGTGCTCCTAAGGTAAAGAGCGGGAATCCAATCGCAATGGCACGGTAGCTGATCTCATCCAAATCTTCCGGATCAATGCCGTCCATCGCAGGATGAATCGCTGCACCAAGCGATTTGCGTACAATAAGTCGCAGCAGACCATACAGGATAAGACCTGAGATTAAGGCCCAAACGACTGTGTTAAGCTTCCGTCCCGCATTTGCTCCATTCATCCAAGATGGAGCTTCGAATAGAGGTTTGCTCATCCCCAAGAAGGAGTCGAATTTCACGGTTTCGCTATCATAAGGGGCTACAATGGCAGGCAGCTTGTATTTGACCTCTTCTATTTTACTACTTTCCTGCTGCTGGCTGTCAACTGTTACAATCGTTTGTTTGAAGACAGCTTCATAACCCATCGCTCTGAACGTAAATACAGAGGCGATAAAACCAATAATAATGAGTACTGACAACAATGTGATCTCTACCCAGCGCTGCGCTCTAACCGCTTTTTTGGTCTTCGATGCAAAGTCCACCGTACGTAGAAGATACATCAGTCCTGCAGCAAAACCAACCGCGAAGAAAGCTTCCCCCGTTGCAGCCGTCGTCACGTGAATTTTGAGCCAGATACTATTGAGCGCTGGAATTAACGGCTGTACTTCTTGCGGGAACACCGACGCATAGGCCATGACGATAATCGCAACAGGTACTGCGAACACGCCTAATACCGCAGTTCTGTAAATTAAATACACAATCGTAAATGCAACCATGATCATCATGGAGAGAAATGACATGAATTCATACATGTTACTGGTAGGAATATGGCCTCCGCCAATCCAACGCGTAAAGAAATATGTAATTTGCGCGATCGTACCAAGCGTTGAAGTTGTAAACGATATCACTTTCCAGCGCTTCAAATGTGCTGCCGGGTCGGATTTCTTCCACATCTTCCCGGAGATTGCAATCACGTAGAATACGAAGGCCAAGCAATATAAGAAAAATGCCGCTAAAAAAGCATCACCACTAAAGTCTAATAAAGATTTCATCGATTTTCTCCTCCGTTATCTAGCGATTTTGCATCCACTTCGATATTCATTTGCTTCAGCAAATTCGCCACATCGCTTCGCATGCCATACCAGTTCTTATTCGTATGTCCTCCGAGTGTTAACTGCTTCCCGTCAAAACGCAGCCAAATTCTACGATGATTCCAGTAGAAGCCCATCACGAGACCGAGCATAGAGATCGCAGCACCCACCCAAATAAAAGGCATCGCACTATCAACGCGGATCGTTAAGAACGACGTCGTGCTTAGTCCAACATTTTTCATACCATTGACTTTGATCTCGAATTTCTTCGCGAAGTCTCCGCTTAACTTGGCATTGAGTGCCTCTTGATCGAACCGTTCCTTGTCAATCTGAAGCGGGAAGTAGAAATACAATTCACCTTCCTTCGCGAGATCAGGTCCTGTAATGAGGAACAAGAAGGCTGGCGCATTTGGTTCCTGCGATTTGGTCACTGGTTGTCCTTCCTCATTTAATCCGAAATCGAGATATTTCTCTTTCAGCTCCAAATGATATGGCCCTACGTCATAGGACAGCGCGGAGTCACGCATTTCCAATTGGAATTCGCCATAGACCTCACCGGTCTCCTTATTACGGAATTCCGGTTTGACCGATCGCAGGCGCAGCGTCGGATCATAATCCGTCTGATACGCCATAAACCCATTGTAATCCAGCGGTTTATTCACTTCGATATTATGACGAGTCACTTCCTTAAGCACCGGCTTCTTCGACGGATCGTCACATTGCTCCACACATTCGTAGAGCACTGCATTCGTCTCATACAATTCGGCGATCAACCGATTCTCGCCCTGCATTTCTTTCGGAAGTTCGGAATCCTTATAATACTTGACCGTGAACTTCTCATTCTTCAGATAATAGTTCGTATCCGGAATCCGCTTCACTTCCCCTTCTGGAAAAGCGATATATTGATCCATATACCAGCCTGGAATTCCTCGTGCGAGTACCGCTAATAAGAAAATAATCAGTCCAATATGATTGATATAAGGACCCCAACGGCTAAAACGATACTTCTCTGCGAGCAGCGCAGAGCCATCTGTATGTACGCGATAGTGTCTTTTGCGAAGCGGCTTCACCGCTTGTGCAACCCATTCCTCAGCGGACCCTGTTAGTGCGATCTCTTGTTGATAGACGACCTTCTGTCTCGTTAAGAATCGCATATGTTTACGAATCTGCTGCTTGCTAAGTGCACGATAAAGTGGTAGAACACGATCCAGGCTACAGATCACAAGCGAAGTCCCAATCATTACCAGCAACGCAACGAACCACCAGGACGTATACGTATGTGATAGACCGAGCGTGTAATATATTTTCCCGATCGTCCCGTAGGTTTTTTCGTAATACGTCGACGGATCCCCGTTAATGAAGGTGCTCTCTTGAGGAAAAATCGTTCCGAGCGTCGCACCAAGCAGCGTAGTAATAATTAAATAGACCGCAATCTTAACCGATGAGAAGAAATTCCAAACCTTGTCGATAAGCGACGGGTTAGCTTTCTGAGATTTCCGTGCGACGCCGTCATAGCGCATTTCCAGCGGTTCATTCGCATCCTCCGCATCATTCAGCGGTTTACCGCAATATTCGCAGAGCACCGTGCCAACATGATTCTGATGCCCGCACTCACATTTCGTATTTTGAAACACTGTGAAGACCTCCTACTGATCCTTAACTCGAACTAATGATGTACACCCTTTCAAAACATGCCAAAGAAACAGTTAGTTTAACTGTTTCAGTCGCTCTTCAAGCGTGTCTTCGTCCAGCATCCCGACATAGATATCCGTGATCTTCCCTTTGCTGTTTACAAAATACGTCGTCGGCATTGGACCGATCGCATATTTCTTCGTAGCGAGCTTATCCTTATCTAATAGGATCGGAAAATCTACACCGAATTGCCCAACGAAATTTTTGACCGTGAGCTCATCTTCACCAACATTTACACCGATAATCTCAACGTTCTTATCTTTCATAGCTCTCCACGTTTTCTCGAGCAGCGGCATTTCTTTGACGCACGGTTCACACCAAGAGCCCCAGAAATTGATGACAAGGCCTTTCCCTGTGTACTCATCCAGCTTATGTACTTTGCCATCCAAACCAACTAAAGAAAAAGCGGGCGGTTCACTGCCACGTCCAGGTTTATCATCCGATTTGAATACGGCAGACCCGATAGCATAACCACCCAATATGAAAACGCCAAGCAAAATAACAATCTGTACGATTCTTCTCGAATTCTTCATCTGACGTCCCCTTCAATGATGTACATCACACCTTGCGATGTATTAATTAGATATCCTATGAACATTATAGCTAAAATTCGGTTATCGACATCTGGGGAATTTTGAAATTTATGTGTACGAGATCGGTTACTTTCGGCGTTCTTTATTCTTTTTCGATAAGGCTAATTGCTTCAATTCATTGATTTCATTCGGCGTTAACGGGCGCGTTCTACCGCGCTTCAAATTCATCAGCGACAAATCGCCGAATTTGATCCGCTTGAGCCTGATGACTTTATGAGAGATCGCTTCGAACATCCGGCGCACCTGACGGTTCCGACCCTCGTAGATCGTAATCCGAATCGTCGCCTGCTTATCTTCAACATTGATATCCTGATACTCCAGCTCGGCCGGCGCCGTCATGCCATCATCCAGCATAATGCCTTCCTTAAGCTTCTCGAGTTTATCGCCATGAGGAATGCCTTCAACCGTTGCGAGATAAGTCTTAGGTACATGATGCTTCGGATGGGTGAGCAGATTTGCGAACTCTCCATCGTTGGTCAGCAATAACAAACCTTCCGTATCATAATCAAGACGGCCTACAGGGTATACCCGCTCCTTGATCCCCGTCACGTAATCTGTAACGACTTTGCGTCCTTTCGGATCGGTAGCGCTCGTTATGACACCCTTCGGCTTATTCATCATTAAATACACTTTACTCTCGGATTGAATAGCTCGTCCATTCACAGTAATCACATCTTGCGTTGGATCAGCCTTGACCCCAAGAGTTTTTACCGTCTCGCCATTCACTTCTACTTTGCCCTCTAGGATTAATTCTTCGCATTTACGACGAGATGCAACCCCGGCAGCTGCCAAAATTTTCTGTAATCTTTCCATGCTTTATCCTTCACCTCGATCTAATGATACCTATCCTGCTCCGAAATCACAAGTTCATTCCATGGGAAAATCGATCCGGGGCATGATTCGGTATGCGAAAAGAGCTGATTGGGATCAATCTGATACAATGAAGCAAGCGTGACCAGAAGTTTCTGGGCAACAAAAAGCTGCTCCTGATGGGCAGGAGCCAGATCAAAGATCTTGGAATAATCACCCTCAAAACAAATATGGATGTATTCCTCGTCCATGGGAATGGTAGCAGGAATAATCGTGGCATCCGCACAAATAAAAAAATCAAACCCTTTGCCATTAATCGAGGGGCAAACGGAATGATGAATAATAAATCCTTGAATCTGCATACAGTCCGCCTCTTTTCTCGCGTTACGCGAAGTAGAACTGCTACAGTATATGGTTGATATGATCTATTGGTGTCCAGTATCTTGATGCTCTATGCGAACACCAAGAAACAGACCACTATTGCTGCAACGAAACCGATTAGATCGGACAGCAAACCAACTTTAAGGGCGTACCTTCCTTTTTTAATGCCCACCGCACCAAAATAAACGGTAAGGACATAGATCGTCGTATCTGTGCTTCCTTGGATCGTCGAAGCCATACGCCCAATTAAAGAATCTGGTCCGAATTGTTGAATAAGATCCGTCGTAAAAGCGAGAGAGCCCGCACCTGTAATCGGTCGAAGTACTCCAAGCGGAAGCACCTCGCTCGGTATACCGATCGCATCGAATAAGGGACGGACGAATCCGACCATCAAATCCATGGCACCTGAGGCTCTAAATACACTGATCGCCACCATCATCCCGACCAAATGTGGAATAATCTGAATCGCTGTATCGAATCCATCTTTCGCACCGTCTACGAAGGTCTCATAGACCGGTACCTTACGAAAAAACGCGTATAATGGGATAAACACAATAATGGCAGGAATGGCCCACGTTGAAATCGTTGAAATAATCGAATACATGTCAGATCACCCTTTCATGTCGTCGATGTCGGGGCAGACCGATTCGGTGGTGGTGGTGTCTTCGACCGCGGTGGTGTCTTCGGCAGCGGTGGGATCGGTCTAGATTTATAATATCGATGCCTGTACCAACGATCGATTAACATCGCGGCACAAGTCGCAATCATCGTGGCAATCAATGTTGTACCGACAATCTCTGCGGGGTTCGAAGACTCGAATTTCAATCGAATCGCGATTAAGGTCGTCGGAATTAATGTAATACTTGACGTATTCATGGCAAGTAATGTACACATCGCTGGCGAAGCAGCATCCTTGTCCGGATTCAATTTCTGAAGCTCCTGCATCGCTTTGATCCCCATCGGCGTCGCCGCATTACCGAGCCCGAGCAAGTTGGCACTCATATTCGACATGATATACCCGAGCGCCGGATGGTTCTTCGGGACATCAGGGAATAGAAACCGGACAATAGGACCTAACAACTTCGCAATCTTCTGCAGTAACCCTGCATCTTCCGCGATGCGCATGATACCGAGCCAGAAGACGAGAATACTAATGAGTCCAAAACAAACCGTTACACCGGTCTCAGCCCCCGTAAACAGCGCCTTGGTCACATCATCCACTCGACCCTGCAGTACGGCAACTATAAATCCAACCAATATAAAAAATAACCAAATGAAATTGACCACGTCTTCCTCTCCCCCTATCCGTCAATCGAACGCTGTGAACAATGCGTTGAACACCGCTCTCGCAACATCAATCAAGCTTCCCCGAGCTTGATGGGATGAACGGCTTGCATAGGCTGCATTCACTTGCTCATTCGCGAACGCAGATCGATCCTTCGTCATTAACAGCGTACTGTCCTTCTCATATAGTGGAATGACCCCTAATTGTTTATCACCTAACAATACATACAGTTTACCGCGTTCCCCAAGGGTGTAATCCATCGATGAGCGGACCGTTACCACGAGCTTCGTCCGAAGTTGTTCCAGTTCCCCTTCTGCAAAAGGATAGGAGAATGACTTTCCAATTTGATAAGGGTAATTCTGTACCCCTTGTCCTTTCTGATAAATATCCTTGAGCGGAAAGTGTTGAAATCCATAATCGAGCATATTCTTATGGTCAACCCAGTCCGTACCATCATTCAGTGTTACAGCAACAAGCTGTTGTCCTTGACGGGTAGCAGAGCTGACCAAGCAGCGAAGCGCTTTTTTGGTATACCCTGTTTTCACACCATCCGCACCCTCATACATTTGCAGCATCTTGTTCTTATTCAGCCAGCTATAATCCCAATTATCATTCGGATTTGGCGCTTTTTTCACCTTCGTCTTTACAATATCACGGAAGATCGGATTTTTAAGCGCATATGCCGTTAATACAGCTAAGTCATTCGCAGATGAATAATGACCCTCCGCATCCAAACCATGCGGATTCATGAAGTGGCTATTATGCAGCCCTAACATTTCTGCCTTCTGGTTCATCATCAGTACAAATCCTTCTTCAGAGCCACCGATATGCTCGGCGATCGCTGTGGCTGCATCATTTCCTGAACGTAGCATGAGCCCGTACAACATGTTCTCTAGGGACATTTCCTCACCGATTCTCAAATAGATCGATGATCCTTCCTTGCCTGATGCGCGTTTACTGACCTCAACCTTATCAGACAATCGTCCATGTTCAATCGCAACGATCGCTGTCATAATTTTCGTTAAACTTGCAATACGCATGGATTCGTCGCCATGACTGCTCCATAAAATACGCCCCGACGTGACATCAATGAGCGCAGCTGCCTTTGCATTCGTCCGTACTTCGGTTTCTATTGTCCGGTTACCTGTCGCCCAAGCAGAGCCACTCGTAATTCCCCAGAACAATACGAAGAATATCATCATCTTCGGTAAACTTATGGCCTTTCTCATTTTCGCCCTCCGTGTTATAGGTTCCTTGTCTTCTCATCTATATGCTTATCCACATCAGAGTATGTCCTATTCAAAAGAACTGTATCCTTAAAAATGGAAGCTCATGGTACAAAAAAACCGCTCCGCGATCTTTTTGCCGCGAAGCGGTGTTCTTGTTAATTCGAGAAATTCGGAGGCATATATCCGCTTGGTTCAGGTGGACTCGTCGTTGAATCCGCACTCGACTTCGCGTTCGATTTATTCTCCGTCATGGTCTTATACTTCTCCATAACTTGCGGAATTGAATCGATAACCCGTTCAACAAGATGTGTCTGGTTATCCAGCGATACGATACGTACACCATGTGTCCCTACGACCAGGAAGGCCATTGGAGTGATGGATACACCACCGCCGCTACCGCCACCAAAAGGAAGCGCTACATCGGCCTGATCATGTTTTGGATCGTTTGATTTGGATTTTGCACGATCCTCTGTATGAAACTCACTGCCACCTGCAGCAAATCCGAATCCAACCTTACTGATCGGAAGAATAATACTGCCGTCCGGTGTCTGAACCGGCTCTCCTACGATGGTATTCACTTCCACCATTTTCTTAATATTTTCCATCGAAGTTTGCATCAAGCCTTGAATAGGATGCTCTGCCATAACTTCAGTCCTCCTTTCACTTTCACAATGCGTACAAGAAGAACAACGCCTGCAATCATAGCGTGTCCGAAGCGAATTTTCGCTATGCAGCGCAACTCAGTGGTAAATTGCGGGTCATTGAAATGCGTATGTACCTCTAGCTCAGGCATATGCTCTAACCGAATCGTATGCGACAACCAGCCCATAATTGTTCCTTTTAGAGCCCAGATGATTCCTGTAGCCATCCCGGTTTCAACGACATCCTCAAACCCGATATGCGTCTCCCAGGTGAGAACATCACAATGCACACGTCGAAGCAGCTTTTGCACCCAACGTTTAAAATCCGCCGTAAACCGAATGATTAGCAAAATATGATCGTAGATGTTCTGAATGAAATCAATATTAAGTTGAATATGATCATGGGAGTGCCCTAACACGTTATCCTTCTTCTCCCGCTTCATAAGGAATCCTTGATCGAACCCCTTGAACTTAATTTGTCGAATTTGATAATTGAATTTTACAAGACCGAAGAGCATTCGTACTTTAATCGAAAGATAGTCGTCTCTCTCCACCTTATTGAACAAAATTTTAATATCGATATACGTACATGCTGCAATCAGCACGGCGATAAGGATACAGCCTATTATTCCTAGTACAATCCAGATCCACACAAGCAAGAACCCCCTGACTCTTTTTCCCTTCGGATAGTATGGCTGATATTACTTCTTTTCATGACAAAAACAGCCTATCTCGGTTCAACCGAGATAGACTGTCTTGGGTGTATAACCTATTTCATATCATCAATCGTCATTTGACGACCATCGAGCTTCTCGAAGAGCAATTGTGTCTCTTCATCCAGATCCATATCACTCTCAAATTGAGAAGAATCCGGCAGCCCTTTGAGACTATCGAGTCCAAAATAATCCAAAAATGATTTCGTCGTCCCGTAGAGGATTGGACGGCCAATGGCTTCTGCACGCCCTACTTCCTCAATTAGATCTTTAGACATCAAGGTCTGCAGTGCACGATCAGATTTCACACCACGGATCTCTTCAATATCTACACGTGTAATCGGCTGCCTATACGCAACAATGGATAACGTCTCCAGCGCCGCTTGGGATAATGTGGAACGCGATGGTGAATAGGCCAATCGTTCGAAATAAGGTGCATGCTCCGGGACTGTCGTCAATTGAAAGGCATTTGCGATCTCTGTAATCTGAATACCTCGCTTGGAACGCTTATAATCCCCTTTTAAATCATGAATCACATCAAGCACTAAATCAAGCGGTTGTTCGACGACTTCGGCGATTTGCCTTGCTGTTAATCCTTCGTCGCCTGCCACAAATAATAGTCCTTCAATAATTGATTTCATTAACTTGAAGTCCATCGATGCTCTCGTCCCCCTTCCATTCGATCACAATATCATCAAATAATTGATCTTGATAACATCGGATCTGTTTCATCTTCATCAGCTCTAAGATGGCTAGAAAGGTTACGACAATCTCATGCCGGTCCATCTCTTCATTTAGCAGCTTCGAGAATAATACTTTACCGCCTCTGCCTACCCGATGTAAAGTAGAAACGACATCTCGAATGCGATCTTTCACCGAAATTTCATCACGATGGATTCTTGCAACGGTATTTCGGCGCGTCGCTTTGCGCAATGCCTTTTGAAAGGCCTTGATCAGATCCGCTGTATGAAGACCTTCGACTGGATTTTCTTGCACCGTCGGCATAAAAGGCGTCAAATCCTCGGGTTCACGCGAGAAGATCAGACTCCGCTCTAGCTCCTTCTCCCGGAGATGATCTGCAATTCCTTTATACTTCCGATACTCAATCAGCTTCTGAATCAATTCCGCACGTGGATCAAGCTCATCCTCAGGATCCATATAAAATTCTTCATCCCATTCAATAACCGGAGGTTTCGGTAGCAGCAGCTTGCTTTTCATGGAGAGGAGCGTCGCCGCCATCACAAGAAATTCGCTCGTCACATCGAGCTCCAGCTCCTGCATCGTATTTAAATATTCCATATATTGATCCGTAATTTCACTGATTGACACGTTCTGGATATCAATTTCCGCTTTATCAATGAGATGCAGCAGCAAATCGAGCGGTCCTTCAAATGTCTCCAGCTTATACGTTACCGTCGTCAAAATGACTTCCTCCCGCTTATCTTCTTATTAATAGATAAGCATTATTTGAACTGTTTCGTCAAGTTCGCCATTTCAATCGCAGTCACAGCCGCTTCCCAACCTTTGTTCCCTGCTTTGGTACCTGCACGCTCAATAGCCTGCTCGATGCTATCTGTTGTGATGACACCAAAGATTGTAGGAACACCTGTTTTCAGGTTAATTGCACTTACACCTTTCGCTACTTCGCTGCACACGAAGTCAAAATGTGGTGTAGAGCCGCGAATAACGGTACCTAGGGTTATCACTGCATCATATTTGCCGCTCTCCGCCATTTTCTGTGCAATTAATGGAAGCTCGAATGCGCCTGGTACCCAAGCAACATCAACTTCATTGTCTTCTGCACCATGACGCTTCAGTGCGTCCAACGCACCGCTTAACAGTTTTGTCGTAATAAATTCATTGAACCGTCCTACAACGATCCCGTATTTTAATCCACTAGATACTAAATGTCCTTCGAAAATGTTCGCCATGCTCCAACATTCCTTTCTTTGTCTCCGATTTTTATATTATTTCACTTCATTCTGCTCGACATCATCGAACTTTAGCATATGCCCTAGCTTCGCTTGTTTCGTATGCAGATATTTAGTGTTATCTTTGTTTTCTTGCATCTGAATAGGGACGCGCTCAATGACTTCAAGGCCATACCCTTCCAGACCTTTAATCTTGCGTGGATTATTCGTTAGAAGACGAATTTGGCGGATTCCCAGGTCCTTCAGAATTTGTGCGCCAATGCCATACTCACGAAGGTCAGCAGGAAAGCCTAATTTTAGATTCGCCTCCACGGTATCCAGCCCTTGCTCCTGCAGTTTATACGCACGGAACTTATTAATGAGCCCAATCCCACGGCCCTCTTGGCGCATGTAGAGCAATACCCCTTGTCCCTCTTGTTCGATTTGACGCATTGCCGCTTCGAATTGCGGTCCGCAGTCACAGCGATGGGAATGGAATACATCACCGGTCAGGCACTCCGAATGCACGCGCACGAGCACGGGTTTCGAGGGATCAATCTCGCCTTTCACGAGCGCGACATGTTCTTTACTGTCCACTTCATTCGTGTAGGCAACTGCATGGAACTCACCGAAATCTGTTGGGAGCTTCACTTCAACTTCACGTTTAACCAATTTATCCTTCTCATTCCGATAATGGATCAGTTCTTCAATCGTGATGAGCTTCAGGTCATGCTTCTTCGCGATTTCTACGAGATCCGGCAGCCTTGCCATCGTGCCATCTTCCTTAATCACTTCGCAGATGACACCTGCAGGGTAAGATCCACATAGACGGGCCAAATCAACAGCCGCTTCCGTATGCCCGGCACGACGTAGAACCCCGCCTTTCTTCGCAACCAACGGGAACATATGACCAGGCTTGCGGAAATCTTCCGGCTTTGACGCTGGATTGATCAGACCTTTCACCGTACTGGAACGTTCAAAAGCCGAAATCCCTGTCGTCGTATCGATATGATCGACCGATATCGTAAAGGCTGTGCCATGGTAGTCCGTATTATGAGATACCATCGGTGCCAAGTCTAGTTCCTCTGCACGCCCTTCCGTAATCGGCACACAGACAAGACCACGCCCTTCCGTAATCATAAAGTTAATCACATCAGGGGTCGCCTTCTCTGCAAGCGCAATGAAGTCCCCTTCATTCTCACGGTCTTCATCATCTACGACAATAACGACCTTACCCATCATCAGATCATATATGGCTTCCTCAATCGGATCGAACCGATAGCGTTCTTCACTCATCTTCCAATCACCTTCGCTTTCTTCCAGATTTATATGAACCCATTCTCTGCTAGAAATTGTTCGGTCACTCGGCTACCAGGTTTAGTCTGTTCTCCATTTGAACGGTAGTGCAGCAAATGATCGACATATTTGCCGAGCACATCGCATTCGATATTGATGGTTGACCCGGCATTCTTCTCTTGCAGCACAGTATCTGCCAAGGTATGAGGAATGATTGATACGGAGAAGACGCTATCCGCTGGGTCAGCCTTGACCACCGTTAGACTAATGCCATCCAATGTAACGGAGCCTTGCGGGATAATAAATTTGAACATCGCATCTTCATCCGGCTTGATCTCGAATACGACCGCATTCGCATCTTCGGACCGACCGATAATCATTCCTGTTCCGTCCGCATGTCCTTGAACGATATGGCCGCCGAATCTGCCATTCGCCTTCATCGCTCGTTCCAGATTAACCCGACTCCCTGGTTTCAGCTGACTCAAATTCGTATGTCGGAATGTCTGTGGCATCACATCCACGGAGAAGGACGCCTGATCATAAGCGATCACCGTCAGGCAAACCCCATTTACAGCAATACTGTCCCCGAGCTGCACGTCATCCATAATCTTAGATGCCTCAATGTGTAGAATCATGGCTTCTCCTTTGCGATAGATGCGCCGCATAGTTCCAATCTCTTCGACCAATCCTGTAAACATCGTATTCTCCCTCCCTTCCATTCAATTCGTTAGACTAACCGCGAGCAGGGTATCCTGTAATACATACATTATCCCCGAGCTGTTCCACCGTTATTTCCTTTAATGTGATGGCCTCACTCATCTTCTCAAATCCATCGAAGACGATATTTCCAGGCGCTGTGAAGCCCCCAATAATCTTCGGTGCAAAAAAGAGCATGACCTTATCAACACAACCTGCCTCAAGCATCGAGCCATTCAAGCGTCCGCCGCCTTCGAGCAATATCGAGCTGATCTCCAGCTCGCCCAATCGATCCATCGCTAGTGCTACATCGACATGGTCACCTGTGCCGCAGCGAAGCACGGTAGCCCCTTGCGCTTCAATCTCTCGTACACGTTCCGGATTTGCCTGATCCGTTGTAATAATAATCGTTGGCGCAACCCCATCCTGAAGGACTTTAGCATCCTTCGGAATACGAAGCTTCGAATCCACAACGATTCGTGTTGGATGCAGACCTGGTACTGGCAGTCGAGTCGTTAGACTTGGATCGTCCGCGAGTAGGGTTCCGATCCCGACCATAATGCCTTGATGCTGATGGCGGAGTGTATGTACGATTTCGCGAGCCATCTCGTTCGAGATCCACTTGCTATCGCCAGTCTTTGATGCAACTTTGCCATCTAATGTGCTCGCTGTCTTCAGCGTTACGAATGGACGTCTTGTCGTTATATATTTAATAAATTTCTCATTGAGTTTGATCGCTTCAGCTTCCAAGATACCTACTACAACCTCGATCCCATGCGAACGTAGCATTTCGATCCCTGTCCCCGCAACTTGTGGATTCGGATCTAGACAAGCGACAACGACGCGTTTCACGCCTTCACGGATCAACCGTTCACTGCAAGGCGGCGTCTTTCCATAGTGACTACAAGGCTCCAACGTCACATATGCGGTACTTCCTGCAGCTTCTGCTCCCGCCATATTCAGTGCATGGACTTCAGCATGCCCCGTGCCGCGCTGCAGATGCGTACCGAGCCCGACAACACGCCCGTCCTTGACAACAACACATCCAACAACCGGATTAATTCCCGTCTGGCCAACGGCTCTCTCAGCCATTTGAAGTGCAAGTCGCATATAAAATGCATCATTCATGACTTCCACCCTCATCCCCACCTTTCTCTCTCCAGTTCTCTTCTTAGCATGGCAAAAAACCCCTTGGTGCATGCCCAAGGGGTTAGAAGTTCGGTTCAACGTCAGACTCATACCTATGAAACGAATCCTGATTCATCTTTAAATAGACGTCACCAAATAAAGTCAACGCAATTGCCTTTTATAAAAAAAGCGCGTGAACTCCCGCAGATTCGATTCTGTGTCTTTCGTTTCCTTCTCCCATCCAGACTTTACTGTCGGTCTCGGATTTACACCGAGTCAGCCTTCACCCGTCTTGCTGCCAAGACATGGATCCGGGTCACGGACTTCACGAGTTTTACGCTCGTATCACCGCCGGTTGGGAATTTCACCCTACCCCGAAGGAACATCACATTTTCTCACACAGCTTATCATCTGCGCTTACAAAAAGCAAGCACATCCATCACTGCAAGAAGGCCTGAACCATGTTATAGAGAGATGATCCTCAAGCCTCCACATAAAACAAAAACCCCGCAAGCCAATGCCTACGGGATCTTATGTATGCTAAAATTTAGACTTCAGTCACTTGAACCGTTTCCATACGGTCTTGGCCTTTGAATGTATCGACATGCTCCATACCTGATACAACTTTACCAAATACAGTATGTTGTCCATCCAAATGCGGTTGTGGTTGATACACGATATAGAATTGGCTGCCGCCTGTGTTACGGCCTGCATGGGCCATAGCAAGTGCACCGCGCTCGTGTTTGTTCGGATTAATTTCGCAATTAATTGTGTATCCAGGGCCGCCTGTTCCTGTTCCTTTTGGGCATCCGCCTTGCGCGACGAATCCAGGAATAACACGGTGGAACGTAAGTCCGTTATAGAACCCTTCATTCGCTAATTTTTCGAAGTTCGCTACTGTATTCGGCGCATCCTTTTCGAATAATTCAATTACAACTTCTGCGCCATTCGCCATTTTGATGTTTGCTTGTTTAGCCATTGTATAGAACACTCCTTATTTGTTATGTAAAAATCTACACCTTAGTTTACTATGAATAGGCTGGAGAAGCAAAACTTCTATGAAAGTTCCATTGAAAAACATAAAACGGCCTCCCTTCTACCGAAGGGGGCCCCTGTGAACTCTCAATTACGATTATTTCGTTAGAGCTACTTTCTTCATCCGCTCAGGAATCATGTCATTCCCGACGATATTATCGAACGATTCACGTGCAACCACGATGTCCGCTTGCCCATCCTTTGCGAACACAACAGATGGGCGACGAATCCGGTTGTAATTGCTCGCCATCGCATAGTTATACGCTCCTGTACAAGCAACAGCAAGCAGATCCCCGCTGTTCACTTTTGGCAAGTCTAAATCCCAGATCAACATATCACCGCTCTCGCAGCATTTCCCAGCGATTGATACGGTCTCAACCGTCTCTTCATTAGCACGATTCGCTAGAATCGCTTCATATTTGGATTCATACAGCGCTGGGCGCGGGTTGTCCGTCATGCCGCCATCAACAGCGACATATTTACGTACACCAGGGATCTCTTTGCTCGTACCCACGGTGTACAACGTCGTCCCTGCATCCCCGACGATACTGCGGCCTGGTTCGACCCAGATCTCAGGAAGCGTATCGCCTAATGCAGCGAAATGCATCTTCACGCCATCCGTGATGGCTTTAACATATTGCGAAACTTGAAGAGGCGTATCGCCTTCCACATAACGAATCCCAAAGCCTCCGCCGAGGTTTACCACTTTAAATATCACATTCAGTTCATCACGCACTCGAAGCGCGAACTGCGCAACACGTTCAACCGCCATCTGGAATCCTTCCACCTCAAAAATCTGGGAACCAATATGCGAATGAACGCCCAACAAATCAAGATTCGTAAGGCTTGAAGCTTCACGTACAGCAACAAACGCAGACCCATTACCAATATCAAATCCGAACTTCGAATCCGTCTGGCCAGTCGAGATATATTCGTGGGTATGTGCTTCAACGCCAGGTGTTACACGCAAGAGAACGTTCACACGCTGACCCTTCTCAGCTGCGATGGAATTGAGCAAATGCAATTCGATGAAGTTATCGACGACGAAGCAACCAATACGTGCATCAATCGCCATCTCGATCTCTTCGATCGTCTTATTATTTCCATGGAAATGAATACGGTGTGCAGGGAAACCCGCTTGAAGCGCTGTATAGAGCTCACCATCAGATACAACATCAAGAGACAAGCCCTCTTCATCAGCTAAACGGCACATCGCCATGACACAGAACGCCTTGGATGCATATGCAACCTGAAAATTCAATCCGGATTCACGGAAAGCTGCAATATACTCACGGCAACGTTTGCGAACCAATTCCTCATCCACAATATATAAGGGGGTTCCAAATTGAGCTTTCAAATCCGTGACGTCGCATCCGCCGATCTCTAAATGTCCTTGGGAATTAATCTGACTTGTGCCATGTAAGTACATATCATATCTCCTCTACTTTTTCATCTATATGTCGGATTGGAAATGTTTACGTTCCAAATTTTACAACATTATAGCAAATAATCTGTAGAAGAAGAATGGACTAATTTGCAGATCATTTGTATTTTTATTTATTCGGATTTTTGCTTTCTCATTTTCGTACTATCGACAGTTTGGTTGTAACTCGGGCGTTTTTTCATATTTAGCACAGGCTTACGGATGATAATATTGAGCATCGCCTTTGCATTAAATGGTATGAACGGCCACAGGTACGATGAGTTGTAAGACCGATGCACTGCAAGAAACAAGATGACGATTGTTGATCCGACAATGAATCCAGCTCCTCCAAAAATAGCCACTGCGATCAACAGTAGCAATCGAACAATCCGGTTGGCAAGGGACAATTCATAGCTCGGTGTCGCGAACATCCCGATGGCGGCGACGGCCATGTATAAGATAACTTCGGGAACGAACAACCCTGCCTTCACCGCGACATCACCGAGGAGAATCGCCGCCATTAACCCCATCGCTGTCGAAAGCGGTGTTGGCGTATGAACGGCAGCCATCCGCATCAGGTCTACCCCGATTTCTCCAATGAGAAACTGGACTATTAAAGGCAGCTTACTCACTTTTTGCGCTCCAATAAAATTAAACACAGCTGGTTTAAATTCAGGATGCGTGGCCAGCAACAACCACATCGGCAGCACGAAAAGTGATGCGAATATACCAATGAATCGCACCAACCTCAAATAGGTCCCCATAAATGGCGTCTGCCGGTTCTCTTCCGCATGCTGGCATAAATCGAAAAAGGTCGTTGGCAGGATCATTACAGAAGGGGAAGTATCCACGAATAAGACGATGTTGCCTTCTAATAGTTGAGCTGCAACAACATCGGGTCGCTCCGAATATCTTGCGAGGGGGAAGGGATTCCAGCTCTTGTTAATGATCGCTTCCTCCAGCTGTTTATCAGCTAGCGGCAGACCGTCAATGTCAAGCTCTTTTATCTTGTTGCGTATCGATTCCACATCTCTGGAACTGGCAATATCATCGATAAAGGCAATAGCAACATCTGTCCGTGTTCTTCGGCCCACTTGAATAAGCTCGTAATGAAGTCCTGGATCCCGAAGTCTGCGGCGCACGAGCGTGACATTGGTTAGCAGCGTCTCAGTAAACCCGTCACGCGCACCGCGTACGACCCGCTCCAGTGACGCCTCTTCCGGCCCTCTGCCGGGGAAGTTCTTTACATCCATCACTATTGCAATCGATTCATGCTCGATGAACAGTGCACTCCCACCCGCAAGCACTTTGTTAATGGTTTGACTCATCTTATGCACTTTCTCTACTTGAATGTGAGGGATATAGCGTTCAAAAATTGTTTTTACCGCATTCGCGGTCAATTGTTCGGGCATAAGATACGTTAATCGTTCCAATACCAAGGTCATCACTTCGTCTTTAGCAAATCCATTCAAATAGAATAGCCCCGTTCGACGATCTCCGAAGGTCATCTCCCGAAATATGACATCAAAGCTTTTATTAAGGCCAACGACATGCTGCAATGTATTCTTTATTTGTTCAAGCCTTTTTGCAACTTGATCATCCGATTGCCAATAAATAATCGCTTCCTCAATGGTATCCGATTTCTCGCTATTCCGATGATGAGTCTGATCATTATTCTGGTCCTGGTTCCCTTGATCATGCCCTTGCATATCCTGGCTACGGTGGTGGTCGGGATGCAAATGTTCAGGAATCGGGTCTGCATTTTTCCCCATGAGATTCATGGCTTCATTCGGAACATCATTTTCATGGGGTGTATTGTTATTCGTCTGCATGCTAAATCTCCCTTTATCCTCATCTCAATCTTGTTTAGTGATAAATTAACCAATCAAATAATGACCCAGTTACTTTACCAAGTACCATTGCCATTAATAATCCGAACATGTAACGTACGATACCTAGTCTTTTGGCTAGAATCGGGAGTACATTCAGTACCTCTGTTAGAGCTGCAGCGAGTAATCCGATAAATAATCCATGGAGAAGGCCAATCGATCCAGACAATATCGGTGTGAGCCACGCAACTCCGAATTTGAAATCCCAGAAGTCAGCGACTGTCCAATATAATGAACCGCAGACCATCGCCCCTTCGAACCAATGTACTTTATCGTAAGAGCGCGTTAGTTGGGCTAGCCTCGGTATAATATCCAACACGATAAATAACGCAACAAGCCCACCTCCCACTGCGATACCTCCAGCCAATCCGATGAATAGATTACTGAATATCACAAGCGCATCAATCACGCGAATCACCTTGTTTCTGAAGCCGATCATATTCTCCCGTCACAACAAAATGATTCAAATTCTCTTGATACAGAAATATCTCAAGCTCAAGCGGTGTCGGCTCCTCATTAAATTTCTTCTTAAATACATGATTAAAAAACACAACCATACCAAAACCTATTCCAATCGAATAGGCAATCTGAAACAAGATAGGCCGCTGCGTCTTCTGTCCCGAAATCAGCTCGACAATGCGTTGTTGAACTTCGAGCATACTCACATCCGCATGGAAATTCATTATAGCGAGTCCAGAGCCGAAGAATAGCAATAACCACACTAGAATGAACAGCAGAACGCTTGGCTTCTTCGGTTGGGTTACAATATCGATCAACACATGAGGCTCGCCAAAATACTCAATTTTCATTCCTGGCTCTATCTGATGCACGGCGCTCACAATGCGCATCATATCAATCATAATGATATTGCCATCTTCTTTCCGAGGATGATATAACACGAGCCCTGACAGCCTGTCGTACCAAGTGGGATCGATGAGCAGCTCTGCAATATGGCCAAGGGTTATCGATTTTCCTCGCTGAAGTGAAACACGTCTTCGAAGACGTAAATATAGTGTAGGGGGGGATCGAAGTTCCATCCAAAAATGATCCTCCTTTTTTCGGATTTCGTTCCATGTGTACCCTTAGTATGGGAATTGTTGTTGAAATCTAGTCACTTAAATCTCTTGCATCCATCGACAAGATGTATTACATTATATGTATAGATACTCATATATTCATTAAGGTGGTGTACATACCCATGCATGATCCTAATCAACGTTCCGAAGAATCCCTTCCCTGCACGACCTTGGATGAGGAAACGCTATTCATGGTGTCTCAGACATTCAAAGCGTTGTCAGATACGACACGAATTCGCATTCTTCATTTACTCTCACAGCGCGAATGCTCAGTCAATGAAATCGCTGAAGAATTATCCTTACTTCAATCAACAGTGTCCCATCAATTAAGATTTCTCAAAAATCTAAGACTCGTCAAATTTCGCCGAGCCGGAACAACCCTATACTACTCGCATGATGATCAGCACGTCATGGATTTACTATCTGAAGCGATACACCATGCATGTCATGACTAGCTAGGACCAAGAATAGCATGAGAGGTGAGCTGTTATGGAACAACAACAATTTCGTATACGTGGACTTAGCTGTGCAAATTGCACACGTGAAATGGAAGAAGAAATACGTAAGCTCGAGCATGGCGCTGAAGCGACAATAAGCTATAACACAGGTAAATTAACCGTCAATTCGAATATAGCGATCGATCAAGTTGAGCAGATTCTACGTCGTGACGGTGCACGAATGGAGCCGCTCCATTCATCGAATCATATCGAATCAACGGAACATAATGAACATGAACATCATCATCAGCACCCTGCGCACGGAGATGGAGAAGACCATCAACATCCAGGCCATGCCCATGATCACAAAGGTCATGATCACGGGCACGACCACCACGCACATAGTCATGATCATTCGCATGCGGGCGGACAACGCTTACCGATAATACTCATTACTTCTACGTTGCTATTTGGTATCAGTGCAATTTGGGGCAGCGCCATGGGAAATGCCGTATCCATCGGGATGTACCTGATTGCCATCGTACTTAGCGGATACAGCACCTTCATGCAAGGTGCTCGCAACGTCCTTCGTTTGAAGTTCAATATTGATACATTAATGACTATTGCGTTAATCGGGGCTATTGCGATTGGGGAATGGAAAGAAGCGACGCTTGTTGCAATCCTATTCGGTCTGAATGAGTGGCTTGAAGGACTCGGAATGGAGAAAGCTCGTAGATCGATGGAGGCGCTGCTTCAAGTCGCGCCGAAGCAAGCCACACGCATTCGTGATGGTGTTGAATCCATCATTCCGATCGCAGCTCTTCAGGTCTTAGATATCGTTCTCGTCCGCTCTGGTGAGAAGATCCCCTCAGACGGCACGATCATGGAAGGTCACAGTTCCGTGAATGAAGCAGCCATCACCGGTGAGTCGCTGCCAGTTGATAAGCGTGTCGGCGAATCAGTATTTGGCGGAAGCATCAACAACGAAGGGGTCTTGAAAGTTCGAATCAATAAAGCTTATGCGGATTCCTCTCTCTCTCACATTCTGCACCTCGTTGAGGAAGCGCAAGAGACGAAGACGCCGACCGAACTGTTCATTAATCGATTTTCAACCTATTACACGCCAGCAGTCATTGTCATCGCCATACTCGTTATGCTGGTACCTCCGCTATTCCTCGGTGCGAGCTGGGGAGCATGGTTCTATCAAGGTCTTGCCGTACTCATTGTCGGTTGTCCATGTGCACTTATTCTCTCATCTCCGATTGCCATTGTGTCCGGGATTACACGCAATGCACGAAACGGTATTTTGATTAAGGGCGGCGTTCATCTGGAGCAGTTAGGCAAGGTCGATACCCTTGCATTTGATAAGACGGGAACACTCACGAAGGGCGAACCGCATGTGGAGAGAACCATCACGTATAATCATGATCGGTTCTACCCTGTTGCCGCGGCGATTGAGAAATCATCCTCCCATCCGCTCGCGAAAGCGATTATGAAAAAAATCGCGGATACGGATATTGAAATGCAGGAACCGGACTCTATTCAGACTGTACCTGGGCAAGGGATCGTCGCAATGATCGAAGGAACAAGATACCGTGTAGGTAATGAACGAAGCTTAACGGATTTCGTTATCCCTTCTATCGCTCAGAAAGATATTGAATTATTAAAACAGGAAGGGCTCACGCTAGTCCTAATCGCGGATGACGATCATATTCTAGGAATGTTCGGGATTGCGGATGAAATCCGTCCCGAAAGTGCACAAGTAATTGATGAATTGCATCGTCTAGGCATTCGTCGTACCGTAATGCTGACAGGAGACCATGAGCGAACAGCGAGCAAAGTTGCAACCGCGGTTGGTGTGCGTGAAGTTTACAGCGGGCTAATGCCTGAGGATAAAGTATCACAAGTGCGAACCCTTGCTTCGCAAGGGACGGTTGCCATGATCGGCGACGGGATTAACGATGCACCTGCCCTCGCTTCCGCACAATTAGGAATTGCGATGGGAAAAGGAACGGACAGCGCTATCGAAGTAGCCGACCTCGTCCTCATGCAGGACCACCTCGGCAAACTGCCGGAAGCTATACGTATTGCAAGACGCGTGAACCGCGTCATTCGTACGAATATCGTATTCGCGCTCGGGCTCAAAATCATCGCTCTTCTCCTCACCATTCCCGGATGGTTGACGCTATGGTTCGCCATCCTATCCGATATGGGCGCGACGATTATCGTCACTTTGCTCAGCTTGACGATCTTAATCCAGCGGAAACAATAAAAACGCAAAAAGAACCTTCAACGCCCGTCATGGGGTTGAGGGTTCTTTTCGATTCATGCTGCTACGCCAAGACTGCAGCGACCATCTTCGCGACTTCAGCACGCGTGATCGAGTGCTTCAGCTGAAGATCGCCATTCGATGAGCCTTGAATAATTCCGGCTTGCACCAGCGCTTTAACGGCATCTCTAGACCAAGGCGAGAGCTGCGACTCATCCACAAGCTTCGACGCACTTCCCGCTCCTGCTGGAAGGTTATTCTTCCACGCACGGTATAGGAGCACGCATGCTTCTTCACGCGTCATCGCTTGATTCGGCTGCAAGCGACCATCTGGGAAGCCTGTAATAATACCGGACACGTGTAAAGCTCCCACATAAGGACCATACCACGCCTCGGGTGAGACATCCTTGAATGTTGCTCCAGCTGCGGCTACATCCATGTTCAGTGATCGGAATAACACCGCTATATACTCGGCTCTTGTTATTTTGTCATTCGGCTTGAAGCTGCCGTCGGGTCTTCCCACAACAATGCCTTTGTCCAGTAGCTTCTGAATATAGCTTGCGGCCCAATGCCCCTTCACATCCGCAGGGGTTGGTACGGTAGTAGGCTTCGGCGCAGGCTCTGGTTTCTTCTCAGGCGTTGGTCCTGGCGTTACGATAGGTGCAGGCGTCGTCGATGGACCCGGTGTTGATGTCGGTCCGTCTGGTTTCGGACTCGGGCCTGGATTCGCAGTAACCGTGACAATGGCCTGCGCACTGCCATACCCGTCTGCACTGGTTACTGTAATTACAGCGGTGCCGACCTTGCGTGGCTGAACGTTACCTTGTGCATCGACTGCAGCTACCGTGGCGTCCGAGCTGGACCAAACCACAGACGCATCGCTACCTCCTGCCGGTCGAACGACTACGTTCAACTTTGCGGAGGAACCTTGCGCCGTTAAAGATACGGCATTGCGGTCCAAGGTCACTTGCGTCACGTTCAATTGGTACACCCCAACTCTGCCGCCCACTTCAAATGCTGCAAGCAAGAGCGGTTGTCCTGTAGGACTGTCCGTCGCCGGAATGAACTCGATCCCTTCTGGACCCGTGTCCGTATCTAAATTCGCCTTGCCAAGGCTATCTTGGAATACACGTGTATTCGTATAATTCACAAATGCAGGCGACAATGGATTGGTAACATCATAGGTCATAATGCCGCCCACTCGCTCCAAGCCGACAAATGCAAGCGTTCTGTTCCCTACGACGCCAAGCTCGATCCCCTCAGGTTCAGGGCCTTTCTTCGTGCTTCGATCATCCTTCGCAATCTTGCTATTGCTAGCGTTGAAATAATCTGGCAGACGTTGACCCGTTATCGTCTCGAAATCACTGCCGCTGTCATAGACTTGTTCCATGCTATCAGCCTTCCAGATCGAGAACGAACGCCCCCCGAACATGTAAATCCCATCTTTTCCAAAATCAGCAGCAACCTCAACTTTATCGTACTTCGTTGAACCGCGCAGAAAGGCATAGGCCTCCGAATTCGGATCCAATGCGGCTTTCACATCTTTAACAGTCACAGCGTTCGTCATCCCTGGCCATTCCGTTGCATCACCTTCGTTTGCCGTGAAGAGATAGGTCTGCCCGTTCATGGTCGCGGCTTTGATTCCATCCGGCATATAGACACCTTGGAAGGGCGCATTCTCCAGCAGAATATTGCCATCCTTCTGAAGATCCAGCGCATTTACTGCCGCATTGAAATCTTTATGCCCGAGGCTCTTCACAGATATCACTTGTTTCGATGCGATATCCACGGTCGCGATGGCATTATTCTCCTGCAGTGCCACATAGGCCGTCTTATAATCCTCTGACAACGCGATATATTCCGGCTCTAGATCATATTTCGCCTCTTCTTTGCCCGCTGATTGTGTAATGACACCCTTGGCGAGATTTTTTTTATCCCGAATATGTACGGCATCATCAATGACTTGCGGATTATCAAAGTATAATTGCGTACTCTCTCCGGTGTCCGTATCTACAATCGTTACGCTGCCAGGCGCGTCCTGCGTACCTAATCGCGGCTCTGCTTCGTCGGCTGTCAACACGTACTTTCCATCGGGCGTTACCTTCACCATATCCGGCTGAACGCCTGCTGGATATGAAGCTGTAAGGTTCCCTTCGTAATCTAAGGCAAGAATCTTGCCTTGCTTCATCGCATCCTTCTCTTGCACGGCGACATAGACACGCTTCTTCACGTGATCGATATCAACGCTCGTCAGATCACCGAACACGAAGCCGTCCTTTTCCGATAAGTCCTTCACGAGTACCGTTTTATCCAATTGCAGCTGACCTTTGCCTTGGCCTAAATTGACAATTTCAAGACTGGGCGGCGTGGCAGAACCGTTGACCAGATACATCTTTCCATTGTCTTTATTGTATTTCACGATTTCAGCGACACCGCCGTCCGCATTGGTCGTACCGACAGCGAACTCTCCGATTTTCTCGATGCTGATGCGATCTGCGATGTACGAGCGATGGTACACCGTTTTCAACTGGTATGACTGCATCGCTTGCAACGGGCTTGGTGTGCTCGCATCCGTCACAGCGACCGACACGGCCGCCCCGTTCGTAATCGACGTCGGCGTTCCGCTAATGATGCCATCGGGCGATATTTGCATCCCCTTCGGCAATCCTGTCGCTTGGAACGAATACGGTGCAATACCGCCATAGACGGCAATCGTCACTGAATACGGCTGCCCAACTTCGGCGTCGGGCAACGTTGTCGTCTTAATCGACAATGGCTCAGGTGCAACCATCTTCTCTGCTGTTGCTGGAGTCTCTTGCGATGTAGATGTTTCTCCATTATGTATATCCGGAATGACTTCACCCTCTGCCTTAGCCAGCGTACCGCCGGTTACCATGCCCCCGAGCACTAATTGTGATGTTAATACGATCGCAAGCAGTTTCTTGCTATGCTTGTTCACAATCCATTCACTCCTATACATTCAAATTTGCAGCAACTGTACTAGTAGAAGTGTAATGCGTGTTTATTAAGGCATTGTTAATGATTTTTTGAGAATTTGTAAAGAGGCTGTCCCTTTAAGGAACAGCCTCTTTCGCCTGATCATTATTCAACGAGCTCGCTTAAGACACTACCAATGCTATCCGAAATGACGAGGTCCGCCATACGATCCATCGGGGTTGAACTTTTATTAATGAGGATGAACTTGTTGCCCCGATACAACCGGACTAGACCGGCTGCGGGTTGAACGGTCAGCGAAGTGCCGGCAACGATCAGCATATCGGCTTGCTGAATATCATGGGCCGCGCGATCAAGAAGCTCCATATCAAGACTTTCTTGATATAATACGACTTCTGGTTTGATCAGCCCTCCGCAATTCTTACAATAAGGCACGATCCCTTCCGATGCTATCACCGCATCCAGTCCATAACGCGATCCGCAATCCGTGCAACGGTTCCTGTGGATCGAACCATGCAATTCAAGCACGTTTTGGCTGCCCGCTTTTTGATGAAGACCGTCAATATTTTGGGTTATAATCGACTTGAGCTGGCCTCTCTGCTCGAGCCTGACCAACGCTTCATGCGCTTGGTTCGGCATCGCATCGGTATAGACCATTTTGGACTTATAGAACGTATAAAAATCCTCTCTCCGTTCCCAGAAGAAGTCCCGGCTTAATATGTCTTCCGGCGCATATTTCTCATTCGTCCCTGTGTTATATAGACCACTCGCCGATCGGAAATCAGGAATTCCGCTTTCCGTCGAGGTCCCCGCACCGCCGAAAAATACGATGTTCCGACTCTCGCTGACGAGCTTCTTCCATTCATTCAACTGCATACGACACCTGCTTTGCTCTTTTCTTCGATCCTTCTATTGTAACAGACTATATCATAAATTGCCTGGCCAGCTCTCGAATTTAAAGAGGTTGTTCAACAAGTCATCTTTGGATCACGCAATTACAGGGAAGTTTACAAACAAAAAAGCCATGACTGGATTCCAGCCATGACTCTACACGCGACAACTATTGGGCGATCTGTTCTTTGATCAATTGCAGAATCTTTTTCTCTAGCCTTGAGACCTGCACTTGGGAAATACCAAGCCGCCCTGCCACCTCAGACTGTGTCTGATCTCGATAATATCGTAGGTAGACAATAAGCCGCTCGCGTTCGGACAATCCTTCAATCGCATCACTCAGCGCAAGCTTATCGAACCACTTCTCTTGCGATTCATCCGCAATCTGATCCATGAGGGTGATTGGATCACCGTCATTCTCGAATACGGTCTCATGAATCGACGTCGGAGGTTTGTTCGCCTCTTGTGCGAAGACCACATCCTCCGGTTCAATGCCAAGCGCTTCAGCAACTTCCTTCACCGTCGGCAGGCGATTCAACGTCTTCGACAGCTCATCCTTCATCTTACGAACTTTATTCGCGAGCTCCTTAAGCGATCGGCTTACCTTGAGGGTACCATCATCACGCAGGAACCGCTGAATTTCACCGATAATCATCGGCACTGCATAAGTGGAGAACTTCACATCATACGACAGATCGAACTTGTCGACTGATTTCAGTAGTCCAATACAACCGATTTGAAACAAATCATCCGTCTCATAGCCCCGGTTCATAAATCGCTGTACAACTGACCAGACGAGCCGGATATTGCAATTAACAAGTGTATCTCGTGCGATCGAATCACCGCTTTGGCTCAGCGCGATCAGACGTTTGACTTCCGTATCGTCGAGATAACTTTGCGAAGTTTTCTTCAAATCGACATCCATTCGTCCAACCCCTAATTGTATAGAGCTTTCTTAGATTCAATCCGTTTCTTCATGCGGATCCGTGTGCCTGAGCCGAGCTCACTAATCACTTCGAATTCATCCATGAAATTCTCCATTATGGTGAACCCCATCCCTGACCGTTCAAGCTCAGGCTTCGAGGTATAGAGCGGCTGCTTCGCAAGCTCCAAATCCTCAATGCCATGGCCGTTATCTTCAATCGTAATCGAAATCGTCTCCTCTATGATTTGCGCGGAGATCTTCACGATCCCGTTCGGATCATTGTCATAACCATGAATGATACAGTTGGTTACGGCTTCTGAGACGACCGTCTTCAAATCCGTCAGCTCGTCCATGGTTGGATCAAGCTGCGTAACAAAGGCTGCTACAGCCACCCTCGCAAATGCTTCGTTCTCCGAACGGCTGGCAAATTGCAGTGTCATGAAGTTTTCGCCGTTTTGTGTTACATCCTCTAGCTTTTCGCTCATGATACGACCTCCAATTCTGTGAGCGCCGAACGCTCGTTTTCGTAGATGGCCAATATTTTGAAAAGCCCAGATAGTTCGAATAGACGGTGAACCGAAGGGTTCACATGACAGACCACCATTTTACCGCCTAAATTCTTAATTACTTTATATCGTCCAAGAATGACACCAAGACCGGAGCTATCCATAAAGGTCAAGTCTTCCAAGCTTAATACTAAATGCTCCACTTTACCCCTCTGTATCGCCTCATCCATACGTGTACGAACCGTCTCTGCGGTATGATGATCCAATTCCCCGCGAAGTCGCACGATGAGCACTTGGCGGCGCTGCTCAAGCTCCAATTGTAGATTCATGTAGCTCATTCTCCTCTCCGATTGCATGGTTGGTTACTCCGCTTACATTTCTACAACGGAAAAACCAATTCCTGCCTCCCGACAAAACTAGAAGAAACGCGCTATTAATCTACAAAAAACAACTTCTCACAGGTCCGCTTGAACAGTGTCCAGTAGCTGGCTTTACTTACTGCTGCAGGTGCTTCAAGAGAGAATTCCTTCACGACCTCATCCCCTTGATAGACGACGAGCTTTCCGATCGGATCTCCCGCTGCTATCGGTGCTTTGAGCTCGTTCGGAACAACCAGTTCATGCCGAATATTATCGGAAGACTGTTTTCCTTTGCGAAGTAGAATACTATATTGCTGCTTTGCAACGATCGAAAGGGACTCTACGTCGCCCTTCTCAATTTTCACAGAACCAATGGTATCCCCGACTTTGAAAATCGGATGATTCGTATATTGCGAGAACGCGTAATCGAACATTTGCGTCACTTCTTGATTCCGAGTCTTCGTGTTCGGTTCACCCATCACAACTGCGATTATTCGCAGTGAATCACGCTTCGCTGTGCCAGACAAGCAGTATTTCGCTTCCGATGTGAAGCCTGTCTTCAAGCCGTCAGCCCCTGAATAGAATCGTACGAGCTTGTTCGTGTTCACCAGCCAGAACGGCTTGGCTGAATCTTTGCGAAGATAATCCTGGTATACGCCGGTATACTTCGTAATCCCGTTATATTTCAAGAGCGCCTGAGACATTAGAGCGATATCATGAGCTGATGTATAATGATCCGCTACAGGCAATCCGTTGCAATTCTTAAACTGCGTATCCTTCATGCCGAGTTCTTTCCCTTTTGCATTCATCATTTGAACGAAGGCCTCTTCTGTTCCGGCTATTTTCTCTGCCACGGCCACCGATGCATCATTACCGGATGCCATGGCAATCCCTTTGAGCATCTCATCAACTGTCATTTCTTCACCTTGTTCGAGGAAAATCTGGGATCCTCCCATAGAAGCCGCATATTCACTAGTCTGTACGCGATCTGTCAGCTTTAGCTTCCCTTGATCAATGGCTTCCATCACCAATACCATGGTCATAATCTTTGTTATACTTGCTGGCGGCAAGCGATCGTGACTGTTCTTCTCGAAGATGACTGTACCCGTATCCGAATCCATGAGCACGGCAGATTTTGCGTTGGCTGCTAGCTCTGAAGAAGCAGCGGAAGGCTCTGCTGCAGGTTTCTTCGCAGGTTCTGCATAGACAGACCAAGGTACCGCAATCGAACTGATCATAAGGATACAGCTCCATATCATTAACCTTTTTCTCACAAGAATTCCCCTCCTAAAATAATATGGCCACCAAAAAATATAAGTGCAGTCTTAGACAGACTTGTATGGCCATTTTGCTGCTTCTCCTCAGTGTTGGCTATTTGATTGGAAAATATTCCATTGCAAATGTTCAATTTTTCTGGTATTCTATATAGATTCACCGCAATAAAATATTTATTTCCTCTAGAAGTTCCTCTGGAAAGTTAGATCACGATGTAACACAAACCCACTTCAGATTTTCGTATCATCTTTTCTCAAAATGAATTTCATGGTTGTATTCGTACTAATTCTCACTGGCGCGGTCTTCGGAGCCGCAAGGATGGAAGAGAGGTAGGGCTTTCATTGTTTTAGTTAGGCATGTATTTCAAACAAAGGAACAACAACATACGCAAATAAGAAGAAACGACTTCGTTGTCCTCCAATTGGACGTTAAGCGTATCTTCGAACAAAAAAAAGATCCGATACGCGCAAGGGACACTTGCAACGCTTCGGATCTTGTCTATTATATGCATCTTTTTTATGGAATAGGCTCCCATTGATACGGGTTCCCTCTGACACCGAGATGACCTCTCACAGCTTCTTCATACACCTCTCGAATCCAATTCAATTCGACCAAGCAATGCTCGTAGGAACTGCGATAGACATAAAGCTGCGACAATGGAGCGGTGGATAACGCATCGTTATACAACTGCTTCATCTCCTTCATCCGCTGCTCCGTCTGAATCAAGTGTGTCTTAAGCTTCTCTTGAAACTTATCGGAATCGGCATATTCTGAGAAGGTCAGTACGCCACAGATCGGCTTCGAGATGGATATCGGCATCTCCATTTCTTTATGAATGGATTGCTTCAGCAATTCGATCCCGGAGGCTGTAATCCGATAGATCGTCTTGTCTGGTCGGTTACAGCCCTTCTGAACCTCACACACCTCGATATGCCCATCCTTACGCAATTGATCAATGGCATAGTATAGAGAACCTTCTTGGATTTTCATGTAATACGCCATGGAACGTTCTTTCATACGTTGTTTGAGCTCATAGGGGTGGCTATCTGACTCCATCAGCAGTCCGAGGATGGCCAGCTTGATCGACATGATTGTCACCTTCTTTGCCGTCCTTGGTCTTACCTGGTACTTCAAGCCTTGCATTCCCCATCAAGAAGATAAATACTGCCGCGAATGCTGCAATAACAATAGACCATTGGAATACATAAGCGATCGAATCCGCGAGTCCAGACAACAGCTGATGCAATGCATTCGCAGGAATCATCTCTCTAACTTCTGGTTGCAACAACCCACGGCCATCACCCAATTTCGCAGCAAAAGCGGGATCAATCTTCGATTGAATCGCATCTTGCAGATGACGGGATTGGAGCGTTCCGTAGATCGTAACACCAATCGCTGAACCAATTGTCCGGAAGAACGTATTCAAGGAATTCACCGTACCGCGTTGATGGAACGGAATATTCGTTAAGGCTGCAATCGGAATGGTTGAGAACGACGCTCCGATGCCAAGACCCATAATGACCATATACAGCGTAATCATCGTCTTGCTCGTGTCAATCGTAATCGTACTCAGTAAGATCACGGATAGAAGCACAAGTGCGACGGATACACTCAAGATGGCACGATATGAATACTTGTTAATCAATCGGCCGCCTACTATACTACTGATGACATTAGAGAACATCAGCGGCATGAGCACCAACCCGGCACTCGTCGCTGAGCCTTCGAATACTCCTTGAATGAACAACGGAATATACGTTGCACCCGCAATCATCAATGCACCGTAGAAGAAACCGACAGCCATACAAGATCTGAACAATTTGTTCTTGAATAACCCCAGTGGGATAATCGGTTCCTTCGCAACCGTCTGCTGCCAGAGGAAGAGTGCTAATAACACGACAAATCCAACAAACAAACCGATGATCGGCCATGAATCCCAGCCATAACCATCCTTACCGCCAAGTTCAAGCGCGAACATTAAGCAGAGAATCGTCGCAATCATGAGAATCGTTCCGATCCAATTGATCTGCTGCTTCTTATTGTCCTTCGATTCATGATACGCAGACAAGATAATAAAGAATGAAATGACACCGAGCGGCAAGTTAATATAGAAGATCCACGTCCAATCTACATAATCCGTAAAGAATGAGCCCGCCAGAGGACCCACTACCCCGGAAATACCAAATACGGCACCAAATAACCCTTGCATCTTCCCACGTTTCTCTGGTGGAAAAATATCAAATATAATCGTAAAAATAATCGGCATCAATGCGCCGCCGCCGATCCCTTGAATCGCACGGTAAATGATAAGCTGGTTCATGTCCTGTGCCATACCGCATAATGCGGAGCCTGCCATGAAAACAATCAACCCGAACATGAAAAACCGCTTCCGCCCGAACATATCAGACAGCTTACCAAAAATCGGCATCCCTGCCACACTCGCGATCATATAGGCTGAGAACACCCATACGAATTTATCCAAACCGCCGAGTTCCTTCACGATCGTCGGCATCGCAGTGGATACAATCGTCTGGTCCAGCGCTGCAAGAAGCAGTGCCAGCATCAAGCCAGTTACGATCAGCGTCTGATTCCCCTTTTTAACTTCTGTAGACATCCTTCATTCCTCACTTTTTCTCACAAAATCAACCACTTTATTAGTATACTCAAATTTGAGTAACTTACAAGCAGTTTTTCATGTGATTAGAAGCGTTGAACGCCATCTTTCGTGACTATAGCGTATACTAGCGGCTTCATTTCTCCGCGCTCATCTGCGATCTGATAAGCTTCACGCACACGTGCGATGGCCGTCTCGCGCTGTGCCGCATCCTTTCCATTCACATGCAGCGTAGCAAGCGTCTCACCGACCTTCACGGCATCCCCAATCTTCTTGCGAAGTACGATACCTACAGCGAGGTCAATCTGAGAATCCTTCGTCTCACGCCCCGCACCTAACGTCATCGCCGCAAGACCAATTTCCTCTGCCTGAATGGCTGTTACATACCCATCAGCTGTAGCCGTCACATCTATAAGTTCTGCAGCCGTAGGAAGTTTCGATGTATCTTCAATTTGTGAACTGTCACCTTGCTGCGCTTCGACCATTTCTTTCAATTTCGACAATGCTGTACCGTCTTGAATCAGCCCTTCGAGCTTCGCTCTTGCTTCCTCAACCGTTGCAGCTTGTCCGCCGAGCATCACCATATACGCTCCTAAGATCAACGTCAGCTCCTCTAGATCTTTTGGTCCTTCGCCACGAAGCGTCTCTACCGCTTCCTTCACTTCAAGCGCATTCCCAATTCCGAAGCCAAGCGGCTGATCCATATCACTAATCAACGCAATCGTGTTCCGTCCAACTTCCGTACCGATATCAACCATCGCCTGCGCGAGCGCAATCGAATCATCCAGAGACTTCATGAATGCCCCGCTCCCTGTCTTCACATCGAGGACAATCGCATCCGCGCCTGCAGCGATCTTCTTGCTCATGACGGAGCTTGCAATGAGAGGAATACTTTCTACTGTCGCTGTCACGTCACGCAGACCGTAGAGCTTCTTATCCGCTGGCGTAATATTGCCGCTCTGACTGATCACGGCTGCACCAATTCGGTTCACTTGGGCAAAGAACTGTTCACGCGTTAATTCAACGGAGAATCCCGAGATGGATTCGAGCTTATCAATCGTGCCACCCGTATGCCCTAGGCCACGACCTGACATTTTCGCAACAGGAACACCTGCAGCCGCAACGAGCGGTGCGAGTGCGATGGTCGTCTTATCTCCAACACCGCCTGTGGAGTGCTTGTCTACTTTCACCCCGTGCACTGGGCTTAAGTCAATCACATCTCCTGAATGTGCCATCTCCAGTGTCAAATCTGCTGTCTCACGAGCCGTCATGCCTTTATAAAAGACAGCCATGGCCCACGCAGACATCTGATAATCCGGGACGCTCCCATCGCTATATCCTTGGATCAGAAATGAAATTTCTTCCCGTGTTAACTCTTCGCCGTCTCTTTTCTTCTGAATGATGTCTACTGCTCGCATTGTTTCAGCCTCCTGAAATGTTATAATGTGACAAAATTGTGAACGATTAAATAAAGGATTATAGCTGCTGGAATCTGGATAAAATGATAAATATCAAATATCTAGGAGTGATACCGATCGAAGCTCATATGAACGCTGATGATGTCATTGACCAGATTCGAAGATTACACCAAAATGGAGAATCTTTGAATAAGAAAAGTATCAAAAAGTCTCATCCCGAGCTGATGCAAAATGCACTCTACTACTACCCCAGTTGGGACCATGCCTTACAGAAAACAGGCATTCAGTAATTTCCAACAGCTATCTAACCCAGCCCAGACGCTTCACATAGGAAGTTGAAAGAACCGGCAGGTCCTGCTTCAAGCGGAACCTGTCGGTTCTTTGTTGTGACAGTTCTCGTACTAAATGCGTGGAATGAGGGCAACGACGAGCCGCAGGAATTTATCTTTCACGCGACGAGCGACGATCACTTCAGCTGTTGCAGGAAGCTCGTGCCATGGTATGGCGGGTTCACGTCGAAGTTCTCAGCGATCGTCGCGGCCAGATCAGCGTAGGTCGATCTTACACCAAGTGATTCTGGATGCTTAAGCGCTGGACTATAGACCAGAACCGGTACATATTCGCGCGTATGATCTGTTCCCGCATGAATCGGATCATTCCCATGGTCGGCTGTAAGGACGAGCATATCCTCCTCACCAATCCGCTGCATGATTTCAGGCAGCCGCAGATCGAAGGCCTCCAATGCGTGTCCATAACCCTCAGGATCCCTACGATGGCCGTATAACGAATCAAAGTCCACCAAATTGGTAAACAGCAGTCCTTGGAAAGGTTGATCCAGCGCATCAATCGTCTTCTGAATACCGTCATCATTGCTCTTCGTTGGATGCGTTGCGGTAACCCCTTCTCCCGTAAAAATATCATTGATCTTGCCAACCGCAATAACATCACGGCCGGATGCTTGAATCGCATTCATGACTGTCGGCTCCGGCGGCTTCACGGCATAATCATGACGGTTCGGCGTCCGCTTGAAGGATCCAGGCTGCCCTACATAAGGACGTGCGATGACGCGACCTACAGAGAATTCAGGCGCCATCGTCAGACGGCGGGCAATTTCACAGGCACGATACAATTCATCGAGCGGAATAACATCTTCATGAGCAGCCAATTGGAATACACTATCAGCTGAGGTGTAGACAATCCATGCGCCTGTTCGCATCTGCTCCTCGCCAAATTCATCTAGAATCTCTGTACCTGAAGCCGGCTTATTTGCGAGTACTTTGCGCCCTGTCTCTTCCTCAAATTTCGCGATCAACTCGGGAGGGAACCCATTCGGATATGTATTGAATGGCTTATTGATCTTCAGCCCCATGAGCTCCCAGTGTCCGGTCATCGTATCTTTGCCGACAGAGACCTCAGCCATTTTCCCATAATATCCTGTAGGACTGGCTGCAGGTTTGACTGATCCCAGCGGAGCAATGTTCCCTAATCCTAATACAGCCATGTGCGGCAGCTTAATATTCGGCATCCGCTCAAGAATATGCCCTAAGGTATGGGAACCTCGATCCCCGAATTTATCGGCATCAGGCAGTTCTCCAATCCCGACACTATCGAGCACAATGACACATATTCGCTTGAATGATTTCTTCTGACTCATCGCTGTCCAACTTCCTTTCAGTCTTGTCATCAAGTCAATCGCGCTCTTGGATGCGCATGTTCGTATACATCCTTCATGCTTCGCTTGGACGGCAGCATATACATTTGGGTTGTGGAAATATCTGCGTGCCCGAGCATCTCCTGCACCGAACGCAAATCTGCACCATTCTCAATCAAATGTGCAGCAAAAGAATGCCTCAGTGTATGCGGCGTTATTTCATGTTCAATCTCCGCTTCCTTCGCATACTTCTTAATAATTTTCCAGAACCCTTGCCGTGTGAGCCTTGTCGAGAGCTGATTGACGAACAATGCTTGCTCCTCCCCATTTCCCTTCAACAACTTCTCACGCGCTTCACGAATATATTCTGCTAATTGCACTGCTGCAATTCGTCCGAGTGGAATAATCCGTTCTCGACCATTTCCTGCGGTACACCGAATAAAGCCGAGATCCAAATGTACATGATCTAAATCCAGCGAGATCAGCTCAGAGACCCGGATTCCCGTCGCATAGAGAACTTCTAGCATCGCCTTGTCTCGGATGCCTTGCAGTGTCCCGCTTGGAGGCGCATTTAACAGTCTCTCAATTTCCTCAATTGTTAATACGTTAGGCGCCTTCTTCTCCAATCGGGGCGCTTCCATCTCAATCGAAGGATCCATCACAATTCGCTGATTACTTAACAAGTAATGAAAAAAAGACCGTATCGATACAATACTGCGCGACAAAGTCGACGGCGCGCGTCCCAGATGCTTAAGGTGCATGATGTACTGTGCAACATCCGTCTTCTTAATCGCCCCAATATCGTCAATATGCGGCTTCTGATTCATATAGGAAATAAACTGTGTGAGGTCGCGTTCATAAGATTCAAGCGTATTCCGAGATAATCTTTTCTCCTCCGAGAGAAAATGTATAAAGGCTCGCAGATGTTTGTCCATTCAATCAAGCTCCCTTATCATTATCATCTCTAATTCATTTCAACATCGAGCCTTTAATCTCCTGCACCGGAAGGGGATTCACTCGCCATACCAATAAAAAAGTTTCAATCTTTCCTTCATCGATTCATGTGGGGCTTCAGACATATCTTGATGAAATACCTTCATCGCTTTACCTTGCGGCTCACGATAACGATCGACTGGCGTAATCCATCCGGACACAATACTCAGAACTTGGACCATGAAATAAGTGAACGCGAGGAATAGAATTAAAAACCGGAGCCGCTCCAGCCATTTGCGTACGGAGAAGATCATTTCAATCCACCTGCTTTACGACAGAGTTATTTACCACATCGTATGACAAGTCCTACGGATTTATGATTTTACTCAGACGCTTAGACGAAGATGAAGCAGCTCCCACATCTTAAATATTCAGCGGTGCATATGGTTTGCCTACCGCCTCGGCAACGGCACGGTACGTCACTTGACCCTTATATGTGTTCACGCCAAGAGATAATGCAGGATTTCCTTGCAAGGCAGCTACAATCCCTTTGTTCGCGATTTCTAGGGCATAGGGAAACGTCACATTCGTGAGTGCAAAAGTTGATGTGCGAGGCACAGCGCCAGGCATGTTCGCAACAGCGTAGTGAATAATGCCGTGTTTCTCATATACAGGATTATCATGGGTCGTAACGCGATCAATGGTCTCAATCGAACCGCCTTGATCCACAGCTACATCCACTATGACAGCGCCTTTCTTCATCGTACGAACCATCGCATCCGTCACAAGCCGAGGGGCACGTGCACCTGGAATCAGGACCGAACCAATTAATAAGTCGGCTATTTTCACAGCTTCGCTAATATTATGCTGATTCGACATTAACGTTCGTAATCGACCACCAAACAAATCATCCAAATAACGCATTCGATCGGCGTTTCGCTCAATGATCGTTACACTCGCCCCAAGCCCGATCGCCATCTTCGCCGCATTCGTTCCGACGATCCCTCCACCTAGAATAACGACCTCACCCACAGGTACCCCTGGAACGCCACCAAGGAGAACACCACGTCCGCCAAAATATGCCTCTAGGAAGTGGGCGCCAACTTGTACGGACATTCGGCCTGCGACTTCACTCATCGGTGTTAGAAGCGGCAAGCTGCCATTAGGCAGCTGGATGGTCTCGTAAGCAATACCTGCAACGTTCTTCACGAGCAGTGCATCGGTTAACCCGCCTGCCGCCGCGAGATGCAAATAGGTGAACAGGATCTGATTTTCTTGAAATCGATCATACTCCTCTGGCAGAGGTTCCTTCACCTTCATGATCATCTCTGCTTGCTGCCATACTTGTTCGACAGAACATACTACGGCCCCCGCCGCTTCATATTCAGCATCCGTGAAGCCGCTCCCAACGCCGCAGCCCTGCTCTACGAGCACCTGATGACCGCTGCTGATCAATTGCGCTGCACCGCCCGGAATAAGCGCTACACGGTATTCATTGTTTTTGATTTCCTTCGGTACGCCAATAATCATTTGAACGCCTCCACTGTTATCATAATAATCAGGCTCTATCCTTGTAGCACCCCATGGCTTTCGTCCACATACGCTGGTGGTAATTCATTCGTTGAAAAGGTGGGATTTAAGCCACATGGGGAAACTGCACTCAATGCTTGCTGCTGCGATTGAATCAAAGGCTACAAAGCACAGTCAGCGGAAAATCATTATTTTCAAAGACAACAAAAGCTATCATCAGTGTGTGCGTTTTTTGAAAAACAATAACATCAATCTGCTCAAACAAGTAAAGACAGCACGTATGGTCTGCTGTCATGTTCGAAATCCGAAACAATTGCATGATCTTTCTAAGCATCCCAAAATTCACAGTATCGAGACCGATATTCCCGTCAAAGCACACGGCAGCGTCAAAGCTGGAAAACGGTTATTAGCTCGTTCCTTCAAAATTCCTTGGGGAATACGGCGTATAAAGGCACCACAAGTATGGCCCCTTTCAATAGGTCAAGGCATCCGGGTCGGCATCATCGATACAGGCATCGGACCGAGTACAGATCTGAACGTCTTCGGTGGCATAAACACGATCAATCCGAAACTATCCTTTCGTGACAATAACGGCCATGGAACTTTCGTCGCTGGGGTCACAGCTGCCCGAGGGAATCGAAATATGATTACAGGCGCTGCACCTTTTGCTAAATTATATTCGGTGAAGGCGCTGGATGCTTCTGGCAATGGGTTCGTCTCCGATATTATTGAAGGGATCGAATGGTGCATCCAGCATCGTATCCAAATCATTAATATGAGTCTCGGACTCAACCAACATAGCGCGTCGCTTCGTCGCGTTGTTCGCAAAGCCCATCGAAAGGGAATTGTTATCGTCGCTTCCGCAGGGAACAGCGGTAAAAATTCAGGAGGAATCGATGAGCCAGCGAAATATCCCGAGGTCATCGCCGTCGCTGCATCCAATAAACGCAATCAAATTGCAGATTTCAGCAGTCGAGGCAAAGGGATCGACTTAACCGCACCAGGCGCAGATATCGTATCACTGCGGATCGGCAAGGGAACGACCACTGGCTCAGGCACTTCATTCTCTGCTCCGCATGTCACGGGCAGCTCAGCCCTTCTCCTGCGTCTTAATCGACGATTATCCACGAATCAAATCAACAAATTGATGACATCGACTGCCGTTAAGTTGAAAGGCTATTCCAGACTTGCTCAAGGCGCCGGCCTGTTACAAGTGAATCGCGCAGCACTGAAGCTCATTAGCGCCAGCAAGAAGCGCAAGCGTTAGTTGGCATATTCTCTATTGCCAAAGGGATGAGAAAAACTCTATCGAGGTCCTTTCAAAGATGAGCGAACGCGTCTAAAGGTAGTTTTTATCGCCAATAGGAAATTTTTTTAACACGCTTTATCGCTTTAATAGTGTTAACTTTCCTATGTGGTAACAAAAAAAGCTCTTCGGGTCTCATGACGAGACTGAAGAGCTTTCGTGTTAGGAATCCATCCCTTTATTCTTTTCCTTGTCCTTGCATCTGCTGCATATGCCTTGAAAGTCAAGCCGATGGTCAAGCACTGTAAAGTTGAACTCGGCCTCGAGACGTTCTTCAAGCGGTCCAAGCCAGTCTTCACGAATCTCATCCATAGCTCCACATTGTACGCAAATTAAATGATGATGGTGGTGTTTGTTACTATCCGTACGAAGGTCGTAACGGGCAACTCCATCGCCGAAATTTAATTTCTCAACAACATGCAGTTCACTGAGCAGCTCAAGGGTTCGGTATACAGTAGCCAATCCGATTTCAGGCGCTTTGTCTTTGACGAGCATAAAGACATCTTCCGCACTGAGGTGATCGTCTTCATTTTCGAGCAATACCCGGACTGTTGCTTCACGCTGCGGGGTTAGCTTATAACCTTGCGATTGAAGCTGCTGTTTAATTTTATCGATCCGCTCTTCCATCATGACCCCCCTTTACACCTTTCCGCATGCCTTTTCATTGTTTTCATTATAGGGTGTTAGGGCGAATAAAGTCAATTCATTTACTAGATTCGACCCCTTAGGCGGCCTCTAATAACATTGGAGCAACCCACTGCATCAAGGTCGGAGAGACCCAAGTCTCGAATGCCGAAATACCGAGCAATGTGACAGCCATTGTCGCTGTTAAGGTCACGTACGTAAGAAATGGTTGTTTAATCATGAAATTCCGACGCATCATCACACGACTCCGGATCATATACAGGGAGAAAGAAATCGCGGCTACACTGACAATGAAGAGCACTGGGATCGCAATCATATTCTGCGGTGCAATGGAGACGAGTGCGAATAGGACCCCTTTCCAAGCAAATTGTCCTGCGAGCAGCCCTACCGAAAATCCGATTAAGACCCCTTTCACGAAGTCCAGTACAAGAATAAAAGGCAAACCGACCACAGACAAGCCTAGAACCCAGATCAGCAGTACCCATTTCATATTATCAAATGCGCTCGTCCAGAACGTCTGCGAGGCATACTGCGTATTCTTCCCATCCATCGTATGAATGAAATTACCGACATATCCGCTAAGTTCCTGCTGCTGCTCAAGCGAGAGCGCATTGACCATCAGCGCCCCGAATACGACCCCTACAATAAATAAAACGGCCACAAAAACATATAAACTCATCTGATCGCGAAATGTCTGGCGAATTAACTGAACCATCGTTGTTCCCTCCCTTGTACATCTATTACTAGATTATGAGAGGGAAAGATAGAGTATGATTAAAGTTATCTGAACCTTTTCATATTTTCGTAATTTTGCCGTAGGTTCCCCCACCGCCGGCTACAATGCCTAGTTTTCCTGTTCTAGCTTGAATAATATCATCTGCGAGCACTTCTCCCACAACCTCAGCCAACTCCTGTGCAGTTGCTCGATGCAGAATATGCATCTCCGTACCGAAGCGCGCAAGGAGTGCCTCCCGTTTCTTCGGACCAAATCCAGGTAAAAATTCGAGAGGTACCTGATAGTGATAAGGAGGGCGGTAAGCAGGAAGGATAGGCTCCTCACGATCTGCAATATCGCAAATGCGATCCATTACGCCACGAACGAACTTCGCTGCGCCGCAATAAGGACATCTAGCCGCTGTCGACGTGCCTTCATCAATAATGGATTCGCATTGCTTACAGTAAGTCCGATGATATTTGCCAAGCCGCGGGTTTAGCCCGTAATTCGCCGCCACATGCCGATCCGCTTCTCGGTTCAATACCCGAGCAAACTCCTCAAAGTTCGGCGCTGCCATCTGCAGCACATTGTATTCTCTTCCGATCTTCGCCAGGGAATGCGCATCGGAATTCGTCAAGAAAGAATATCGGTCTAGTTCAGAGATGAGTCCAGCCATCTCCGAGTCCGCGCTTAACCCCAATTCAACCCCATGAATTTGATCCAGATCCAGCAAGTCCGCCATCCGCGCAGAACAGCTTCCGTAGACACTCTTATGCGGCGTAAAAATATGAGCAGGCACAAACAATCCGCCCCGACTTACGACCTCAGATTGCAGTTCTCGTGCTGTTACATAAATACGCTGCGAGCTGAGCTCTACATTCTTCATATGACGTGACATCCAGGAGGTGAACTCCTGCATGTGGGTCAATGTGGGCAAGTAAATAAGCAAATGCGCTGCACCCATGCCAGGATCACGAACCTCAATCTCACTGCCGAGCAAGATCGTCGTATCCTTATAGCGAATCCCTCCGCCGTCTACTTCTTCCATCTCTCCACGATCCAGACAACGCATGATATCCGTCTGAACGGATGGCGCATGGCTATCGATAATACCAATCAATTCAATGCCTTTCCGATTGGCCGCTTCATGCGCAATATTGGCAAACGTCAAATCCCGACTCCCACTGATCTTCACCGCGTTCCCCTGCTCGGTTCGGCCAATATGAATGTGCAGGTCAGCAAAGTAATGTCGAAGTGCCGTTGGCTCCTTACTGCGCTGCATCATCCGATTTGCCCTGTTAATGTGTAGAGCTTCCACGCGTATACTGCCATCATGGTCTTCGCATCCCGAATACGTCCATCAGCGATATATTGTTCGGCTTGAGCCAATGTGATTATCTTCGCGTCCACGAATTCATCTTCATCGAGATTGCGCTCACCTTGCCCCAGTTCCTCAGCAATATAGAGGTGGATCATCTCATCAGCAAACCCTGGTGAAGTATAGAATGAGCTATGATGCCGAATTTGACCGCAGCGATACCCTGTCTCTTCTTCTAACTCTCTTCGAGCTGCATCCATCGGATCTTCGCCTGCATCCAGCTTCCCAGCAGGAATCTCAACCAGTGAGCGGCCTAAAGGCTTACGGTATTGCTCGACGACCAGCATCCCTTCCGGAAGCAATGCAAGTACGCCGACAGCGCCAGGATGCTTCACGATTTCTCTCTTAGCCGTGTTCCCATCGGGAAGTCGCACGGTATCCACTTGTAATGAAATGACTCTCCCTTGAAAAATAGGCTCCGTGCTAAGTGTAATCTCTTCGAACTTCTCCTTCTGATCGGTCATGGTCATTCAACTCTCCTTATTTTTCTCTGATTTTTGGATTGGGCTGCATAACTTGTCCCATATGTTCATATGACTGAATTATATCAAATTGTAAGCCCAAGACCTAAACCTTAGGAGGACGATCGGATGAAAATTTATATCGCTCAGGAACAATTGCAAATGGTCGGTAAAGCATGGGAAATTCGCCATCATCTACGCCAGCTGGGAAAGGGGCACTCCGATCAGACATCGTTACATGCCGTTCTTCAATCCCGTACCTCATTGCCTAAAAATCCAAAAACTCCTTAACGATGAGCATCATCGCTAAGGAGTTTACAAAATTTATTTTATTAATCGACGAGTTTGACGATTTCGATGACTAACTGCGTCAAGCTAACCATATCTTCCACCTTGATTCGTTCCTTGGTTGTGTGAATATCTTCATAACCAACGGACAAGTTCACGGTCGGAATGCCGAAGCCATTAAAGATATTCGCATCGCTGCCACCGCCAGTATGGAATGTTCGAGGCGTCTTGCCAATATTCCGAATCGCCTTCATCGCAAGCTGTACAACCTCGTCTTGCTCCGTGTATTTGTACGCCGGGTATAGAATGACATGCTCAAATTCCGCGCGTGCTCCCATATCTGCCGCAGCCGACTCCAGGGCCTCTTTCATCGAAGCAACTTGAGCCTCCACTTTGTCTTGGACAATACTGCGCGCTTCTGCGTCAATCTGCACGAAGTCACACACGACATTCGTTGCGCCGCCGCCTTCGAACTTTCCAATATTCGCTGTCGTCTCATGATCAATTCGGCCTAATTTCATACGTGAAATTGCCTTGCTTGCCACTTGGATTGCACTTACGCCATCCTCTGGGTTCACACCCGCATGTGCAGACTTGCCGTAAATTTTCATGAAAATCTTTGCTTGCGTCGGTGCAGCAACTGCAATACCGCCGATTTCACCGTTCGAATCGAGTGCATAGCCGTATTGCGCTACCATATGCTTCGCATCCATCGAACGAGCCCCGAATAAACCGGACTCCTCACCGACTGTAATCACGAATTGGATCGGTCCATGTGAAATGTTGTTCTCCTGCATCACTTGAATCGCTTCGAACATCGCAGCAAGACCTGCTTTGTCATCTGCACCAAGAATAGTTGTGCCATCACTGCGTATGTAGCCGTCTTCTCCGATGCTTGGCTTAATCCCTTTGCCAGGTGTTACGGTATCCATGTGCGATGTGAAGAAAATCGTTGGGAGATGTTCTTGCCCTGCCGTAGCCGGAAGCATCACGAACAAATTGCCTGCGCCATGACCGGTTTTCTCAGCTGCATCATCTTCCGTCCACGATAATCCGAGATCCGTAAATTTCTGTTTTAACACCTTGGAGATTTCCTGCTCGTATTTCGTCTCGCTATCAACTTGAACCAAGCTAATAAATTGCTGTACTAATCGTTCTTGTTGTACCATCGGACTTCCCTCCCGCGTCATCATGCGTTAAAATAGAACTCAACCCCGAGAACTTACACATTCAATTCTAGTTAAAGGAGAATACATCCTAATGAATCAAAAAAAATGGTTTCGCGTTGTTGTTTATCTCATGCTGGCAGCCATGGTGGGATCAACCCTCTTCATGGTCATTGAGCCGTTCTTATACTCCTAATTATTGCTGGACAAGCTCAAATCCGAACTCTTCCAAGAAGTATGGAATGATCTCGGAAGCCACTTGCTCCACGGTAAAAGGCAAATTCGTGATATCTTCAAGCGAGGTCACGCCGAACTGCTGAATGCCGCAAGGAACGATTCCGGTGAATCCTTCATGCTGGATTCCCGATTTAATGTTAAATGCAAATCCATGGCTCGTCACGAAGCCGCGCCGGTGTCTACGTTTATTGAACTTGACTCCGATCGCGGCTATTTTCGTATCTCCAACCCACACGCCTGTATAATCAGGCTTACGACTGCCCTCAATATTATATTTCGCTAAATAATTAATAATGACTTGCTCCAGGTGTCTTAAATACCCGCGCAAATCTAGTTTTTCCCCATCCAGAATGACAAGTGGATATCCCACCAATTGACCCGGGCCATGGTACGTAATATCGCCACCGCGATCAATTTCGAATACCGAGATACCCTTCTCCTGCAATTCAGCCTCATTCAAGAGCAGATGTTCTGGATGTCGCTGTGAACCAATGGTATAGGTCGGTGGGTGCTCGAGCAGGATCAGAGAAGAGGAAGCCTCTTCTCGATCGATTTGCTTGACGAGTGATTTCTGCATATCCCAAGCCTGGCCATATTCCATCATCGGATAGTAATTGACTTGTAGTGTCTGACTCATGTTATTGTTTCACACGCTTTCCAAAGTACACTTAGTACAATTTAGTATCGAGATCATAACTTTCCATGTTCTCTTTGACGCGCTGTAAGAAGCGGCCGCAGATGACGCCGTCTAGAATCCGATGGTCTAGAGACAAGCAGAGGTTCGCCATCGAACGTATAGCAATCATGTCATTAATGACGACAGGACGTTTGACGATCGACTCGAACGTAAGAATCGCCGCTTGTGGATAGTTAATGATCGGATAAGAGAGAATCGAGCCAAAGGACCCGGTATTGTTAATGGTAAAGGTTCCGCCTTGCAAATCATCCAACTTCAAAGTACCTGCACGCGTTGCCTTCGCAAGGCGATCAGCTTCACGAGCAAGTCCGGCGATATTCAGCGTATCGGCTTTTTTAATTACCGGCGTAAGTACTGAATCTTCCGTTCCGACGGCAAGGGATAAGTTAATATCCTTCTTCACAATAATTTTGTCAACGGCCCAAACGGAGTTAATGATTGGATAGTCTTTGATCGCATTGACGACAGCTTTGAGCAAGAACGCGAGATACGTCAGGTTAATGCCTTCACGACGCATGAACTCATCTTTGTACTTGTTACGAAGTACCACAAGATTCGTCACATCGACCTCAATCGTCGTCCAAGCATGTGGGATCTCTGTTACGCTTTGGCGCATATTGCGCGCAATCGTATTACGAATCGGCGTAACATCAATGAAATATTCGTTGTTTCCGACCGTTTGTTGTTTCTCCACTTCAATCTTCGGAATACGCGGAGATTCAGACAAATGCAATCCGGAGTGACGGACCGGGTTGATTGATCCCCCTTGATTCGAAGGTGCGGCTTGCTCCGACGCTGGATTTTTGCCAGCCGATTGGCCTTGTTCCACGAACTGCAGTACATCTTTGCGTGTAATGCGCCCGCCTAAACCTGTGCCGATCACTTGATTCAGATCTACACCATGTTCTCCTGCAAGCTGTTGTACAGCTGGCGAGTAGCGGTGTCTCATGCTCTGATCGCCTTGTAATACAGGCTCCTCAATTGCCACCGTACTGCTAGAAGCTTCCGGTGCTGTATTAGCTCCTGTACCTGCAACTTCAACATATGCAATCACTGTGCCGACATCGACAGTCTCTCCAGCTTCCACGAGAATTTCACGCAGAACCCCTTCAACCGTCGATGGTAGTTCAGCGTTTACTTTATCGGTAATGACATCACAGAGGGGCTCATATTGCTCCACCGGATCTCCAGGCTGCTTCAACCACTTTCCAATCGTCGCTGATACGAGCGATTCAGCGAACTGCGGCATCGTGATCTCCACGAATGTAGTAGGTTTTGACATACTCTCATCTCCTGAACTTTTTCAATATACGTCACCCAGAGGCAACGATTGAACCATGAGAAAACCTCCAATTCGGGGCACTCCAAGGATGAGCGACCGCGTTTAGAGGTAGGTTTTATCGCCAAATAGAATTTGAATGTTCCGTTTGCTGCGAAACGAATCAATTTTATTTGTGGTTAGAATAATGCCAGCTTACGCATTGCCTCTTGAACTTTATCTTTATTGAGCATGAAGAACCGTTCCATTGGCGGACTAATTGGCATCGCAGGTACATCTGGCCCGCATAGGCGCATAATTGGCGCATCAAGCTCGAAGAGCATTTCCTCGGCAATAATCGCGGACACCTCGGCCCCGACTCCGCCTGTTTTGTTATCCTCGTGAATAATGAGCACTTTGCCCGTCTTCCTCGCGGCTTCTAGAATCGCTTCCTTATCCAGCGGTTGGATCGTACGCAGATCTAGAATATGAGAGCTAATGCCTTCCTTCGCAAGCTCTTCAGCAGCCTGCATGGCAAAATGAAGCGGAAGACTGTAGCTGATGACTGTAATGTCTGTTCCTTCACGAAGTACATTTGCTGTGCCAATTGGCACCACATAATCGTCCGCAGGAACATCGCCCGTAATCAGTTTATAACATTTCTTATTCTCGAAGAAAATAACTGGATCCGGGTCACGAACCGCTGCTTTGAGCAGACCTTTCGCATCATACGCGGAGTATGGCGCAACGATCTTCAGACCTGGGGTCCCTAAGAATACCGATTCAGGACACTGCGAATGGTATAGACCGCCAAAAATCCCCCCGCCAATTGGCGCACGAATCACGACAGGACATGTCCAATCGTTATTCGAACGGTAGCGTATTTTGGCTGCTTCACTAATAATCTGATTCGTTGCAGGGAACATGAAATCAGAGTATTGCATCTCAGCAATCGGCTTCATGCCGACCATCGCCGCTCCAATCGCAACACCCGCGATCGCAGATTCGGCTAGCGGTGTATCAAGTGCTCTAGCTTCCCCGAACTGTTCCATCAGACCTTTCGTCGTTGTGAACACGCCGCCTTTCGTACCAACGTCTTCCCCAAGAACGAACACATCTTCATCGCGCTCCATCTCTTCTCGCATCGCTAGACGAATCGCATCAATATATTCCATGACCGGCATTATGCATTCACCTCTCCATCTTCAGCATACACGTGAAGCAGCGTATCTTCCGGTTTCGGGAATGGTGCTTGATCGGCATATTCCGTTGCTTCTTTGATCTGCTTGGCAATCAACGCTGCCAGCTCTACTTCTTGCTCTTCAGACCAGATTCCGCATGCCATCAAATATTTTTGGAATTGGACGACACCGTCTTTTTTCCAGTTCTCATCGACTTCTTCTTTTGTACGATAAGCAAGATCATTGTCTGACGTAGAGTGCGGAGACAAACGATACATCATCGCTTCAATTAACGTTGGACCCTCACCGGCAATAGCACGTTCACGAGCTTCCTTCATGACACGATATACTTCAAGCACATCATTCCCGTCAACTTGAATACCTGGAAACCCATAACCAAGCGCACGGTCACTCACTTTGCCAGCCAACTGTTTATGTACCGGCACCGAAATGGCATATTGATTGTTCTCACACATAAAAATGACAGGTAATTTATGAACACCCGCGAAGTTACAACCTTCATGGAAATCCCCTTGGTTGCTGGATCCCTCACCGAATGTAACGAATGAGACATGATCTTTCTTCTTCATCTTCGCTGCGAGTGCAATACCTACCGCATGCGGCACTTGTGTTGTTACTGGACTTGAACCCGTAACAATCCGAAGACGTTTGCTTCCAAAATGGCCTGGCATTTGACGGCCGCCACTATTCGGATCTTCCGCTTTGGCGAAGAGCGAGAGCATTAATTCTCTCAAGGTCATGCCAACGGCGAGTACGAATCCATAATCCCGGTAGTATGGAAGGAAATAATCTTTCTCGCGATCCAAAGCGAAGGCTGCAGCCACTTGCGCTGCTTCTTGACCGATCCCTGACACGTGGAAATTAATTTTCCCCGCACGTTGCAGTACGAGACAGCGTTCATCGTACATTCTGGCCATACGCATATATTTGTACATGTCAATGACTTGTTGATGACTAAGTCCGAGCATTTCATGCTTCGATTGTTGTTGTACGGAAGTTTCTGAATTCACGTAAACACCATCCTTTTTCTTCCCGTTTGGTTTTATAACCTGGTACTAAGACTAGGAGATAAACATATTATAATCCCTTTTCAGAAAAAAAGAAAATGTTCTTTAATCCAGACATGCCTAGATCCCTGTCGCTTTTCCATCAATTGCAAGCATGGCTTCACCCATAATTTCTGATAAAGTCGGATGCGGATGGATGGATTGCCCCACTTCCCACGGCGTTGCATCGAGAATCTGCGCGAGTACAGCTTCCGAGATTTGATCGGTTACATGAGGACCAATCATATGGACACCCAGAATATCATTCGTTTCTTGATCCGCAATCACTTTCACGAATCCATTATTATCTCCATAGACAAGCGCCTTACCGATGGATTTATAGGAGACTTTCGCCACCTTCACTTGTCTTCCTTGCTCTGTCGCCTGCTTCTCCGTCCACCCTACACTCGCCACTTCAGGACGTGTATAGATACAACGCGGTACAAGATGCGGCTCTGCCATGTGCGGATGGAGACCTGCGATGCGTTCCGCTGCAACAATCCCTTCGTGCGCTGCGGCATGAGCGAGTTGAAGCCCGCCAATGACATCGCCAATGGCATAGATATGTGGTTCTGTCGTCTGCATATATTCGTTCACAACGATGACGCCGCGATCCACTTTAATGTCTGTATTTTCCAGACCGATTTGATGAATATTGGCTTGTCTGCCGACAGATAAGAGCAGCTTCTCAGCCTGGAGCGTCTCTTGCGATCCTTTTACTGTCACCTGAATATGGACGTGTCCATTCTCTGTGCTGTAGCTCTCTGGATGAAGCGTTGCTCCGGTAAGCACACGAACACCACGTTTTTTCAGTAACCGCTGCAATTCACTGCCTAACTCTTGATCTTCCGTCGGCAATAAATGGGCAGCCATTTCTACTACAGTCACCTCGACACCAAAATCGCTTAGAAGGGATGCCCATTCAGCCCCGATCACGCCGCCACCGACGATGATGATCGATTTAGGCAATTCCTTCATTTCTAGTGCTTCATCACTTGTCATTGCATACTGTCCATCAATCTCGATGCCGGGTAGTGTGCGCGGACGTGAACCCGTCGCAATAATCAGATTCGTGGAAACAATCGTCTCCATCTCCCCATCCTGCAATTCGACAGCGACTGCACCGCTCTTCGGTGAGAAGATCGAAGGTCCGATTACGCGCCCTTTTCCTTGGATAACATCGATCTTATTTTTTTGCATCAAGTAAATAACGCCGCGATGAAGTTGATTTATAATACCTGCTTTGCGCTGCTGTATTTTATCAAATTGTACGGAAATGTTGTCTGCAAAGATACCAAATTGCTCACGTTCCTGAAGTGTTGCATACACCTCTGCACTACGCAGGAAAGTCTTGCTCGGAATACAGCCTCGATGAAGGCAGGTGCCCCCAAGTGAATCTTGCTCAATAATCGCCACTTTCTTACCGAGTTGAGCTGCGCGTATCGCCGCCGTATAGCCGCCGATCCCGCCACCAAGTACTGCTACATCATAGTTCAATGCCATCGTTTCTCGAACCTCCCGATATGTACACATTCATTTCATCTTCGTTTTCCTGTGACTATTGTACCTTGTTTTGAGATGTTTACCAAGCAAGCTTCTTTCATTAGACAACCTTTCCCAACCATTGTATGATAGAAATATATTCAATTTCAGGGTGAGGGCAAGTTATGAAACTAATGATCTCCAGATTTATCGCAATTCTGCTGCTCGTAATCCCCGGTCTTGCTGCGACTTACGGATTTCTTCTTATGAAAGATGCCTTATTCGGCTATTTCTCAGAACATGGCAATACAGGAATATCGCCGGACTTTACATGGCTTCCATTCCTTGGTGGGCTTGTCCTCTTCGCATTCGGCATCATCTTCATTGGAGGATGGACATTCTATCGCGATCGTAAACGGAATTATGTGGCACCACGATTTAAGAAGAAGCGGGCGAGACCGCAGGGATAATTACCATAGGGAAATAAAAAGAGCACTCTCTAACAATTGTCAGAGAGTGCTCTTTTTCAATTAAATTACAATTTCCAAGTAATTGAACCTTTTTCAAGTGCTCCTTTAAAGGTAAATTCAAGTTCTTTAGCTTCTTTTGGCAATTCAAATGTAACTTCTCCACGTAACTTTTTCCCTGCAGCCACATTTCCGTTTAAACTAGCTTTTTCATCGTCTGAGAGCGCAATCGAATAACTATAACCGTCACCGTCTGACATTGCTGTTTGAATAAGGGATGAAATTGTTTTATCTGCATCTCCTTTATTTTCTACAGTTACATCAACAACGACGAATTTCTTTCCATCTTTAGGCTTAATCAATTTCCCTTCGGATTCTCTAACTCCATTCAGAGTAACAGTCAAGCTGTTGAAATCAACTGCATCTCCAACTTTATATGATTCAGGAGCTTTCTTCTCTTCTTTTTTCTCAGCTTCAGCGGGTTTATCTGCCGTAGATGTCGTTGTTGCTGTTGTTCCTTGGTCTTCTGACTTTTTGATATCCGCCTTACTGCCACAAGCTGTGAACACTAAAAATGCTGATAATACCAATACCATAATTTGTAACTTTTTCACACTAATTCCCCCAATTTTCTGAAAATATAACTTTGACTTATATCACTTCGACACTATTTTACATAATCCTTCTTCTATTTCCAAAATTCAACTTTAAAATTACTTTAACTAAAAATCCAAGCCAAGTATTTAACAATATCAAAAAAGCGCCAATTTTGTGAACTGGACGCTTCTTTACGATTACTTTTTGGTTTGCACTATAATTCAGGATCAAGCAATTCACATGAACAAATTACTACCTATGCTTATCTGATCGTTTTTTCTTTTTCTTCGACTTGAACACATCTTTCTTTTCAACCGCGTCCCGGTGCGGCGGGTGGTGTTGTATGTGAGAATGAGTTGCCTCTTCCGCCGCTTCTATGGCTTCGAACAACGCTAATGAACCATCTGTCAGATTATTCGGCGAGAATGCGCCCGTCATTTTACTGAAATCTCCTGCCAAAATCACTTGAATCGTTTTATTCCGGTTGACTATGACAGATTCGATGAACAGGGCATTTGAGAATAACGCAATGATCACAGCCCATTGCTGTATCGATAAATCGAGATAAGGGTGACGTTGATTGGCATGCAAGTGTTTATGATCTCGATTAAATACATCATTTCTCTGCGTATTGGGATGTTGACTTGATGCCATCGTACACCTCACCTCCTCCGGTTCATTTCTTCCATCTATTGTATTCTGCCTCCAACAGGAGGTTCCCAACTATAAAAAGCCCTCTGATTCCATTTCTGGTTCAGAGGGCTCTCCACAATACACTTCTATTGAACGACACTACCGCCGAATAAGAAACGATGTTCCCAAGCTGTATTCTGGATTGAATCGATACGAACACCGCCTGATTTGGTAGAATACGTGTGCAAAATTTGATTATTTCCAAGGTAGATTCCCACATGAGTAATCCGTTCCGTGTTCTTATTCACACCATTGTAATAAGAAGCTTTGGAACCTTTATAGGACATAAAGAACATCAGATCTCCGCGTTTCAATGAGGCAATACTTTTCTTCGCTGTTGAATTGCTCTTCACCCAAGCACCCTGCTTGCGTGAATCCGATGGTAATACAATACCTAACGCTTCCTTATAGGCTTGTCTGACAAAATCAGAGCAATCAAAGGTTTTAGTCGTATTACGATCGGATCCGAACTCGTAAGGGACACCTAAATATTTCTTTCCTGTAGTAATGACTTTCTCGACTTTAGACGAAGACGGCGTTGGAGCAACCGTACCGCCAATTTCTATATATTTACTGCTTGAGCTTATGTAACCAACCTGACCTTCTCCATCCCATACTTGCAACCAATTAGCATCGACTTTCTTCAGTATGCCTACGACATGGCCAGATTCTAATTTCTTAATAATTGCTCCATTCGTCGATGGTTGGGTTCTTAAATTTACTCTTGCGACAATTCGGCCTGACTCTGCATTTCCCGTAATATTAAGATATTTCGCTGCGGTGCTTAAGTATCCGATATTACCTGAACTGTCTTGTGCATGGTACCAGCTTGCATTCGCTTGACCCAGTATTGTTATTTTCTCACCTGCTGGCAGATTGCGCAGCACCCTTGTTGCTGTAGAAGGTCCTACTCGCAAATTCACTTTATTTTTCACTGTTGCAAGTTTTGCGCCGGCAGCTGTCTGAACTGCTTTAGATGACGCCGCCGCAAATGTCGATACCTCTTCCAAGTTAGGCAGATCCGGATCGCTTTCATCAACTAGCAAGTTCGTTGTGTTTGAACCTTGTCCCAAATTAGAGCTTGTCTGATTTGCGACTGGTGCGCTCGCTGCACGGATTGTCGTTGCACCCATTTGGAATGCCATAGTGCACATAATAAGGCCTAGTAACATCTTTTTCATGATTAAGTATCCTCCCTGATGTCCGATACTGCGAAATACAGTACCGCTTATGAATGTGATGTGTTTGTGATTACACTGTCAAAATATTGCAATATTGACTTTTACTATCAAATTGTTTAGTTCAATTCCAATTACTCTATTTACTATACCAGTAGTCTTCTAAACCTACTATCGGACCAAATTCATATAAGTTACGTTTTTGTAACTTTTAAAATAGGACTATAGTCACTAAAACCACTTGTTTTTGTAAATGAATGGTAGATGCTGGATTCTAAATAAGTTATGAAAAATTACATTATTGTAAATAAAAGATCGAAATAGGAATCTCTATCTAGTAACAAGGTATAATAAAAATTCCACTTATCGTGCATGAAAATCACAAATCGTGGAAACCTATGGCTGTTATGGAATGAAGGAGGTGTCAACATGAACAATAATTCTCACAATCAAGCTTCAAAAGCGGAGGTTCAATCCACAGAACTCAATAAAATGCCTGCTGCGAATACATCCGATACAGAGTTCTCTGCGGAAGAAGCGGCTGAAGCTTTTACAAATCAATCCTCGGCTGCTGCGCAATCTGCTGAAGACCAACAATAAGTACATCACAAAAACCGTCTAGTACATGTACTGGACGGTTTCTACTTGAAAATACAATTCATTAAAGATGAACTATCTCTCCACAAATTTGGCATTCCAGCGCAGGAGCATCTGTACGTAGTACATTCCCATGCTCATCATAGATGGTGTCCTTAATTTGTTCCATTTGATCGACAGCCCCGCATTCCGGACATACTTTACGTTGCGAGGGAACTGCTGCTGTAGGCTGTAGTATCATCGGTTCTGCTGTCAATCCACCGACAGATACAACACTTGAATGAGCTGCTCTAGGTTCATGATTCATGATCGAGAGCATCTTCATGGATTTCATCTCTTCCCTAAGACCATTTAAATCCGTTTTTAATTCCTGCGAATAACCGTTTTGTTTCAAACAAAACTCCAAGATCACATTTAATTTCTCATCTAAAGCATTTATTTGACGAGTGAGATTCGTTAGTCTCTGATCAATGTTCTGTTCATGATGTTCCATTTCAAATACTCTCCCTATGTACATTATGATGGAGCATGTAAATGCTATTTTAACTGCCATGATACATGATATTTAACGGAAAATCCAACAAACATCATGCTATTGAACATTATATGTACATGCTTCTGATAATGCAAAAAAAGGCTGCGAATTGCAGCCTTTTTATTTTCTACTATTTCACTTTTAGCTCACCTTATGCTCAATCCGCAGCTTATCCGCCACCATCGCAATGAATTCACTGTTGGTAGGCTTCGACTTCGAGATGTTGATTGTGTAGCCGAACAAGTAAGAGATGCTGTCGATGTTGCCACGCGTCCATGCCACTTCAATCGCATGACGGATCGCACGCTCGACACGTGATGGTGTCGTTTTGAATTTCTCGGCGATCGCCGGATACAAAGTCTTCGTAATAGCACCAAGAATTTCGATGTTATTGTAGACCATAGTAATCGCTTCGCGCAAGTATTGATATCCTTTGATGTGGGCAGGTACACCAATTTCATGAATAATGGATGTGATATTCGCGTCTAAGTTCTTACCGCCTTTGGCGATTGGTACTACATTGCTCGACGACTTCACGGTATTCGAGATTGACATACTGCCGGAAGACGAACTAAGGCTTTGTGTACCCACCAATTGACGAACACGATTCGCAAGAATTTCCAGATCAAATGGTTTTAGTATGTAATAGGAAGCTCCAAGCTGAACAGCGCGCTGTGTAATATTTTCTTGTCCAAATGCGGTCAGCATAATCACTTTCGGCTGCGGGCTCAAATTCATCTCACGTAACCGTTCTAGAACACCTAGTCCATCCAAATGTGGCATAATGATATCCAGGATAATCACATCTGGCACTTGACGGGATTCTTCAATGATACGTAATACTTCCTCCCCATTATAAGCAATACCTGCTACGCTCATATCTCCTTGCTCCGAAAAATACTCTGCCAATAAGTTTGTAAACTCCCGGTTGTCGTCTGCTAACAATACCTCAATCTTTTGCACACGATATCCTCCCTTAATTCCTAGTAAAATTTTCTTTTTTACCTGTCCGAGAATAGAAATTCGACATACACCATTAAATTCCTTCTGTCGAATAATTATTTTCTTTATTTTTTTCACAATATATTTTATAATAATTATTTTGCTACATTTCACAACAACGTTCGTTTCAATTCGACAAAAAATCTTAAGGCTGCTAGCTCGCCTTAAGATTTGTGTTCGAGGATCTCAGCATCACACCTGCGTCCTGCAGCATCCATTCAATAAAGCATCCATAGCCGGATTTCGGATCATTTACAAATACATGTGTTACGGCACCGATCAGCTTCCCATTTTGAATAATCGGACTACCGCTCATGCCTTGTACGATCCCACCTGTCTTATCAATTAAACGTGGGTCAGTAATTCGGATAACCATCCCTTTGGTCGCAGGACTCGACTGATGTGTGACGTGCGCAATTTCGATATCAAAGCGTTCTACCTGCTGACCGTCAATAACGGTAAGGATCTGGGCAGGACCGATTTTCACATCCTCTGCAAAAGCAACCGGAATTCCTTCCTTAAATAAGCTGTGATCAGGATTTTCTTTCATTTTGCCAAAAATACCGAAATGCGTATTTCGCTCGACATTCCCAAGAACTTTACTCTCTTTGAGGAAATAAGCTTTTTTCTCACCGGGTTCCCCATTCTGGCTCTTAGAAATGGAAGTGACGTTCGACTGAACAATTTCTCCGTCGCCAACAACAATCGGTGTCTGCGTATCCATGTCAGTGATGACATGCCCTAATGCACCGAATACACCTTGATCAGGAGCATAAAACGTCAGCGTTCCAACACCAGCTGCAGAGTCCCGGATATAGAGTCCAAGACGCCATGTCTTCTCTTCTACATCATAAGCGGGTGTTAATTGGGTTGTAAACTCGGACTGATTCCGCTTAATCGTCAGCTCAATCGGTTGTTTGGATTCCCCAGCAGCAGTGACAACAGGTGCTACTTTGGTGACATCATTCAGGAATTTCCCATTCATTCGAGTAATCAAATCACCCATTTGAATGTTTGCATCCTCACCGGGAGACACTTTACGCTGACCATTCACAGCAACCAGATGATGCCCGACAACCAGAATACCGGCTGATTTTACTTTGACACCAATCGTCTGCCCGCCAGGAATGACCTTCAAATCAGGCACAACATTCACTTTAACGGTCTTCAGTGGAATCTTGCCAAATAAGCGAAGCTTTAATTCCGCTTGACCGCTTTGCTGTGTCTTCAGACGAATTGGCTCCCTCAGGGAGACGTTCAAAGATGGCTGTGCTGTTCCATTGACCGAAATGATATCGGGGTGATCAATCACCGCCTGGGCCATTACCGGCATATTCAGCCGAAGTTCCTTTTGCTGTCCCGAGAATAACCTAATTTCACTCGGGAACGTCGAGAAATACTGAAAAGGTGCCGTTGTACTAAGCATACAAACGAAGAAGACAAGTAAAAGACCAAGAAATCTTTTGCTCTGCTTGGAGTTCAAGGTGTCACACGCTCCCTTTCCTTCTATCGCTTGACGAGAAAGGTTGTCGCCAATTGCGTACCTTTAAGATAACCTTGGCTAGAGCGTTTTATTACTGCAAATGATTCCTAGACCGCTTTCCTTGTATCCGCTAAAATTAACATTTCTTGTGCGTGATGCAGCGTTTTTTCGGTGATTTCCACGCCGCCGAGCATCCGTGCCAACTCCTTGATCCGACCCTCTTCCACAAGTTCTTCAACCTGTGTCATGGTGCGCCCTTCAACGACATTCTTCTGAATTAAATAATGATGATCTGCCATACAAGCCACCTGTGGCAAATGTGTAATCGAGAATACTTGACACTGACGGGATAAAGATGACATTTTCTCAGCGATCGATTGTGCAGCGCGACCACTAACTCCTGTATCCACTTCGTCGAATACCAAGACAGGAACACGATCAATCGTGGCAAAAATCGATTTCAACGCAAGCATCATCCGGGACAATTCCCCACCTGACGCAATTTTATGTAATGAACGCAAAGGTTCTCCAGGGTTCGGAGAAATCAGGAACTCCGCCGAATCATATCCATGTTTCGTAAATCTTACAGGTACCCCATCGACATCAAGACCGTCAGGGGCTTCCATTCGTTCCAATTTAACCTCAAGCCGCGTACGCTCCATCTGGAGGCTCTTGAGCTCCGCTTCCATCTCAGAGGCTAATTGTTCAGCACATTGCTTACGAAGCCCGCTAAGCTGTCCTGCAAGCTTAACAAGCTGTACAAATTCTTGATCCACTTGCTGCTGCAGTTTCTGGATCATTTCATCTTTATTCTCAATCATGTCCGTTTCTTTACGGATTCGTTCCAGATAGTTCAAGATCTCTTCCACATTGTCGCCATATTTCCGACGGAAAGATGAGATCAGATCCAGACGCTGCTCCACTTCTTCAAGCCGTACAGGGTTGAATTCGATCTCTTCACGATAATCCCGCAGTTGAAAGGCGACATCCTCAATTTGATAAAAGGCGGACTGGAGCTGCTCCACAATCGGTCCAAGCCGCTGTGAATCGAAGGCCATAATATCCTCTAATTTGGAGACAGCCTTACCGAGTGCATCCAAACCTTTATTACCATAGACTTGTCCATAGGCGTCGTTTACGGAATCCATCATCCGTTCCGCATTCGCAAGCTTGCGTTTTTCCTCCGCTAACAATTCATCTTCACCGATCTTGAGTCCAGCATTCGATATTTCTTCGATCTGGAACCGATATAGATCAAGCATCTGATAGGCCTTTTGGCTGGAATCCTCGAGCTCCTGCAGCTCTCTACGTAACTTAGAATGACGAGCATAGACCTGCTGATACGCATCCTTCACAGGTCCGATGGTCGCTTCACCGAACGTATCCAGCAAAGATAAATGCTTATCGACCTTCAGGAGCGATTGATGTTCATGCTGACCATGAATATTCACCAAATGCTCACCTATCTCTCGCAGCATCGATAAATTCACCAGCTGTCCATTAATGCGGCTCATGCTCTTTCCTTGCGAGCTGAGCTCACGACGAATCACCAAATGCTCCTCAGCTGACGCCATGATGCCTAGATTCGCCATCACGGACCATACCGGATGATCGGGAGGCAGTTCGAACAGCGCCTCAACTTCGGCCTTATCACACCCATACCGCACCAAATCTGCTGAACCACGTCCGCCGATGACTAAACTTAACGCATCAATGATGATCGATTTACCTGCACCGGTCTCCCCTGTCAGTACATGAAACCCGTTATGAAAAGAGACGGTCACCGCCTCGACCACCGCAAGATTTCGTATTGATACAGCCGCTAACATCCGGCCACCCCCAACTTAAGAAAATTATGAAATAAAGGACATGATTTGCCCGACGATCTTATCACTATCTTCTTTCGTGCGACAAATGATCAACATCGTGTCATCCCCACAAATCGTCCCCATAATCTCAGTCCATTCAAGATTGTCCATAAGAACGGCAATCGAGTTCGCTGTTCCTGGTAAACACTTCATAACGATCAGGTTATTCGTCGAATCAATATGTACAAAGTTGTCGACGAGCGCCCGCTTTAGTTTCTGTACCGGATTGAAGCGTTGATCTGTTGGCAATGAATATTTATACCGCCCATCATCCATCGGTACTTTAATCAAATGCAATTCTTTCATATCTCTAGATACCGTCGCTTGTGTCACATGAAATCCCGAAGACCGTAATGCCTCGACCAAATCGTCCTGCGTCTCAATTTCTCGGTTCGTTATAATTTCACGAATTTTGATATGACGATTTCCCTTCATAAAATCCCTCACTCTTCTTCAAGTTGAAAATGAATTTGTTGTAATTGCTGTTCCTTCTCATCTACATATAGAATCCCATCAATATCACTGTACAGCAGAAAATAAGGCAACAGCCGATCTCTCACGCTGCTGGCTGTCCACTCGATGGGTTTACGATCGCGAGCAACCTTTACAATGTAGGTCTGTCCATCTCGCCTCGCTACGTAATCCACGAATAACCGGCTATCTAATTGTATATCATTCACAAGAAAATAAAATGGGATTCGAACCTTACCACCGATGATCTCATAACCATCCTGTTCCATCAATTGGAATGCGACGGTGTTCTCATTCATTTCGGTATGGATTGGCACGCTTGAGTAGTTCGTACGAAGTGGGGAATGCAGCCATCTTCTAAGTCCAAAATAAGCCCATAATACAGCGATTACCACGATACCGACCATGACAATTTCATCACTGTGTCCCATTACGAATCACCTCGAGAATATATTCGAGGCTACGGATCGATTTCCTTTTTTTTCGAGGAGGATTGGGCCTTTCAAACAAAAGAAACTCACCCTTTGGTGGATGAGTTTCCTGTAAACGTGTTCGCTGCTTCTTGGACGACAGCCGCAATTCTCGCTGTATCCAACGGTTCAGCCTCGCCCTGCACATCGGATGGTCTCTTCCATTCCCAACATGCCAGGAATTCAATATTCCCTTCACCACCCGTAATGGGGGAGAAGGTTAAGCCTTGCAGCCTAAATCCTAATCCGGCCGCGTACGTCAAAATCGAAGTCAGCACTTCTTCATGAACTTTCGGTTCACGCACGACGCCTGACTTCCCGACTTTCTCACGCCCCGCTTCGAATTGCGGCTTAATCAGTGCCACAACTTGTGCTGGCTCCTCAAGCAATTCAATGAGTGGCGGAAGGATAATCTTCAGGGAGATGAATGATACATCAATGGATGCCATATTCGGCCGCGGCCCCTTCAGATCTGCTGGTGTCGTATACCGGAAATTGGTGCGCTCCATGACATCAACACGTTCATGATTTCGCAACGACCAGTCAAGCTGATTGTAGCCTACATCAATCGCATAAACATAGCTTGCGCCATGCTGCAATGCACAATCGGTAAATCCACCCGTCGAAGCACCGATATCCAGCATGACACGTCCGTTCATATCGATCTCAAAATAGCGCAGCGCCTTCTCTAACTTCAGTCCGCCACGACCCACATAGGGATGCAACTGGCCCTTCACAAGAAGTTCCGTGGACCTAGGAATCTTCGACCCAGCTTTCTCTTGCCGTTCCCCATCTTTGTTAAATACGATACCCGCCATAATCGCGGCTTTCGCCTTCTCACGACTTTCAAAAAAACCTTGCTCAACGAGCAGAACGTCAATCCGTTCTTTCTGTTCAGACATTCATTTACCCTCTTCTACTTCGCTCGCGACCGAATGCGCGGTTTCATATTCTTTATCTCAGCCATCACGTGTTCAACTGTAAGACCAACCTCTTGGCGCTGCTCCTTCACACTGCCGTGCTCTACGAAGTAATCTGGAATTCCCATGAGTTTGACACGCATATCGTAGATGTCTTGTTCTGCATAGTATTCCAGAATCGCGCTGCCGAGTCCACCCATTTGGGCGCTTTCTTCCATTACGATCAGATCTAACCGATCGTTGGCGAGCTGCTGCAGCATCGCGCCATCTAATGGTTTAATGAATCTTGCATTGATTACGCGAACATTCAGCCCTTCGCGTTTCAATTGCTCTGCGGCTTCAAGTGCAACTTGAACCATAGGACCAATTGCAGCAATCGCAAAGGATTCGCCATCACGCACAACTTCCCACTCACCGATCGGAATCGGTGTCATCACAGGATCATAGGCTACACCAACACCATTCACACGTGGATACCGAACGGCGATTGGCCCGTCATTATAGTCGACTGCCGTCTTCAGCATATGCCGAAGCTCGTTCTCGTCTTTCGGCATCATCATGACCATATTCGGGATATGGCGCATGAATGAGATATCGTAGACCCCTTGGTGCGTCTCGCCATCTGCACCAACGAACCCTGCACGATCAATCGCGAAGATGACATTCGCATCCTGACGACAAATATCATGCACGATTTGGTCATATGCACGTTGCATGAACGTCGAGTAAACCGCATATATCGGTTTTAGCCCTTCCATTGCGATCGCGGCACACATTGTCGCAGCATGCTGCTCGGCAATGCCGACATCAATCATTCGATCAGGGAAGCGTGCTGCAAATTTCAGAAGTCCTGATCCGCTTGGCATCGCAGGGGTCACAGCAACGATGCGTGGATCTTGTTCCGCAAGTTCAATGATCGCATCACTGAATACTTCCGTATACATCGGATTGCCTACAGCCTTCACGACTTGACCGGACTCGATTTTGTATGGCGTAATGCCATGCCATTTATGGGAATCTGCTTCTGCAGGAGAATAGCCTTTTCCTTTGGTCGTAAGGACATGGACAAGAACAGGTCCATTCACTTGACTTGCCTGCTTGAACGTATCTTGCAACGATTCGAGGTCATGCCCATCCACTGGACCCAGATATGTAAACCCGAGTTCCTCGAACAACACACCCGATACAACGAGATATTTCAGGCTGTCTTTCAGACGTTCTGCCGTCTTCGCGAGCGCCCCGCCAATTGCAGGAATTTTTTTCAAGAAACTTTCAAGTTCTTCTTTGGCGCGCTTATATGTTTTGTCCGAACGAATTTTACCTAAGTAATGATGCATCGCGCCAACATTCGGGGCGATCGACATTTCATTGTCATTCAATACAACAATCAAATTCTTCTTCTCATGCCCAATGTGATTTAGCGCTTCAAACGCCATCCCGCCGGTTAACGCACCATCACCAATCACAGCAATGACACGGTTGTTTTCCCCTTTAAGATCACGCGCAGTCGCCATACCCATTGCTGCTGACAAAGAAGTACTGCTATGCCCTGCTTCCCATACGTCATGATCACTCTCTGAACGCTTGACGAAGCCACATAGTCCTTTATACTTGCGAAGCGTATCGAATTGTTCTCTACGACCTGTTAGTATTTTGTGCACATAAGCTTGATGCCCAACATCAAAAATAATTTTATCTTTCGGACTATCAAACAAGTAGTGCAAAATAACCGTGAGCTCGACTACACCCAAATTCGGCGCAAGATGTCCCCCAGTGACCGATAGTTTCTCGATCAAAAATTGACGAATCTCTCCCGACAATTGAGCGAGCTCCTCAACCGAACACTTCTTTAAATCGTTTGGTTGATTAATCTGTTCGAGTAACACGTTATTTTCCTCGCTTTCCATTGTTCGGTTTGCTTTTTTTCTTCGTGAAAATTCGAATGTGGAGTCTTCGTTCCAGTAGATCGAAGAACTTCCCGATCGAGAGCACGATAGCCGTGGAGTAGTGAATCGCAAAACTTTTGCCAACCGCCTTACCTCCAACCGTGAGCGCAGATACTAATCCCGCAAACACAACGCTCGTGACCATTCGAAACATTTCATTGCCTTGATTCATGGAGAGAAGCAAATTACCGACGACGAGCGCGCTTGCAGCACCACTGATGACCCCCGTCATATCGCCGATGACGTCATTACAAATATTCGAAAATCGATCCGCATTTCGGATAATATAAATCCCTTGTCTTGAGCCCCTAACTCGCTCTGCAGCCATCGCGTGAAAAGGTTTCTCGCTCGCAGCCGCCGCTGCTAGGCCCATCATATCGAACACAATGCCAATCAAGATCAGCAGCAAGACGATGATGACGCCTATGCCAAATCCGACACCCGATAAAACCGTTGTAGAGATGACCGAGAAGATACAGGCCAATAGGAACGTAACAATAGAAATAAAAATACTCCATTTCATGGAGTGCTTCAATGAAAATTTCATTTCAATCTCTCCCAATATAAGAAAGAGATGAGTGGTAACTTCGAGAGTAAACGCTGTGGCTTAGGTCCAGTAGGTTTTCCCAGACAGGTCTCCTTCACGTTGCCGATCAGGCGGTTTCCCTTTATGCCCATCTTGACGTCGTTGCCGAACATCAGACTAGATTACCACTTAGTCCACACTATAATCCTCAAGAAGTCTCACGTACGCAAACAGTCTAGGAGTTTTCCTCAGCAATCCTGAACCGCTTCATATCCTCTTTTGCAGACGAACTTTCATGCAGCATCCGAAGGTTAACACTTTGGCCGAAGCGCTAGCCTCGTACACATCTGCAATCCCTGTGAATCCGCTCAAGGCAGGCTACGCTGCAAACAAGTCATCCTTAGATATTGCTTCTACTAATCCATATATGAGTCAATCCCGACTCGCAATACAGGTTCATACCCCAAGCCGTAGCAATTCATACGAGGATGTCTTGCCACATACTTGGGCCTCCGCGGAAGCGGGGTCAACGCCCACATGCCATTGTGGATCGCCCCACGACCTTAACTCCCAGCATCAACCCCCGACTGGGCGTCAGAAGCCAACACCAGGAACTTCATCGATGTGCCCTTTAGCGAATTTTTAGCCCCGCCTTCAGAAACGGTAGACTGACTAGAATACTGCACCACTCTACGTACGACTTATTATATCATAATACTGTATTTTATACGCAGCAATTAATGGTCGCGTTTCATTAAATAATCAGCTAGCTCGATTAGACGCTGCGGGCTCGCTAAGTTCACGCCTTCAATCGCTTCTTTTGCTTCCCGTGTAAGACGTTCAATTTCCACCTGAGATGCCTCAATACCGATAAAGTATGGATATGTCACCTTACTCTGCGCCACATCACTTTGCGTCTTTTTGCCAAGCTTCTGTTCATCTCCAATGAGGTCCAACACATCATCTTGAATCTGGAAAGCCAGCCCGATTTGTCGTCCGAAAGTCTCTAGTGCAGTGAGTTGTTCTTCCGACGCGCCTGCAACTCGGCCACCTGCACGAAGCGAGAATACGATCAAATCTCCTGTCTTATGCAGATGGATGTATTGCAGCTGTTCAAGCGATGTAATCCCCTGCTCGCCGATCATATCCGCTGCTTGTCCACCGACCATTCCCCTCGCGCCAGCAAGAACCGACAGTTCCTCAATGATTGCAAGCACTTGATCCGTTGGAACCCGATGCTTCCTTGATGCTTGAACCACTTGATGAAATGCATGTGTCAATAGCGCATCCCCGCCGAGTATGGCCATTGCTTCCCCATGCACTTTGTGATTCGTGAGTTTCCCACGTCTGTAATCATCGTTATCCATCGCCGGCAGATCATCATGAATCAACGAGTATGTATGAATCATCTCAATTGCACAGGCAACTGGCATAGCCGATGGAACAAGCTCTGCTCCACCCACAGCTTCGGCTGCTGCTAGAACAAGGATAGGACGAATTCGTTTTCCACCAGCAAGCAGGGAATAGCGCATCGACTCACGCAAAGAGGCAGGCATCTCCCAATCAAGGGGAATGCTGCCGGATAGAGCTTCTTCCACTGCTGCTCTGGATCTTGTCATATATTCTGTAAAATCTTCTGTCTCATTTAACTTAGCCAACAGTATCCCCCGCATCGTCGGTTATTCCCGTGAAAGGTTTTTTGCGGAACTCCCCATTCTCTTCAACCAGTGCTTCGATTTTACGTTCGACTTGTTCGAGCTTCTGGCCGCAGAGCTGCGACATCATCATGCCCTCTTGGAATAACTCGATCGCTTTCTCGAGTGGCACGTCCCCGCTCTCGAGTTCTTCGACAATCAACTCAAGCTTCTGAATTGCTTCCTCGAAGCTTACTGGAGCTTCTTTCTCGACCTTCTTAGCCATGCATGTCCTCTCCTTTCATTGACCACACCTGACATTCCAATTGTCCGTCATTCACTTTCACATGGACCATGTCACCTGGCTGCACATCAGCAAGTGACTTAATCAAGCGCTTCTCCTGCTCGTCATATACAAGACTATATCCACGCTGCATGACCTTGAGCGGACTGAGCGCATCAAGCTGCTTCATCCCAGTCATGAGCTTCAATTTCTGCTCCTTCAGCATCGCTTGCATCGATTGCAACAGCTGGTGCGTTTCTGACTGAACCCTTTTCCGGGCAAAAATAACTTGTTCCTGCGGATTACGTCTTACGAGACGATGCTGCAACTTCGACCAACGTTCATCAGACTTGCGCATCAACCCTTGCGTACGGTAATGAAGCTGTTCCGTCAGCCGATCAAGGCGCTCCGCATGCTGTAGCAAGTATTTACGGGGATGCACAAAGTAAGGAGAACGTCTCAATCGTTCAAGACGGTCACGCTCCTGCTGCATCCGCATGGCTAACGCATGCTCCATGCGTTGCTCAAGACGGAGAAAATGCTGCTTTAGCTCCAAATGATGCGGCACTGCAAGCTCCGCAGCCGCTGTAGGCGTTGCCGCTCGCAGATCGGCCACAAAATCAGCAATCGTAAAATCAGTCTCATGCCCCACTGCAGAAATTACCGGAATGCCGGATGCATAAATCGCTCGCGCCACAATCTCTTCATTAAATGCCCATAACTCCTCTAAAGATCCTCCACCACGGCCTACGATCAATACATCGGCCTCTTGATGCCGATTCATCCCCTCAATCGCCTTCACAATGGAAGGTGCCGCTTGTGTCCCTTGAACGAGAACGGGATAAAGGAGAATCGGTACTGTAGGATACCGTCGTTGGAGTGTAATAATAATATCTCGAACGGCAGCACCTGTCGGCGAGGTAATGACTCCGATCGCTCTCGGGAACTTCGGCAGCGGTCGTTTCCGATGTGCCGCAAACAGTCCTTCTTCATCTAACTTCTTCTTCAATTGTTCGTAAGCAAGATATAAACTTCCGATCCCGTCCGGCTGCATATGTGTCGCATAAAATTGATACTGACCGTCTCGTTCATACACCGATACATTGCCCCGGGCAATAACCTTCGTCCCTTCCTTCGGACGGAAAGCCAGCCTCTGGTTGTGTGATGCGAACATGATCGATTTGATCCGACTGTCTGCATCTTTCAATGTGAAGTACATATGTCCGCTGGAATGGTGGGTAAAATTCGATATTTCCCCTCGAATCCAGACGTCCTGCATCAAATCATCTGATTCGAGCTTCATCCGAATATATCGATTCAGATCTTTAATGGATAATATGCGCTCTTCCGCCATCGACTTCACCCTTATTTCAGGCCGTGTGCTCTACGAGCCGCGATCAGCGTATTTTGCATAAGCATCGTGATGGTCATCGGACCAACACCACCTGGTACCGGTGTTACCGCTCCAGCTACTTCGAGCACATCTTCATAATCAACGTCGCCCGCTAATTTGCCGTTATCCAGACGGTTCATACCTACATCAATGACAATCGCGCCCGGCTTCACGTACGTATGGTCAACGAAATTCGCACGGCCGATAGCAACAACAAGGATATCTGCTTGCTTCGTAATCTCGCGCATGTTCGATGTTCTGGAGTGACACATGGTCACTGTTGCATTCTCACGTTGGAGCAGCATCGATACGGGCTTGCCGACAATATTGCTGCGACCAATCACAACAGCATGTTTACCCGCCATATCTGTACCTGTACGTTTAATTAGCTCAATCACACCTGCAGGTGTACATGGCAGTAGACTGTCATCACCAATCATCAAGTTCCCCACATTAATCGGGTGGAACCCATCTACATCTTTCTCAACGGCAATTGCATCAATAACCGATTTCTCATGAATGTGCTTCGGCAATGGCAATTGTACGAGAATGCCATGAATGTCCGCTTGGTTATTCAACTGATCGATCAAGGCGAGTAATGCCTCTTCCGTTGTCGTATCAGGTAGACGATGCACTTCGGAATAGTATCCTAACTCGATGCATGCTTTTTCTTTACTACCTACATATACTTTCGACCCTGGGTCTTCTCCAACGAGTATGACCGCAAGCCCTGGCTCGATACCTTGCTTCTTCAGACCAACAACTTCTTCTTGAATTTGTCCTCGAATGGACGCGGATACGGCTTTACCATCAATTTTTACAGCTGTCATGGTTTTCTCTCCCCTTCATATCAATCGCGAATCAATTGGTTTTTTGATCTGTCAACAAAGCCTTGAAACACTTGTACTACTCACACTTTGTTTACACAATGAAAAAGCCAATTAATTGGCTTTAATCTGCTCTAGCTCACGAATCATCTTCCCTAGAACACCGTTCACGAACTTACCGGATTCATCAGTACCAAAATGCTTGGCCAAATCAATCGCTTCATTCACGACAACCTTCGGCGGTACGTCTTCGCTGAATACCATCTCAAAGCATGCGAGGCGCAAAATTTGACGATCAACACGCGAAAGACGGTCCATCTGCCAGTTCTTCAAGTATTCGGACAACAGCTGATCGATCCGTTCTTTGTTCGTCCAGGTGCCATGAACTAGACTTAAAACATAGGTGTTCATTTCGCTGAAATTGCGAATCTCAATCTCAGTCTCGTTCTCCTCTTTCACTTCGGTAAGCACCATGGATACTGCTTCTTCGGCAGCCACACCGTTCATTTCCATCTGGTATAAGCTCTGTACTGTAATTTCTCTAGCTAAGCGCCGCTTCATATTGTTCCTCCAAAAGTTATAATCGTCATCACGAATCCATCCATACGCTCTATCCTAGTATGGGTCGGTTGTGATATAAAAAAACCTATGAACTGCTCCTAATCCGATTCCATGGAAGGCGGAGTCACAAAATTAGGAGTCGCTCACAGGGTTCATTTAAACATGCTCCATCTGCCCGTCAGCCATTCCCATATCCGAGCCCATGGAAATAAGCTGCCCAGCTTCAAATCTCGTTGTTTGCCCAGGGTATACCCAATAAAAATAATCAATGCGAAGAACAGCATGTCCCAAAAACCGACGATAAAATAAATTAAGCCCAGAAAGATCCCTGCTGTTACTCCGAGTATGCGTCCCCCGTGACTTTCCCAAATCTGCTTCAACATTGGAAAATCACCTCTATTCTACTCTTGACTTAAAAGATTGTGTCTGAACGATATTCGCAATGAACACCGAAACCGTCGCCACCGGAATTCCTGTGACCTCCGTTACATGTTCGCGAACCTGACGTTGAACTTCTTCAGTCATTTCTGGAATAGATGTATCGCCATCAACGAACGTGCGGATGATCAGTTCAAGACCTGCTTCAGAGACACGGATTTTCACTTTCAAATCTTTCACACCGCGGACTTTGGATGCTGCTTTGAGCGCCAAGTTCTCAATCGTCTCCATCGAAATATGAATATCTCCATGTTCATTACGCAGATCAATCGATTGGTGATTTGTACGATCTCTTCGAATAGATATGTAGAAGAACCGTAAACTAATTAGAATAATGACAGCCGCCGCAGCGATGACAATATTATCAAGCCATAACTCCGTATCCATTAACAGTGATCGATCCAATACATTTGTAGCGTAGAGCACAGCGCAGACAGCAACAGCTCCGATGACGATACTATAGAAGAATAACAGGAGCCTGTCCAAAATTTTAATCATGCAAATGCATGCCTCCTTAAAATTAGAGCAAACCCCTGACGCATACTCGGCCCGGGGTTCTCCATTTGTAAAAGGTGACTCAGTCCAGCATTAAGTCATGGATGGCTGAATTACCTTACCCTTAGTTGTGATTCTTCTTCTTCAGGTTTCTCAGCTGTCTTAAAATGCACGCCATGGATATGTACGTTCACTTCTACAACATTAAGACCTGCCATCATCTCAATGGAATGCTTCACGCTGCGCTGAATTTCAGCAGATACTTCCGGAATGCGATGACCGTATTCCACGATGATGGACACGTCAACCGCAGCTTCACGTTGACCTACCTCTACTTTAACACCTTTGGATAAGTTCTTACGCCCTAATAATTCAACAATTCCACCTGCAAAGTCTCCGCTCATTCCAGCTACGCCGTTCACCTCAACCGTTGCTAAGCCAGCGATCACTTCAATCACTTCAGGAGCAATCTGTATTGAGCCTAAATCTGTCTTTTCATAATCCATAGGGATCATATTCATGAATGTAAGCACCTCCAATAAGTTCGCGATGCAGTTCCGATCTTTTCGCATCTTATTATACATACTATATCATTTAGCAGGAATTATGACAAACCTAGGCCTATCCCACTTCCTGCGCTCAAAGCCTGTATAACTCGCGATTAAACCTCATATTCTTCAAGGAATTTAATATCGAAATCGCCTTCGATGAACTTCGGATGCTCGAGTAGACGTTGATGGAATGGAATCGTAGTATGAATTCCTTCGATAGCAAATTCGCCGAGTGCACGCTTCATTTTGGCAATAGCTTCTTCACGTGTCGCTCCCCATACGATAAGCTTCGCAATCATGGAATCGTAATGCGGTGAAATCGTATAACCCGGATAAGCTGCGCTATCTACGCGAACGCCTAAGCCGCCCGGTGCAAGATAAAATGAAATATTCCCTGGTGATGGCATGAAATTACGATCTGGATCTTCTGCATTAATACGGCATTCAATCGACCATCCTTGGATTTCTATATCCTCTTGGCTAAATGATAACGGATTGCCTTCCGCAACCGAGATCATCTCCTTGATTAGATCCACGCCCGTAATCATCTCTGTTACCGGGTGCTCTACTTGAATCCGAGTATTCATTTCCATGAAATAGAATTCACCGTCTGGAGCAAGCAAGAATTCAAGCGTACCTGCGCCAGAATAGTTCACGGCTAGTGCTGCACGAACCGCTGCTTCCCCCATCTTAGACCGAACCTCAGGCGACAGCACTGAACACGGCGCTTCTTCAATGAGCTTCTGTCTACGACGCTGCACAGAGCAATCCCGCTCGCCGAGATGCACCGCATTGCCATGCTTATCAGCCATAATTTGAATCTCTACGTGCTTCATGCCCGTTAAGAACTTCTCTAGATAAACGCCGGCATTCCCGAAAGCTTTCTGTGCTTCCTGTTGTGCCATCGTAATTTGCTGAATTAAAGCTTCCTCGTTCTCTGCAAGACGGATTCCTTTACCGCCACCGCCTGCCGTTGCTTTGATAATAACAGGATAGCCGATATCGCGAGCGATCATCATCGCTTCATCCAGATCCTCGATTAATCCGTCCGAACCTGGAATAACAGGTACGTTCGCATCCTTCATGGTCTGTTTCGCAACGGCCTTGTCACCCATGCGACTAATCGCATCCGGTGATGGACCGATGAACGTCACATTACAAGAATCACAGATTTCTGCGAAGTCTGCATTCTCTGCCAAGAACCCGTACCCTGGATGGATGGCATCGCATTCTGTTAACGTAGCAACGCTCATAATGTTCGCCAAATTCAAATAACTATCTTTGGACAACGTAGGTCCAATACAATAAGCTTCATCAGCAAATCTTACATGCAGCGAATCACGATCCGCTTCGGAATATACAGCAACGGTTGAAATTCCCATTTCGCGTGCTGCACGAATAATACGAACCGCGATTTCACCGCGGTTAGCAATTAATATTTTCTGAAACTTCATGTTCGAGGGCCCTCCCTTTTATTCGGCTTTCACTAAGAAAAGAGGTTGTCCGAACTCAACCAATTGACCGTTCTCCACGAGCACTTCAACGATCTCGCCTTTTACTTCTGCTTCCAATTCATTCATTAATTTCATCGCTTCAATGATACATACAACCGACTTCTCCTTCACCTTATCGCCAACACTTACAAAAGCGCTCGCATCCGGACTAGAAGCACTATAGAATGTCCCTACCATCGGTGACACAATTTTATGTAGATTGCTATTCGTTTCTTGAGCTACAGGTGCAGCTTCTGCTTGAACTTGGGCTACTGGTGCAGCCGTTGCAGCTGGAACAACCTGTTGTTGATACGTCGGCTGAATCGGTGCAGCATGAACATTGACAACTTCGGTTTTACCCGGTTTGCGAATAAATAGTCGTGTACCTTCGTTTTCAATTTCTAGCTCCTGAACGGATGTCTGATCAACTAACTTGATCAATTCTTTGATCTCGCTCAATTTAAACATGTATATATTCACTCCTTCAGCTTTGTTAACCCATTGGAAATAAACGGTACAGCCCTGACACTTATACCGTTAGTATTATATCATAAACCTTTAAAATGGAAAGAGCCCAGTTTTTCTGGACTCTCCGCATTTTCCTGCCAATTTATGGAGCAACGCGTTGTACGCTGACCTTGTCTTGCGTTACATTTAATTCTTTGACCAGCATGTCTACGATGTGTACGGCTTCGGCAATTTCCAGTTGGTCACTCGCGACGACAACTTTGAATTTATCTTTGTCCTGTTGAATCGCGGCTTTACCGAATTGCTTGCGAAGCTCCTCTTCAATGGTTGTAATCTTTTGTTCCTGGCTTTCGATCGCCGTCATTTCTTGCTCTGCTTTGGTGTATTCATCAGGGGATTTGTTCATATCATTCACGATAGCTTGAAGCTTATCCATTTGTGCGCTGTAATTTTGATTCCGCTCTTGTTGTACCGCCGCGAGCGTATCCACCGAATTGGTTCCCTCTTTACTCAGCTCATCTAGAATCGCCTCATCTGTTTTATCGGATGCCAACACTTTGGAGTCTGCCGAAGTTCCTGCTTTGGAATCCGTAGCCTTATCAGTCCCCTTCTTTGCATCAGATTCCGTTGTTTTGCCTTTGTCCGCCCCGCCATCTTTCGCTTTATTCGCATCTTTCGTTGCATTCAGGTTCGGATCTGTCACTTCATCCACCTTCACTTCGGTTAAACTGTCTGGCGTGCCTTTCGCACTCGCTTCTGTTGCATTTTTCTTCGTCTGTTCGACTTGACTATTCTGCGCAACCTTATTCGTATTTGAGTTCGAGCTTGCTGGTTCTGTGAACAGATAATACGCAGATAATACCACCATAATGCTGAGCATACTTACGAGCCAAATCGTTTGTCTTTTTGTATTCATTTTCATATTCCTCCTAAAATAATTATTATCGTTATTGCGCTTGTTTGCGCGGGGCAACTGAAATTTTGGAATAGGGAACACTGAAGCCTTTCTCGATTGCATCAATAATCAGATTTTTTACAATGCGGTTCTCCGCACCCTTTGCTACAATGACAACCCCTCGTATTTTCGGTTTGACTCGTTTCACGATGGCAGGTGTCTGATTGCCTGATACTTCGAGCGTTACGATCTCACCATCGCGTGAATATTGCGTGACATGCCGTTTAGCGCCATTCGGGTCAGACTCTTCGGTGACCTGCTGACTGTCTTTCATTTGCTTCTGATACACAATTTCTTCTGTCGAATCAATCGTAACGACCGCTTCAACATCGCCAACACCGACGATATTCTCAAGAATGCTCTTCATCCGACTTTCCATCGCCTGTTCAATGGATGTGTACTGCGATGTATCTTCCGGCGTGGATACGGCAGATGTCGGCTGATCTCGCGGCGGTTCCCTTCCTTCGTTCACTGAGTCCACTTGCTTCACATTCATATGATTGAAGGCTGCGAAGAGGAGCAGACCAACGCCGATGAGTCCTAGAATCAGCAGCCAGCGGAAGGTCTGAACCCGTTTCGTTCCTCCAGGTCCACCGCCGACCCATTTCTCGATTGATTGCAGCCATTTCGCCATACATTTTCACCTCCAGTTTGGTTAGTCGTAAGATCTCTCAATGGAGCTTCGTATCTCGCCCCATAAAAATATTGATTCGATTCACGGAAACGCCCCAATTCGTCTTAAGGATGGCCACCGCACGATCGCTAAGAACTCGTTCTTCAGGTGTCGTCTGCTCTTCCACGGGATCTGCTTGTACTGGCGTCGCAGCATCTTCATTAGATCCGATTGGATCTAATTGAATGTCCACCTTCACCCCTTCAATCGGCTTCATCGCAGCGATTGGATCACCTGTTTCTTGTTGCTTCAATTCTTGCTCACGACTTGGATCAAAATAGACTTCGACGGATTGAATATTCGGTTTCTCCATTTCTACATTAATCTGCTCGGTCATCGTGGCTGACGGCTTCGTGTCCTGCGTTAAGTTGCCGATTTTCACATGAACCTGCGTGACTTTCGATCCCGTCTCTTCTTCCAGTTGTGTCTTGATCTGCGCTGCCAGCTGGGTCTCTACAGATTGAATCACTTTCTCCTCTTGCTTACGTTTGAGTCGATCCCCTTCGCGCATAATTTGATCCACGCCGACGAACTTCCTCCCCTGACTCGTCCGCTCACTCATCTCGGTGTAATTCTCTGCGAGTTGATCAGCGAAGCTGCTGCGGAATATCGATAAGATCGGCGTCATGATCGTTACTAGTATCAGCAAGCTGATGACCAACTTGACATATCGTTGCATGGAGCGATTCGGCAGGATCAGATCAATGAACGTCGCGAGCAGGATAATGAAGATAATCTGCTTCAGCCAGCCACCTAGCCATTCCATCATGGATCATCGCTCCCTTGAGGCAATAGCTCTCGCTTCATCGCATCATCACCGTCACATTCGCTGCCGTCAGCATGATAGTGATCGCTAGGAAGAACATGAGACCGACCGCTGCCAGCGCCGCGAAGACGTAGATCATGCTTTTCCCAATCGTCTGCAAGCAGGTTACGATCGGACTATCTCCTAGCGGCTGCATCACGGCACCTGATATGTTGTAGATCAGCGCAAGCGTTAATATTTTGAGCGCTGGGAATGCGCAGAGGAACAAGATGATAATCACACCCACCAGGCCAATCGCATTCTTCACCAGCAGGGAAGCAGAGATTACGGTATCAGCGGCATCAGAGAACATTTTGCCGACGACGGGTACGAAGTTGCCTGTAATATATTTGGCTGTTCGGATCGTAACGCCATCAGCCGCTGCGCCTGTAAAGCCTTGTACGGAGATGACTCCAAGAAATACGGTAAGCAGAATCCCGAGTAAGCCTACACTAACGTTGCGAAGCAAATTCGCTAGATGGGTGACTTTGTACTTATCAGACAATGTACTAACGATGTGCAAGACAGCTGAGAAGAATAATAACGGGAAGACCACCGCATAGATCATGGTTCCAACCGTGTTAATCATGAAAATAATCAGTGGATGCATGACGGATACCGTTACAACATTCCCCATGGAGGCGAGCAGTGTGAATAGTAATGGAATCATGGCCATCATGAAGTGAATCATGCTCTCGATTGCTTCTTTCGCATATCCAATCGCGACATTAAAGCTATTAATCGCGATGATGACAATGATCATGTACGAAATGGAATAAGCGACCTTACTCACTGCATTTCGTTCAAATGCGGTCTGCAGCGTCTCGAGAATCATACTGAATACGGTAAGGACCACGATGGTAACAAGCAGCTTGCCATTGTAGATGACTTCATGGAGCAGGAATTTCAACAGACCTTGGAACGCATATTTCAGACTAAATCCTTTCCCTTCAGGTAGAAGCATGTCCATGAAGCTGGGCGACTGCTGATCTGGAAAAAACCCACCATACTGATTCATCAATTTGTCCCAATATTGCTCGATTTCACCCGTCGGCAAATCTTTGGCTTGGCTCTGAACCAACCCATCCATCGGCGCAGCTGCAACCAAGTGCGTGGTCCAACTAATGAAGAAGCAGAACATGAAGATTAACACCATGCGTAGCTTTGTAGGATCTTCAATTCTTCGGATCATGGTTCCATCTCCATTTCATTTAGGCCGGCAGCAATTGAATGACCGTCTCGATGATGATGCTAATAATGGGAATCGCGAGCACCATGATCAGCACTTTTCCAGCAAGCTCGATCTTACTCGCAATACTTTCTTGCCCCGCATCTTTCACGATCTGCGCTCCGAATTCAGCGATATAAGCGATTCCGATAATCTTAAGAATCGTCTTCAGGTACACAAGTTGGATTCCCGAGCGTAGGGCCAAGTCTTCCAGCACTTGAATGACCGCTTCAATCTTCCCGATTAGGAACAAGAAAATTGCGATACCTGTGAAGGTGGTGATTAGAAAAGCGAACATCGGTTTCTGCTCTCTTACGATAAGAACTAGTACCGTAGCGATCAGTCCAAGACCGACCATTTGAATCATTTCCATCTCATCACCTACTGAAAGAGAAAGATCGTCTTAATCTCTTGAAATAAATCATTGAGGAGCCGAACGACCATGAACAATACGACGACGAAGCCGATGACCGTCACCCAATGCGCCATATCCTCTTTGCCCATTTGCTTCAACACTGTATGAATCATTGCAATGATGATGCCGATTCCTGCAATTTGAAAAATTGCGCCTACATCTATGTTCATCCCTTTGGCACCTCTCCAAATCTACTTCTCTCTTATGCAGGTGGAAGTAGATTGATTGTAATGAAAGTACAAAAAGTTAACTTTTCAGCACCGAGAAGATTGCTTGAAGATGAAGCCAGGCTTCCGAAGCGAGTTTTGCTCCGCAAAACTTTGAGGAGGAACGGAGTGTAGGAAAACCTGCATGAGTACCTGAAATGTTTCCAAAGGAAACATACTTCGTAAGCATATACTTCGAGTCTGAATGCAATATTCGATGTCGAACCTGCCCCCTGGTATACTTCGTGATCAAAAGGTAACTTTTTGAACTACCTCTAGTAGATCAATATAACGATTAATGCGCCGGCGAGTAGACCGAGGCTTCTGCACATTTTCTCATAACGACCTTGTTCATTCTGTGCCGCTGCTTCTTCATGCTGCAATTGATTGATGGCAAGGCGTATATGCTTAATTTGGTCGTTCCTATCACTTGTTCCAAGGGTGAAGCCGAACTGATAGATGATATTCTTCTCACTCTGTTTCATCGCGGTGTGCTTCCACTGTTCTTCAACGGCGAACTGCCAACTCTCTTGGGCAGTGACGCTCGACCGATGATCCGTTAACCGCCTCGCGGCTTCTGTAAAAATCGACTTCAACGGATCTGTGAGCTGCTGCCCTATTTTACCCAGTGCATCTGCTAGCGGTGTGAAGCCGTACAGGATTTCCGTCTCTAATCGCTGAAGTGCCAAGATGAAGGCTCGAATTTGTTTCGGTCGGTTCGCGAATTGTGCTGCTTGATAGAAGCCGAATAAGGTTCCTGATACGATCACCAAGACAGCACCGATTAATTTAACCATCCATCCCGCCGCCCTTCATAGCTAGTCCATCGGGGTGCAGAAGTCTTCGTCTGGCATCATAGAAGCGTCTGCTCATCCCTCGACCAGAACGTCTGAGTACAACGTAAGACTGGAAGAGTTCGTCCGACATCAGCTTGTTCAGAACCGGTCTGCGGAGCACATCCTCGAGTTCTCCGCCGTGTGCGGTTGCAATGACTCGAATCCCTGCATGGAGTGCTTCACGAATGGCCTCTGCATCTTCAGGGCGGCCAATCTCATCGACGAGCATGACATCTGGTGACATCGAGCGAATCATCATCATCATCCCTTCGGCTTTCGGGCAACCATCCAGGACATCTGTTCTCGGGCCGACATCAAAGCTTGGTACACCTTTCATACAACCTGCAATCTCGGAACGTTCATCGACAACGCCTACCTTCAATCCCTTCCATTTCGCTTCTGGATGTCTCCACTGGCCAGTACTCATGAGCCGAGCCAAATCACGAATCAGGGTCGTCTTTCCATGTTGAGGCGGCGATACGATCAACGTGTGATTGACCGTCTGGTGCCGAAAATCGAGTAAGTAGGGAATAATAGAATCTCCAACACCCTGCATTTCACGGGCTATCCGAATATTGAAGCTTGTAATATCGCGCAAGTGATCGACATGTCCCTTCGTGAGTACGGCTCGTCCGGCAAGTCCAATCCGATGGCCGCCCTGAATTGTGATGTATCCCTTACGAAGTTCCTCTTCCATCGTGTACAAAGAATGGTTCGTGATGAAATCGAGCAGCCGATTGCCATCCTCTCTTGTTGGTCTGTATCCCTCATGTGGTACATCCGTTAACACCCCGCGCCGGCTTACGTAATGGAATTGCCCTGCATAATTCAGTTCCAAGGGGCGTTCCTGTCGCACGCGAACTTCTTCAATGCGATCAAGGATGGGCTCAGGCAATTTGCTCAACAACTCCTGAATACTACTTGGAAAAATGGATACCCACGTTGTACTTTTCATCGAAAGAACCCCCATAGTTGTCCTAGCGTTTACCACATATGTATGCTTGTACGAAGCTTTTATGCCTAATCTCGTCCTATTTTTTGAAGATTCCAAAAAGAATGAAGCTAATGCCGAGCAGTACCCAACCGATCTTGTCCCACGAGAGCTTCTCCGCGACCCCAACAAATCCAATCGTGGTGGTTGTAATTAAGACGAGAGGTCCGACTAATGCAAGCGAACTATTCACGATCAATGCTTTCTCCACTTGATTAAATCGAAGCATCAGCAATGCTGCGATAATCTCGAGAGATCCTGAAATCATGCGAAGCGTTGCCATACTGAGTACAATCTTATTCAGCATTCCATACACCCCCTTCCTTCGATTTCATTTAATGTATGCACGCTTGTCTTCAAATAGGTCAACTCGTTCATGTCGAAATTAAGATTGGAATAGGCACCTGACTAGGAGAAGTCGCATATATTGCTTGCATGAATTCATTCAGGCAACATGAAGGAGCGTTGAATATGGAAGTCATAACTAGTCCGTGTTGGCATCCCCGTCTAGCGGATCCCTCCAATGTACGTATGCAAAAACCTAGAACAACAGGCAAAACAATGGTGATTGATAAGGGGCTTGGGCCGCGAGCATTCGAAGATTTGATGCACACCGTCGGTGGTTATATCGATATCCTCAAGCTTGGTTTCGGAACATCGCCGTTGTATCCTGTTGAGATTATTCGACAAAAAGCCGAGTTAGCCAAAAAGTACGGCATTTGTCTTATTCCGGGTGGAACTTTTCTTGAAGTTGCCGTACAGCAGGGTGTCGTATCTTCTTTCTTCGATACGATCGTGGATTTGGGATTTACAGGGGTAGAAGTCTCCGACGGTACAATCGATATCTCACGTCAGCTCCGAACGGAACTGATTGAGCGTGGAATCGATCAAGGACTTCATGTGTTCTCAGAATATGGGAAGAAATTAACAGGCCAGAGCATTGATTATACCGAGCTGTTAAATACAATCTATGAAGATCATGATCACGGCTCGGAGTTAATTACCATTGAGGGACGGGAGTCCGGGATGGGTGTAGGTATTTATAATGAGCAGGGTGATTGTAAAGAAGAGGAATTCGAACGGACGCTACTGCATATACCCAATATGGACTGGGTATTGTGGGAAGCACCGCTGAAGAGCCAACAGCTCTATCTCATTCAGCAATTGGGTCCAAAAGTCAACCTTGGCAACATCCCTCCTCAAGAGGTTATGTCGCTTGAAGCGCTGAGACGGGGACTGCGATCCGACACGTTCGAGCTTCTACATCAATCCTACGATTATAGTATTTAACTTATTTAGGAGTGAAAAATCATGCAGGTAGATGTGATCGCCAGTGTTAACGAGGCGAGATCGGATGATTTTATTCATAAAACAGCGATCGTCATTGACGTTCTACGCGCGACGAGTACGATTATTACCGCATTAGCACATGGCGCGAGCGAGGTTCTGCCTGTAGAGACGGTTCAGCAAGCAAGATCTTGTCAACAAACGGGCGACATTCTCGGAGGTGAGCGATTCTGTCGCAGAATCGCTGGATTTCATGCGGGGAATTCACCTTATGAATACATGACGGAAGAAATTCTAGATAAGAGAGTCATTCTCACCACAACCAATGGAACCCGCGGCATCCAGAAATCACACAAAGCGTCGCATATTCTAGCAGGTGCGCTCATCAATGCTTCCGCCTGCGCAAATGTTGCTTTGCAGCTGCGCAAAGATATTGTCCTTCTCTGTGCAGGCGCACAAGATGTGTTCGCTCTGGAAGACGGTCTCTGTGCAGGATTGATCATTGACGAACTTATGAAACAGAGTGATTTGGATGCCGTGATTCAAGTGAACGATTTCGGATTAGCCATGCATAGTGCATATATCCAACATGAAGATCGCATTCTGCAAGCCCTGATGCATTGCGCAGGTGGGCGAAGATTGACGAAGATTGGGTTCGCTGAGGATGTCGAGTACTGTGCTGGGGTGAATTCCGTTCCGCTTGTTCCTTACATCTCGGGTCAACCAGCAGCGATGAAGCCATTCGCGCAGAATTCGCCACTATTATTCAGATAGTCTCTTCCTACGGGAAATAGTTCTAAAACAAGCTGCTGTTCATACACTTACTCTATGAAATCCAAGTGGGACAGGGGCGTTACGATGAACGGCGAAATCATTATGGTTGTGCTTATTATCATCGGCTTAATTAGCCGCTCATCTATTATAACAACAGCAGCCTGCCTGCTCTTGATCGTGAAGCTGGTCCATCTGGACCGCTATTTGCCGACAATTGAACGTCGGGGTCTGGAGCTTGGGCTGCTATTTCTCACGATGGGCGTACTTGTCCCTTTCGTATCTGGGCGCATTGCAACCAAAGATGTCTGGGCTACAATCACATCTTGGCCAGGCCTCGTCGCCATCGCGGGCGGTGCAATTGCGACTATTATGAACGCCAAAGGGCTTGAAACATTAAAAATAGACCCACAAATCATTGTGGGTCTAGTACTTGGTTCAATTATCGGTATTACGTTCTTCAAAGGAATACCTGTTGGTCCCTTAATGGCTGCGGGACTTACTGCGGTCATTATGAAGCTCATCCAAATCATTCTCAACCGCATCCTCTAGAGCGGCGGCTTATGATCACGCTGTATTTCATAGATGCTGGCTCGGCGTCGAATCTTGCGTTCAAGTTCGAAGTCCGGTGCTCATTTAGGTTTCTCCTAAACTCCGCTCCTCCTTCTTCACTTTCTCGCAACCTTCTCGGTGCTGATAAGCCGCTAACAACTTATGATCACGAGAATAAACCTTAACGACGAACTTGCGGGCCGCCTACAACGGCCTGTTCAGCTGTGTCCAGACCATAAGCTGTGTGCAACGCGCGTACGATCTCATGCAATTTCTCGCTATCGATCACGCAAGACGTCTTGATCTCGGATGTACTTACCATCTTGATGCTTACCCCTTGCTGGGAGATCACTTCGAACATTTTCGCTGCTACCCCTGGGTTACTGACCATTCCTGCACCAACAATCGATACCTTCACCAGATTCGTCTCCGATGTGACATGATCATAAGGAACTTCCTCACGAATACCACGGATGACTTCGATCGCTTGTTCACAATCCGTCAAGTTTACCGTAAAGGAGAAATCTGCCGTTCCGTTCTGAACACCACTCTGTACAATAATATCTACGTTAACGCCTGCATTCGCAAGTGCTGTAAATACTTGTGCCAATACCCCCGGCAAATCCGGTACGCCAAGAATACTAATTCTTGCGACGTTCTTATCAAATGCGATTCCGCTTACCACTACGCCCTGTTCCATGACTGTCTCCTCCTTCACGACCGTACCCTCATTATCAGTAAAACTTGATCTAACCACTAGACATACATTATTATGCTTCGCATATTCAACAGCACGCGGGTGAAGTACCGCTGCGCCAAGATTCGCTAATTCGAGCATTTCATCATACGAAATCTCATCCAATTTACGAGCGCAATTGACAACTCGTGGATCTGTCGAGTAAATTCCGTTCACATCCGTATAAATCTCACATACATCAGCCTTGATCGCTGCTGCCAGCGCAACGGCCGTCGTATCTGATCCGCCGCGTCCAAAGGTCGTAATCTCACCCTCATCGGACATGCCTTGGAACCCTGCCACGACTACAATCTTTCCTTCATTTAATGCTGCATCGATACGTTCGGGTTGAATATCTGTAATCCGCGCTTTTCCGTGTACAGCCTCTGTCCGGAAGCCAGCTTGCCATCCAGTAAAAGAAATGGCTTCATGTCCTAACTGATGGATCGCCATTGACAATAGCGCGACTGAGATCTGTTCTCCGGTCGTGAGCAACATATCCATCTCACGCGCAGGTGGATTCGGATTAAGCAATTTGGATTGATCGATCAGATCATCCGTGGTGTCTCCCATGGCAGATACAACAATGACACAGCGGTTTCCAGCTTCTTTTTTCTCTACAATTCGTCTAGCAACGCGCTTCATTCGCTCCGTGTCTCCAACAGAGCTACCCCCAAATTTCATGACGAATAAAGCCAATGTTGTCTCACTCCCTATTGAACAACTGTATAATAATTTTGAATATTATAACATATTCCTTCCGTGTTGTGGAAAAAAACAAGAAAAACGCGATATTTTCGTAATTTCTCACATACTTTTAACAGAATTTTAAGATAGTTTTAATGTTCGCCCTGTACAATAGGGTCATAAGTTCAATAACTTTATCATTTCGGAGGTGTCTCCTATGACAAAACAACTTATCAACTTTCAGAATAAAACAATTCCTGTATTCTACACATCGATGAATAAAAAAACACTAACTGCATTATTAACGGCCCTTGATTCCAAAATGAAAACCGGAAAAAAAGCGATTAAAAAATGCTTGGATACGTTAATTAGTATTGAAATTATCGGTTGTGAAGCCATTCTTCATTCGAAGCGCGAATCGGACACACTAGCACTTTCCTTGTTCTAAGGACCCCGAGTGCTAAACTTCATTCAGGTCTCTATATCCCCTACATATAGAGGTAGTTATACAACAAACCCCTTTCGACACCATGGTGTTGAAAGGGGTTTGTTGTATATTCGTATTAAGCGCGGGAGCTGTATTTACCTTCACGCGTATCGATGATAAGTACATCACCTTCATTGATGAATAGAGGCACTTGAACGTTATGACCTGTTTCGAGCTTCGCGTTCTTCGTTGCACCCTGTGCCGTGTTACCCTTTACGCCTGGCTCCGTCTCAGCAACTTTAAGCTCAACCGTTGTCGGCAAGTTAACTCCAAGAATTTCACCTTTATAGCTGACGATTTTAACGTTCATGTTCTCGATTAAGAAGTTCAATTCCCATTCCAATTGTTCTGCTGTTAGGCTGAATTGATCGTAAGTCTCGTTGTCCATGAATGTATATTCTGTTCCACTGTTATATAAGTATTGAACGTCACGGTTGTCGATTTGCGCACGACCAATGGTCTCACCCGCACGGAATGTACGCTCCACGGTATTCCCGTTGCGAAGGTTCTTCAATTTCGAACGAACGAACGCTGCACCTTTACCTGGTTTAACGTGTTGGAAATCAAGTACTGTGAAGATATCGCCTTCTACTTCTACGGTAAGTCCTGTCTTAAAATCATTTACTGAAATCACTAAAAATTCCTCCTAAAGTTCGTATCCTGCCTAGCCCATTCTTACATATCTAATTGTAGATAGTCTTTCTTCGAATGAGTTAATATTTTAATCCCAGTCTCCGTGATGACAATGTCATCCTCGATGCGTACACCGCCGATACCTGGCAAATAAATGCCTGGCTCTACGGTAACGACCATCCCGGGTTTTAAAACCATATCACTGCCCTTGGCAACGCGGATCGATTCATGAACCTCCATCCCAAGGCCGTGTCCGGTACTATGGCCAAAATATTCACCATAACCATACCGTGTAATGATATCTCTCGTCAAGGCATCTGCCTCACTACCAGTCATCCCAGGTCGGATGTTCTCGACCGCATGGAGCTGTGCCTCAAGAACGATATCATAAATTTCGCGATGCTTCGCAGACGGTGTTCCTAGAGCGACTGTACGCGTAAGATCCGAGCAATACCCTTTGTACAGCGCGCCGAAATCGAACGTAATCAATTCATTCCCTTGAATCACACGCGGACTCGCTACGCCATGAGGAAGCGCAGAGCGTTCCCCAGAAGCTACGATCGTGTCGAAGGAAGAAGATGTCGCACCATTCTTACGCATGAACATTTCCATCTCTAGCGCAAGGGACTCTTCGGTAACACCCGGTTTGATCATCGGAAGAATATGCGCGAACGTAAGGTCGGCCAAATCGCAAGCCTCTTGCATAATCGCGAGTTCTTCATCGTCTTTGAAATTACGGATATCCTCAACAAGGTCTGATGTCGGGATTAGTTCAATCCCTGCGAGCTGCTCCGCATACTTCGTATACGTACCATAGGTTACATGAGCTTGTTCGAATCCAAGACGTTTCACTTGTCCGCCTAACAATTCGCGAATGCTATCCATGACGACCGCCTTGTGCTGAACAATATCATAGCCCTGCACTTGGCTGTTCGCCTGCTCTACATACCTGAAATCCGTTAAGAAGTAGGCTTTATCCCGTGTGATCAAGGCATACCCGGAACTTCCTGTAAACCCCGTTAAATAACGGCGATTATATTCGTTCGTAATTAGAATTGCTTCCAATTGAGCAGCTTGCATCGCTTGTCGAAGCTGAACCACGCGTTTATTGTCCAATTGTTCCATCCTCTTTTCATCCCAAATTGAAATGCCAATGATCTGTCCTTATGCAGATAAATGACGATAGAGTGCGAGAAGGCCTAATTCGTAACTTACAGCGCCGAATCCGGCAATCTGTCCAATGACGACGGGTGCAGTAACAGACACGTGCCGAAACTCTTCCCGCTTATGGATATTCGACATATGAACCTCAACCGTTGGAATGGCTACACCGCTAATGGCATCACGAAGCGCATAACTGTAATGCGTAAGCGCCCCGGGATTGATCAGAATCCCATCAACCTGTTGATAAGCTTCATGGATACGGTCAATCAGCGCACCTTCATGATTCGATTGAAAGAAATCCACAGCTAGTCCAAGCGATTCCGCCTGCGAGCGCAGCATGGATTCAATATCCTTCAACGTTACCGAACCGTACACGCCTGGTTCTCGAATTCCGAGCATATTCAGATTAGGACCATTGAGTACAAGTATTTTTTGCATCCGATTTCATCACCCGTCTTATGTACAATGTGGAACGTGTACCACACGATATTTTACCATAGGTCGGGGTAATTTGAGAAGCAGTCTCTTACGAATTCGTTGCTCCTTCAGGTTGAGGGTTATGACCTACGTTTTGGTGATCCTGTCCTTTCTTCGCATGACCCGGTTCTCTTCCTCGTTCATCCGTGTACTCCACGGCTACCGTATATCCAATAAATAGCCCCCATATCAAAAATAGACAAAACTCCGTCAAAATCGTCGTCCTGCTTAATTTTGTAAGCATGGGCATCATATGCATCATAGGACCAATAAAACCATAAAGAATCACCCACCAGACAATCCCATAGCCAATTCCAGGCCATGGGCCTTTCAACTTACGCAAGCAGAAAGTATATATCATGGTTGCTAGGATCGACAATAGGATGAAATAGACCCATCCCACCATTTGACCACGCATGGTCATCAAATACGGATGCTTATAGAACGGCTCGGCCAAATACCCTGGGGTAATGGTCGTGAATTGAAATATGTAAAACACCCACCTTATGCCGCCCCAGATCAATCCAGCAAAAAAACCGATTTGGATGGCAAACCGCAACGGATTCGTTAATGTTGATCTCGTCTGCTCTTCATGTTGTAACATCTGATTTCAACTTCCCTTCATCATTTATATGTTCGCTAGTATGTGCAATTGCTGGAATCGTAAACAAGTGGAATTTCAACGTTAAATTCGTTACAATAGGAAGGAATCCGTTATTGTAGTGTGATGATGATCACGACTTGTACGATTTGAATATACTAAGGAAGGTGAACTCGTTGTCGAATAACCAGAAAGCCGCTGTATACGGTGGACAAGCTGTGCTCGAAGGCGTCATGTTTGGCGGTAAAAATGTCAATGTGACAGCGGTTCGGCGCAAGAATAACGAAATAACATTTTATGAAGTACCGAAAAATGATAAACCATGGGTCAGCGCCCTTAAGAAAGTCCCCTTTATCCGTGGTATCGTGGGGATCGTTGATTCCAGTGCAAAGGGCTCGCAGCATTTGAACTTCTCTGCCGAGATGTATGCCGAAGACGAAGTGGATGATCCAGAAGAGAAGGCCAAGCTCAAGGAAAAGGAGAATTCCGGGTTTAACTTGGCGATGATCGTCGGGGTTGCGGTCGCAGGCATCATTGCATTCATCTTTGGAAAAGTTGTTCTAACTTTAGTGCCAGTTTTTATTGAAAATCTGCTCTTTGGAAAAGCATTCGATAATAAAATATTACACAACCTTATTGAAGGCATTATCAAAATCATTTTACTCTTAATTTATTTGTGGGCGATCTCCCTTACGCCGCCAGTCAAGCGGCTGTTCCAGTACCATGGTGCAGAACACAAAGTGATCAGCGCCCATGAAGCAGGTCTAGAACTGACGGTTGCCAACGTCCAACGTTTCAACACGCTGCACTACCGTTGCGGAAGCAGTTTCATTATTTTATCGGTCATTATTGGTGTTATAATCTATTCCTTCTTCAACTGGGATAATTTAACCGAACGAATCATTCAACGTCTCCTGCTCCTGCCAGTCGTACTTGGTGTATCGTATGAAGCGCTCCGCTTCACGAACATGCTTCGTGACACGCCAGTGCTCAGATACCTCGGTTATCCGGGCCTATGGCTGCAGCTGTTAACGACAAAAGAACCGACAGATGACCAAGTCGAAGTATCAATCGCTTCCTTCAATCGAATGAGAGAGCTTGATCAGCAAATCTCTAAAGGGTAATTCATTTCGAGAGGATGATGTAGTATGGTGAATCGGCATCGAATTTCCTTTATTGTCATCATGGCTTTAGCGGCGCTCGGCGTAGTGTATTCCATTACCAGAGGCGAATACAGGCTGCTCATACCCGTGATCGTATTCGGAATTGTGTTCCTGCTCCTGAAATTCCCGCCAGGCCGCTATCGGAAAGCACCGAAGATTAAGGTATCTCAGCGGACAGAAGCGAAGTACGCGAAGTCGCATAAACCAAAACGTAAGACCGTTCCTTTCCGCGTGATTGAAGGATCCAAAGGTAAAGATGACGGTGATGATAACATTCCTCGGTTCCACTAAACTCAAAGAAAAGCTCCTCATCTGCATGCAGCAGACAAGGAGCTTCTTTTTTCATTTCTTCCACGACATTTCTGCTTGGAACTTCTTAAATTGAACCTCATACCCTTCATAGGTCCATCGTTCAAAAAATTGCGTTCCCGCAAGTAAGCCTGAATCATATAAGCTAGTACTTTGCTCTGTCGAAATCTCAAATTGCGTATTTCGGATACCGAGAGTTGGAATCTTAATGGTCCGATATCGATTATGTTGTTCGATATACCGTTCATCATGCGCAGACATCATCGTCTCGAACATTGCTTCGAACATCGTAAATGGCCCTCCAATCGAATGCGGCTGTTGATCTTGCTTCCCCACCATCTGAAATCCAATGGTCGGAATCAACTGCTTGGTTCTTGGATTACGATCTTTCTCGAATAACCAGAGTGGGAAATTACTGAGCAACCCGCCATCCACGATGTAAGAGAACTGCTTGGAGAATGGCTTAGAACCGCCTTGTACGTTCCAACTCCGGATCATGACTGGGTCGAAAAAATAAGGAATGCTGGTGCTCATCCGAACCGCTTTGGCGATTTCGAACTTGTTCGGATCAATACCATAGAGCTCAATATCGTCCGGGAGCACCAGCAGCCTGCCATTAGAGATATCTGAAGCAATAATACGAAGCTTTTCTGGGGCAATGTCTCCGAAGGTTCTAATATTTTTCTTCAGCAGCAGTTTCCGAATCCAGGTCTCCAGGGCTTCACCTGAATATAACCCTTTTTTCAACAAAACGCGTGTAATTGGTCCAATAACTTTGATATTAAAGATAGGGGCGCGCTTCAAAAAGGAGGTGAAGGGTGTGCTCATGATGATCTCACGCATCTCCTCTGCTGTATACCCCGCTGCGATTAATGAGGCTACGATCGAACCTGACGATGAACCTGCTACGCGATGAAAGGTCACCCCATGATCCTCGGCTGCACGCACCGCCCCTGCCAGCGAAATCCCTCTGACTCCGCCGCCTTCAAACACCGCATTCACTAGCATCCGCCCACCCCCTCCGTGGCAACTGACATAGGTCTTCTAATCTATGTATATGCCGGAGGTGGTTGTCACTATGTTAACGAGAATAGTAGGCTTGTAACCGATCTGCAATGCCAAGTACATTCGATTGAAGGGTCTTCGCTCGGAAGAATAGACTTCCTTCAACGCCGCCGTTTTGACGGTTATAATCCAGCTGTTCTATGATCGTATTACTGCTAGACCATCCCGCTTCCGTCGTCCCTAACTTATAGGCAGCGTGGCCAACATAGAGCTTGACATCGGTACCCTTCGTCTCGTTGACCCACCAATCCACTAACTTATCGTATGGCGCAGCCTTCGTCCCATTGTTCCAATAGATTTGAGGGGCAATATAATCAATCCAACCGTTCTGAATCCATGCTCTTGTGTCGGCATATAGATCATCATAGCTATTTACACCTGCATTGGTCGCTGAGCCTGTTGGATCGAGCTTGCTGTTACGCCACACACCAAATGGGCTGATTCCATATTTGACATGACGTTTGGCTTGATGAATTTGTTCACCGAGGGTTCGCACGAACTGATTCACATTATCCCGGCGCCAATCGCCCTTATTGTTGAATTGTCCATTATTATATGCTGCATAACTTGCATCATCTGCGAAAGGCTCTTTATCCTGACCGTAAGGATAGAAATAATCATCCAAATGAACGCCATCAATATCGTAATTGTTCACGACTTCCATGATCGCTTGCAGAATGTGCTCACGGGCTGCCGGGATACCAGGATCGAACATCAGCTTGCCTTGATGGCGCACGACCCAATCCGAATGCTGAACCGCTGGATTGTCAGCCGAGAGACTCTCTATTTTGCTGTCCACACTGACCCTGAACGGGTTAAACCATGCATGGAATTCCATTCCTCTCGCATGTGTCTCCTCGATCATAAAAGCAAGTGGATCATACCCTGGGTCTTTCCCTTGTACCCCCGTTAAATATTTGGACCATGGTACAAGCTTCGATGGATAGAATGCGTCTGATGCAGCACGCACCTGTACGAATACCGCATTCATGCCCATCCCTTTCAGATCATCTAGCAATTTCGTAAACTCAGCCTTCTGCTGCTCAACTTGAAGACCTGCCTTCGAAGGCCAATCCAAATTATAAACGGTGGACACCCAAGCGCCACGCAAGTCTTGATTCGGGTATGTATCATTATTATCATTATTATCATTATTTTCATTTGAAGAAGTCATCGTAATGGTACGGGTGACGCCATCCCATACGACCGTTACGCCTAAATTCTCAGCTACGAATCGTAGTGGAACGAGAACGCGGGAATCTCGAATCGCTACCGCTTCATCCAACTTCACCTCATTGCCATTTACATTCGCAACTCGATTCTTCTCTCGTAAAATCAACGTATTATTGTTCTGATAGATTGTCGCCGTTCTATCCTTCCAATCTACCGTCGCGCCAAGCGATTCGCTAATGACACGCAAAGGCACCATCGTCACATTCGTACGCGGCGTCAAGTAAGGCGGCACATCCGTTGCGATGCGTCGGTCATTTAGGAACAGGGCTATTTCTTTCGTCTGACCCGCAGCGAAAGCTGTCCATGATGGGATCATAAGTAACATAATCAGTGCAACAAGAATCATTCTACTAAACTTCATTCTCTACCTCCTGTTTCTAGTCATCTTTCTATTATAATCGTCCATGTAATAGACAGCAAAACAACCCACAAAGTTGCGATAAGCGGGAAAATGACTAATTTCATCATCAATAAAGCAAAAAAACGCCCATTCCGGAAAGGAATGGACGCTTCTTCTAACGTGTGCGAATCAATATCATTACGATTAGGATTCGTTATTCAACTCGTGATGTATTTCTTGCAAATGACGTAACCGCTCGGGATCACGCTTGAAGTATTCGACCAATGTCTCGATGCAAGTAATCGAATCCCAGCTCAAGTGATGTTCAATCCCTTCGACATCCGTATAGATATTCTCATGCTGAACACCAATGATCGTTAAGAAATCCTCCAACAAATGATGACGTTCAACGAGACGTTTCCCCATCTTCTTCCCTTTGTTCGTAAGGATCAAGCCACGGTATTTCTCATATATGAGGTAATTATCTTTATCGAGCTTTTGAATCATTTTCGTCACTGAGGAGGGATGAACTTCAAGACCTTCTGCGATGTCAGATACCCGTGCATAGCCCTTTTCGTCAATCAGTTTGTAAATTCGCTCCAAATAGTCCTCCATGCTCGGTGTAGGCATTGGTTCCCCTCTTTTCCAACATTATAAATTGTACTTCAATATGATACATGTTTTACAGGACCAAATGCAAGTCTGTCCGAACATTCACGACTCTAGAACTTCAACCAACTTGGCGTAATGGACTGCAGCCAGATCGTAATCCGGCTCATCTGATCCGTAAATAATAGGATCGCCATGATGATCATGATCACGCCGCCAATCTTCATCAGACGGTTCGAATATTTCAGAATCCAACGGGTCGAGCCAATGAAAAATGCAAATATAAAGAATGGTACGGCAAAACCGATGGTGTACGCTGTAATCAGGCGCAGCCATGCATTTGGTTCCGTAGCAGCAAGTCCAATGATCGCCGTCAGAATCGGCCCTACACACGGGGACCAACCCGCAGAGAATCCGATACCGAATACGAAGGAACCAATATAACCAGCCGGCTTAAATTTGAACTGAAATTTCCGTTCTTTCATCAGGAATTGCGGCTGGAATAATCCGACGAGGAATAACCCCATCACTAGAATTAATATCGCGGAAATCTGACGAATTAAATCTTTATAATCTACAAATAAGTCCCCTACTAAACTCGCACCATAACTTAGCGCATAAAAAACAACCGAAAACCCTAATACGAAAAAGAACGTATGCGACATGACGCGCATCCGTACTTCACGTGTGTTCTGTTCTGTCTTCAGACGATTGACGGACACACCTGTTATGAATGATATGTAAGAAGGATATAGCGGTAAACAGCAGGGCGAGATAAAGGAAGCCAGCCCCGCCCAGAATGCAATCCATACGCTCATGTAGAATCGTCCTCCTAAATTTTAAGACCACGCTTTACCGTCATGGTCACGATAAGAATCGTAATTAAGATCAATACAATCGTCGCCCCCGGTGCGAGACTCCATACCCCAGCGACCAAGAGACCGGCTATCGCCGCAATTTCAGCTATGATCACGGAGAAGATAATCGATTGACGGAACCCGCGTGCGATCAACAAGCTGCACGCCACGGGAATCGTTAGCAACGCGGAGATAAGCAGTGCACCGACAATTTTGATGGACACACTAATAATCAGTGCCGTAAGGACTGTAATCATGATGTTCAATGCACGGACAGGCAGGCCCGACACTGCTGCTGCATCTTCATCGAACGTGAGCAGGAACAGTTCTTTCCAGAACACCGCAACGACGATAAGTACAAGAACCGCAACGACTGCGACCACATAAATATCAAGATCAGTTAATGTATAGATGCTACCGAACAAGTAACTTGTCACGTTCAAGTTAAAGTTCTTACCTAGCGTGAAGAAGAGCGATGCCAACGCAACCCCACCCGACATAATAATCGCGATGGACAGCTCTGCATAGGTCTTATAAGCTTTGCGCAACCGCTCTATCGCAAACGAAGCGAGCAATGCAAAGATCAAACCGACGGCTAACGGATAGACCTGCAGCAGGAACCCCAGTGCAACACCGGCAATCGTTACATGCGCGAGCGTATCCCCGATCATGGATAGCCGTCTTAACACGAGAAAAGTTCCCATCAGCGGTGCAACCACCGCGATGAGAACGCCTCCGACGAACGCTTTCAAGAAGAAATCGCTTGTCATTAACTCTATAATCATATTCAATTCCGTTCGTCCCCTTTAAAGTGATTCTGTCTCTCGAACCGTGAGCGTATGCGATAGATTCAAAGCCTCGCAGTTCTCGATCTCATGGGAGTGCTTCACAAAGAACTTTAATTTGCCGCTCTGCTGTACAGGTTCTTGTCCCAAGTAGGCTTCAATCATATCCATGTCATGTGATACCATCAGGAACGTCATGCGATGATGCTGATGCATGTGCTGCACGAGTTGGAAGAAGTCATGCTGTGTCTCAATATCAATCCCTACAGTCGGTTCATCCAAGATGAGCAGCTCCGGATTATTAATAAGGGCGCGAGCCAAGAATACCCGCTGCTGTTGTCCACCTGAGAGTTGCCCGATCCGTTTGGACGCGAGATCTGCAATCCGCATCACATCCATGGCATCCGTACATTTCTGAATATCTTCCTTCTGAATCCGTCTCGCGACATTCCGCTTCCCATACACCCCAGATTGGACAACCTCACGAACGGTTGCTGGAAATAGAGGGTTAAATGAATTTTTCTGTGGTACATAACCGATTCGCTGCCAGCCGTTAAATTGCTCTATAGGTTCTCCGAATAGCTCGATGCGGCCGCTCTTTGGCTTCAAGAGACCTACAATCATTCGCATTAACGTTGACTTCCCTGCACCATTAGAGCCGATAAGCCCGACGAAATCTCGCTGCTGTACAGCAAAATCCAAATCACGAATGACCGATTGATCTTGATAGTCAAATGAGACATGCTCGAGCCGAATCACATCTTGATGGCACCGTGCATTCGTAGATGATTCAATCGTCATTATCGCATTCCCCTTTACTTGTTCTCACTCTATTGTAAAGCCTTAACTAAATTTTGCAAATTCCGTTCCATCAATGTAACATAATTTTCACCAGATTTGTCCTGCTCCGGTGTTAGGCCTTCGATTGGATTTAATACCAACGTCTCAACCTTCGCTTCACTCGCTAGCATCTTCGCAATCTGATCCGATACCAATTCTTCGAAGAAAATATATTTCACGTTATGTTCTTTCACATATTTCGTTAATTCAATAATGTCTTGACTGCGCGGTTCTGCTTCCGGTGACAATCCCATCACGGCTTTTTGCGTGAGACCGTAGTCGCGAGCCAAGTATCCGAACGCTTGGTGCGATACGACGATCTCTTTCTTGCTCGTCTTCGCAAGTTCTGTCTCAAACTTCGAGTCCAGATCTTGCAGCTTCTTCTCTAACTTCGCATAATTCGCTTCATAGTCCGCTTGATTCGCAGCATCTACTGTAATGAAGCTATCCTTGATATTCTTCGCCATGATGAGTGCAGATTTTGGACTTACCCACGTGTGCGGGTCCAGATACATATCATCGCCGTGTGCTCCATCGCTGCCATGATCGTGCTCGTCTTTATTGCCCGCTTCCTCGCCATGGTGATGCCCGTCATCGCCCTCTGCATGAATCATGTCAATCCCATGACTCACTTCAACCGTTTTTAGCGGTGTGTCTTTTCCCAGCCCTTGCAGGAAATTCGGAATCCAGCCTTCAAGGCCTGCACCATTATAGAGCAGCAGCTGCGCTTTGGATGTTACCGAGATTTCTTGACTTTTCGGTGTCCAATCATGCGGTTCGACGCCTGTCGGGATCAGATTCATCACATTGGCATGATCGCCCCCAATTTGCTTGGCAAAATCATAAATCGGGAAGATCGTCGTAACGACATTTATTTTCCCCTCTTCCAGCTTTATGGCGTTATTCTGTTCGCATGCAGTAAGCATGATCGCAAAGATCATTATGACTGCCCCTATCATATATTTACGCATCGATTTCATCGTCAATCCCCTCCCAAGGCTTTACTCTTAATCGTAAACATTACTGTTAGGATTATAAGGAGTTTCATGAAACCTGTCAACACCTAAATAACACCACAAAGTAGTGCATTGGCCCCGAAGCGATTCAGGTACTTTTAATCTCACCACTATGAATCCCCTTCATACCTCTGCCTTCCGTGCAAAAAAGACCGATAAGACGCCACTTCCATGGCTTCTATCGGCCTTTCCTGATATGATCTTACTTATTTCACTATGGCACCATTCGGCATGGAATCTGGTACCGTCGCAAGTGTTAATTGATCTCCAGCAGATGCTGCAAGAATCATCCCCTGCGATAACTCACCACGCAGCTTCACAGGCTTCAGATTCGTGACGCAAATAACCTTACGTCCGATCAATTGTTCAGGCGTATAAAACTTCGCGATACCCGATACGACTTGACGCTGCTCATAACCAAGATCCAATTGGAGCTTGAGTAATTTATCGGCTTTCTTCACAGGCTCCGCCGCTAATACTTGAGCTACACGCAGATCAACTTTCATGAAATCGTCAATCGCAATCTCTTCGACATCAACCGGAGCTTCAATGACTGCAGCATCCGTTGCTTGCTCTGACGCCGCTTCCACCACTGGTGTCACGCCGCCTGTCATTGATTGCGCGATGTAAGCCACTTCAATTTCTGCATCCAAGCGCGGGAAGATCGGATCGCCTTTCACGAGCTTCGTTCCAGCAGGAATCAAACCGAACGTATGGGTGCTATCCCATGCGGTTAATTCACCTGCTTCCAAGCCGAGCTGTGCCCAGATCTTCACTGGCGTCTGCGTCAAGAATGGCTGTAATAACACGGAACTGATCCGCAGTGCTTCAACCAGATGCACCATGACGGATGCAAGCTCCGCATTTTTCGCTTCATCTTTCGCAAGTGCCCACGGCTGCGTCTCATCAATATACTTGTTCGTACGGCTGATGAATCCGCCAATTGCTGTTAGGGCCACGGAGAATTCCATCGTATCTAGTGCTTCTTCGACCTTTTGCACCGTTTGAAGTGCTGTTTCGCGTAACGTCGCATCGAAGGCTGTAACATCACCAGCATACGCCGGAACTTCGCCGCCAAAATACTTGTCAACCATCGCAACTGTGCGGTTCAACAGGTTCCCAAGGTCATTTGCAAGATCCGAGTTCACACGTTCAACGAAGCCTTCCGGTGTAAACGATCCATCCGAACCGAATGGAACTTCACGCAATAAGTAGTAACGAAGTGAATCAAGGCCATAACGGTCGATTAACGTTACTGGATCGACAACATTCCCTTTGGATTTAGACATTTTACCGTCTTTCATGAGCAGCCAGCCATGTGCGAATACTTTCTTCGGCAGTGGAAGATCTAATGCCATTAGCATGATTGGCCAATAAATCGTATGGAAGCGTACAATTTCTTTACCAACAAGGTGTACATCCGCCGGCCAGTAACGGTTAAAGAGCTCATCATTGTCTGATCCGTACCCGAGTGCCGTAATATAGTTCGACAACGCATCGATCCATACATAGACGACATGCTTCGGATCGCCTTTCACTTTCACGCCCCAGTCGAAGGTTGTACGGGACACAGCAAGATCTTCAAGACCAGGCTTGATGAAGTTGTTGATCATCTCATTCTTACGCGATTCTGGTTGAATGAACTCTGGATTCTCTTCGTAGTAGGCAAGCAGACGATCCGCATATTTGCTCATCCGGAAGAAGTAGCTCTCTTCCTTCACCAGCTCAACTGGACGTCCGCAATCTGGACAGTTACCGTTCACAAGCTGACGTTCTAGGAAGAACGACTCACAAGGTGTACAGTACCAGCCTTCATATTCGCCTTTGTAAATATCTCCTTGCTGCAGCAATCGATCGAAAACAACCTCTACAATTCGTTTATGACGGTCTTCTGTCGTACGAATGAAGTCGTCATTCGAGATGTCAAGCTTCTTCCATAGCTCTTGAATGCCCGATACGATATCATCTACGAACTGCTGAGGCGTCTTCCCTGCTTCTTGTGCTTTACGTTCGATTTTCTGACCGTGCTCGTCCGTCCCTGTCAAATAGCGTACATCAAATCCACGTAGACGCTTGTAACGAGCCATTGCATCCCCTGCAACTGTTGTGTATGCATGACCGATGTGCAGCTTGTCGCTTGGGTAATAAATTGGGGTTGTAATATAGAATGTGTTCGCTGGTTTACTCATTGAGAAAGACATCTCCTTTAATGTGATGAAAATACAAAAAAACTCTCGCCCGCAATGGGACGAGAGTATGCTCACGTGGTACCACCCAATTTCCCTCTCTATTTCGCAATAGAAAGGCTCAACCAGTCCGTGTCGGACTGTCCATTAACGCTGGGCACGCTGCAACCTTACAAAGTTCTACGCATCTTCATCATTCGAATGCTTGCGTATAAACTTTGCTCGAGAGCAAATCCTCCAGGACCATTTTCCATATCCTCACCTATACCGGTTCTCAGCTTCCCCGGCTCTCTGATCTAGGCTACATACATGTACTTATCCCTTCCTCGGATAACATATATAAGAGGTTCAAAAAGTCATCATTTGATCACGAAGCCATTCAAGAGGCATAATCAACATTGAATCTTGCGTTCACCCTCGAAGAGCCTATGCTTACGAAGTATGTTTCCTCTGGAAACATTTCAGGTACTCATTTAGGTTTCGCCTAAACTCCGTTCCTCCTTCTTCAGGTTCTCGCAACCTTCTCGGTGCTGAAATGCCGACTTTTTGAACTCGCACTATAAAATGAATATAACGAGTCCGGCTTCCAATGTCAAGACAGTGGGTTTCCAGTCGACTCTGACTTCGACTTCGGTGGAGGAACCGGATCATAACCGCCTGGGTGAAAGGGATGGCATTTGCCAATCCGTTTGATCGCGAGCCAGGACCCTTTGGCAGGACCATGTACATCTATGGCCTCTAGCGCATAAGCAGAACATGTCGGATAGAAACGACAAGTTGGCGGCTTCAGCGGTGAAATCACTTTCCGATAGAAATGAATTGGAGCCTTTAGCACCCATTTCATAGCCCCTACTCCGTACGTGCAGCAGACAGGCTGGATTGACTGCCTGAATCTCCAGCTTCAACCGCAAGACAATCTTTGCAATAACCGAAGACTTCGAACTTATGCTTCACAACCTGAAACTGATCGGGTACGTCCGTCAATTGCATCGGGCAGAACGTGATCGGATACGTCTTCTCACATGTAAGACAGATCAAGTGATGATGGTGATGATTCTCTGCGCAGCGCGCTTTGAATTTCACACCTTCTTCGAACACAATCTGCTCTAATGCGCCAAGCTCCTGCATCACGCGTAAATTTCGATATACGGTATCGAAGCTTAATCCCGAGTAATGCTTACACATATATTCATACACGTCTTTAGGTGTTAAGTAGCCCTCGGACTCTGCGAACAATTTCGCCAACGTTCGGCGCTGATCGGTGATTCGCAGACCTTGTTTGGACATGATCTGCACAATTTCTTCTGTCTTGAGCAACCTCCATCCCCCCATCTGTTCACTACGTGTCCATTTGTACATCCATCCTCTAATAATGCAACATTATCGGACACCCGTCAATCGAACCCCATTGGGCTCTGAATTCCGTACATAAAAAAACCGTGAAGCCCTTCAAACGAAGGACCTCACGGTCGTGGGTAAACTTAGGATTGTGGTTGCTGTGCCAATGGGAAGAACAGCATGCTTACAGGCAAGTTACTACCGGATACAGGTGTGAAGAGAATCGTTACTGTCTCCTCTGCACTTCCTGTACGATAGACCACACTCGCATCATTGCTGTTCACGAGCGTTCCATTGCTAGGTGCTTCTGTCATTTGTCCATTAACGACGAAAATTCCTTTGTAGATGCCGCCACGTGGGTTGAATGCGATCAACGTATTCGGTGCAACATGGTTGAGTCGGATCGTGTACATCACACCGTAGTTCCCCATATTGATGCTCGGCATGCCGTTCGTATTATCAATACCGTTCAGATACAAATCATCATTATTATCTGCTAGCGAAATACGGGACGGCTTATCGCCAACGACTTGATTGAGCTCGATCAGACGATTCGCATTCTCATAAGTACCACGGATATGAATATTATCGCGATTTAACAACGTTAAGCTTGGCAAAGTCTTCAAAATGTCTTTGCTGCTTGCTACGGCTGCAACTTGATAAGTCACTTCCGAATCCGAGCTCACATCTCCCATTAAGCTGACGACATGACCTGGCTTCATCGCTTGCGCGCTAAGCTCAGAGAAGATTACCTTCGTCTCACCTGGCTGCAAAGTCGTCGTCTGACCAAGTGATCCGCTATTAAGCGATTTGAAATAACGCTCTACAGAGGATTTACCTGTAAGAGATTCGTATTCATTCGGACCTGCAAATCCAACATCTTTGACAGTCACATTCGTAGGCATCGTGCCTGGGTTCGTAACAACGACATATACTTTCAAATTCTGATTTGAAATATTCTTATGATGAACGAGGAATCTCGCTTCACCTTGAATCGTGTCGCGGAAGACAATCCCTTCCGTAGACAGACTCTCTGGACTGTTACTGCGAAGTAATGTCTGCTGCGAATCCGTCGAAGAGAATGGCGCTTTGGCAAGATCCCAAATATTGTTCTTCTCTAATGTGAACTTCTCACCTACCGGTGTATATAACTTGAGGAAGTCATCATGCAAATACAGCGTTTCATTGGTGATGGTGATGGTCTTTGAGTACTCACTAACTTGACCCAAGCGGTCTGTTGCTCGAATCGTAATTGTCTTCTCACCAGGTTCGAAATAACCAATGGACTTATTAACCCATTCCGTTTTAAAATCATTTTCATCATCTGTACTCTCATCGGTAAATGTAATCAATTCACCCATTTTGTACGTATCTTTGTCCGTTGTGAACTTCGCCACTGGCGGCAAGTTCTTCGGTTTGACTTCGATGGTTACAGAATAAGGCTCACTCCATACGCCATTTGCATTCATTACCCAATGGGTAATCGTGTGCGTCCCTGGCTCCATGAAGATGTTCTCATTGCCTTCCCAGCGATGCTGTACAATCTCTAGGCCACGCGGGTCCGAAGATTGATCCTTGTATGTCACAGACGTCTGCTCTGCGAAAATTTCACCAGGTGAGACTGTGAAATTTGCTGTTGGTGCGGAGTAGAGGTTCAACGTAATTTTCTTCGCCACATTATCTACGCTATAAGAGATATTTAATGCCTTTGTAATCGAAGTCAGTGGAACCATGAATACATCTTTTTGTTGATAAGCGTTACCGCTTGCTTTGTACGATTTACCATTAATCGTGTACGCCGCACTATTCGTCTTGAAGCGAACTTCTTGCTGGCCGCTCTTAAGGATTGTCTCTTTCGTTACCGCGTCATACTTAACGATAAACCCAGCTTGCTCTGCGATCGATCGAAGCGCAATATAAGAAATCCCTTTCGTCACCGTTAAAGGTTGAAGCGCCAACACCTCTTTACCATTACGATACATTTTGTTGCTGTTCATCATCAGTACAAGCTGATCGTCCGTCTTCACCGATTGAACATCTGGATCAGGCGTTACTTCGCCCGTTGGGTTGGTAGGACTGGTTGGATTCGTAGGATTCGTAGGGTTTGTAGGATCTACAGTACCACCCGGCTGCTGATTGTTTTCTGTTTCCGTTTCTGGCGTTACAGCCGATCCATCATTTGTCGAATTTTGCGTTGGGTTCTGCGATTTCTGCTGCGTATTATCGCCTTGTGTCGTACCTGGCGTCGTGCTTCCATCGGCAAATGCCGGCAAAGCAATGCATAATTGAGCGATAATAAATGTCGAGATGAGTGCTGTTTTAAATACTTTCATAAAGAACTCCTTCTACACGTGTCTACATTTTTGTGAAGCGCCGTCGGCTTCTTTCCAAGTATATAGACGTTGAAAATTCAAGAAAGTTTCTTGATTATTAAAATATTATGAAAAGACCGACATCCGTTGTCCCATGGATATCGGTCTTTAGCCTCTATTATTGCCTAGTTAACTGCCATTCCAAACGAGTAATCAGGTGAAAGCGTCACAGGAAGTTTGCCTTGTGCATCAATGTTACCCGTCAACACTTTGGCTAATGCTGCCATCGTCATGGGTCGATTCTCATAACAGCATACATAGCGCTTCACTTCAGGGAACTGATTCAAATCGTATGGGTTTCTAGTCGATGCGACGGTCAAGTTCACATTCGGTCTTGCTGCTATTTGTCGAACGATGGCCACTTGCCCTTCATGCAGTTCAGATACTGCGTTGTATGTAACAACGATGATTTGTTCATAGTCTGCAGCGAGTGCAAGTGCCGAAGCCACCTCTTCGGACGTTGGATGTGTGCTCACACGCAATTCCTTCACATCCACCCCCAGCTCAGCCAATGCAGGCCCTAAGGTGTACGCTTGCTCAATCGGTTCATCCACTTCGGTATGATGTCTTACTTCCGGCCAGATCACAAGCGTAGGTGCAGAACGATCAAATGTTGGTTGATCTTCATCCTTCACAATCGTAATACTCTTCTCCGTAAGTTGACGGATCACTTCCTTGCTCTCAGGCGTTCCGAACTGCGCAGCAACCCCACCCGTTAATGGATGAATATCTGACATACGACGTTTTTCTTTGAGGGATAGAATACGTTCAACAGAAGCATTAATTTGCTCTTCGGATAGACGGCCCGATTGCACCGCTTGCATCAAGGCTTCAATTGCAGCAACTTGCTCCTCCAGCGTATGGCTGACAAGGACTATATCTGCACCCCCTTCAATCGCCATCACTGCGCCTTCCGCAACACCGAACTCTTTGGAAATCGCGTGCATTTCGAGACAATCCGTAACGATAACGCCATCATATTGGAGCTCAACGCGAAGTAAGTCATGAAGCACTTTGCGCGATAACGTGGCAGGAATCTGTCCAGGCTCGAATGCTGGGAACATGACATGTGCGGTCATAATCATATCCACACCAGCTTGAATCGCACGAATGAACGGCGCAAGCTCAAGCTGCATGAGACGCTCACGATCATGCGGTACGGAAGCCAATCCATAATGTGAATCGACAGCGGTATCACCATGTCCCGGGAAATGTTTGGCTGTTGCAACAACATCCGAAGATTGATAGCCTTCAATGGTCGCAATGCCTAACTCGCTTACAAGTTCAGCGCTTTCTCCATAAGAGCGAACGCCAATGACGGGATTCTTCGGATTATTGTTAATATCGAGACTCGGGGCAAAATTCACATTGATCCCCATAAGGCGAAGCTCGCGCGCACAGATCACAGCCGCTTCATATGCGAGCTGCGCATCGCGCGCAGCACCGATCGACATATTGCCTGGAACAAGGGTGACTTCATCGGTATCAATCCGCGCTACCATGCCGCCTTCTTGGTCGATACTGATAAAGAGCGGGATATCAGAATTCTTCTTGTTGAACTGCTGCAACGCATAAGAAAGGTCTGCCATTTGCTGAACGTTCGCATAATTGCGACGGAAATAGATGACGCCACCAATATGATGTTTCTCAATTAGCTGTACGATATGCGCATCCGATGTGTAAGCATTAAATCCGCATATCACCATTTGACCGATTTTTTCTGCTAGTGATAAATTCTCTAATTTGCTCATTATTCTTCCGCCTTTCTCTCCCGATAATCTGAAGGGGTCATACCTGTGTACTTCTGGAATACTTTTGTGAAATATCGGCGTTCCATGTAACCAACAAGCGATCCAATCTGCGTGATGCTCTTATCGCTGATGACTAATAACGATTTAGCGAGCTCCATCCGCTGCTTCGTTAAATATTCGACGAAGGTCTCTCCGAAGTAATTTTTGAATAATAGACTGAAATAACTACAGCTAATACCCAGATGATCTGCAATCTCATCAATTCCGATATCGGAACCTAAATTGCGTTGAATATAGTCCTTGGCCGAGATCATCAATAGTTCACTCGACTTCTTACTCGACGTTACATCAAGCGCACGGTTTACGAGCTCTGTAATGACGACGAGCAGCTCCTTCAGGCTTACTTTATACCTGAACTTCGCCCATACTTCTTCCTCTTCTGTAGCAGATAAGACGTCCATCTCTCGCATCTCCCGCAATAAATGAATCACGATGTAGTAGAAGAACTTCTCTGCCTGCGCAAGCGAATTATCTGCCGATACGATCAGACTGGTCTTCAGTTCGTGCAAGGACTTCTCAATTTTACCTCGATCACCATGCCGTAAGCCAGAGACGATCTCTTCAATCAATTCCCATTGAGAGCCCGTAGGCTCTGTCTGACTCGGAACACTATCACCCACAGAGATAATCTGTTCTTGATCTGGATTGGTGAGCAGATATCGCTGAATATTCTTATAGGATAGAGCAAGCTCGCGAATTAAGATAGGGCCTCTATCATAACCGACACTAACAGTCATTTTGACGTTTTCTTTTACAGCCTTCTGCAGACAGGTTACCCACTTCTGAATCTCTTCCTTACTCACATGGAATGAATCATGGTAGAACTGAATGATGAGACACCATTCCCCTTCCCGGGTCTGTAATGCCGCATATTTCAAATGGAATTCTTTGAGCGCATCCTGAAGCACATTACTCACGGCGAAGTTCCACAATTTCCGTTCATTATCATTCCAAGTCACCGATTTCACCGAATAATGATCTAAATCGACGATCATCACAACATACTCTAAATCCTCAATCCGCTGATCTTCATGGGAAATGAAATAATTCGCATCCCCATTCGAATACCCCATGAGCACGTCGAACATCATTTTCTCATAGGCTAAATCGATCATTTTGCCCCAGCGGCGCTCCGCCATCTGCTTCTCCATGCGAGCTGTCCGGATCATGCCGGCAATCCGTCTAACCACGTCTTCCAAATTCTCATAATTGATTGGCTTTGAGATATAATCGCGCACCCCGTGCTGCAAGGCAACCCGAGCATACTCAAACTCCTCATAGCCCGTGAGCATCAACACTTCACATTCCGTATCGATCTTCCGTAGCTCGCTCAAGAAATTCAGTCCATCCATAACAGGCATCCGAATATCGCACAGGATCAGATCAGGCTGTTCTTGCTTCACAACCTCAAGCGCTTCAACACCGTTGCGTGCCAAAGCCACGATCTCGATATCCATCTCTTGCCATGGAAGTACCATCTTCAAGTTGTTCAAAATGTGGATTTCATCATCAACGAGCATCGCTTTTAGCTTCATACACTTCACCTGGCCCATACTTCGGAATTCTGACTTGAATGATTGTACCTTGATTTTCTTCTGAACAGATATAGACACCATATCGATATCCGTATTGAATTCGAATACGATCCGCCACACTCCGCAGCCCGAGGCCGCGGCGTTCATTCATCACGATATCTTGGCCTTCAGACGTGAGCGTATCATCATTTTTCATGTACTGGAATTTACGTAATTGCCGGTTCGATATCCCAATCCCGTTATCTTGAATTGTGATCACAATATCGTCTCCCTCGACGTACCCTGTCACCTGTAGGAATCCTTGATGCGTGATCCCTTCGAACCCATGTTGAATGGAATTTTCGACGAGCGGCTGCAGCGTTAACTTGAGAATCATCGAGTTCAAGACTTCACTAGGCATCTGAATATCGAAATTGAACAATTCATCGAATCGGAACTTCTGAATCTCTAGATAACTGCGCAGATGCTCGATTTCCTGGGAAATCATAATCTCTTCTTTATCCTGAATGCTAATCCGCAAAATATTGCCAAGACGATAGACCATCTGGCTAACCTTGCGTCCTTCATTCTGTATCGCCAGCACGTTAATCGATTCGAGGGTATTGAATAAGAAGTGTGGCTTGATCTGCGCTTGCAGCACTCGGAGCTCCGCTTGTGCTTTGTGCTTCTGCTCTATCTTCACCTCTTCGAATAGGTTATTCACCTGGCTGATAAGGCTGTTGAATCCTTTCGAAAGTAAAAACAATTCATCATTGCCCTCTTCATCTACACGAGCAGACAAATCTCCATTCTCCACCCGGCGCATGAACCGCACAATACGAATGATCGATTTCGTAATCCGATTCATGAATAACCAGAAGAAGAGGAATGCGGCAAGTAAACTAATGAACAGAATCCCAACAACCCATTTTAGGAATATCCCCATATCCTGAGACAGCGAGTTCCAAGATGTCGTGGATACGAGGTACCACTGCTTATCCTTCAACTTATTCACAGAGACAACGCTCTCATGGTGATTAAAATCATCACGATAGCTTTGGTAGCTGGAATTGAATTTCATCGGTTTGCCGAGAAACGGGTTAATATTTTTGCCATTGTATTGTTCTTGTGTGTCATAGAGAATTAACCCGTCTTCATTCACGAGGAAAAAGCGGGTGTCTTCTAAATTTTTACTATAGCGGAAGTCATTAAAAATGCGCTCAATCTCCCAGTTCTTAATCTGAGTAATCAGCACACCGATATTTTTCATCGTCGTTAATTCTTTGACCATCCGAATTTGCGTGAACACAGGATCCGTACCTGTAATCTCTTTGTATTCATACGGACCGACCCATTTGGGCGCTCCGTTCAGTTCGACAACCTCTTGATATAACGGTTCACGCTTGAATCTAGCAAAAGGTAACGCTGTGAAGTTCTCTTTCGTAAATATCGAAGCGATCGTCGCATCCTTGAGATTATAAGCAAAGGCAAAGCTAATCGTCGGATGGCTGAAGAGATTGACGCGGAAGTTTCGTTGATTCTCATTCAGCTTCAGCTGCTTGGCATCCGATAGATCAAGTTCACGGGAATTGACCGCACCGATGGCGGTCTGAACCACATTCCCTGCGATCCCATTCTCCGTGACCTTGTCCATTTCACTGAAGACGAACTGAATGTTCTGACTAATCGCCTTGAGTGAGAATTCTGCTTGTTGACTATACTTCTTCTCTATCAAATCGAAAGTGACGAAGTAAGTGATAACCCCTACGAGAACGAGCGGGATAATGATGAGCGTTATAAATGCTGTGAATAATTTAAGTCTTAAATTCATCATCATAATCCCACTCTCCTCCGGTTACCCCTTCACACTACCAGCCGTAACCCCTTCGATAATCTTCTTTTGTAGTACAGCATAGATGACCATAACCGGCACGACACTATAGACGATACCCGCCGACATCTGAGCATAGTTCGATTGATACGCATCTCGGAATTGAACCATACCGGTCGGAAGCGTTCTAAGCTCATCATTCGAGATGAAATAGTTCGATAGTAAGAACTCGTTCCAGTTCCCTAGGAAGTTCACGATAAATACCGTTACAATCGCGGGAATCGTGAGTGGCAACACCATTTTAGCAAAGATACCGCCAACGCTCAACCCGTCTACGACAGCCGCTTCTTCAATCTCAGAAGGGATGGACTTCATGAACTGCGCCATAATGATGACCGTGAATGGAATCGCATTCGCAACATAAGGAATAATGAGTGCCAAATGCGTATTCAGAACGTTCATTTTTTGCATCAATAAGTAGATCGGCAGCATAAGTGATGTGTTCGGAATTAGCATACCAAGTAGGATCAACTGGAATAGTAGCAAGCTAATTTTACCGAAACGCATCCGTGTAACCGCAAAGGACATCATCGCACCAATGAGGATCGTTACGCAGGATGATAGCACGGCAATGTACAAACTATTTAAGAAATAAACGTTGATCTTCGCATTCACCCATGCCGTTACATAGTTATCCCAAACGAAATGTTCAGGCAGACCGAATGGACTTAACGCGATCTCTGAGTTATTCAGCTTAAAGGATGAGAAGACGACGAAAAGAAACGGGAACAAAATGATGAGCAAGTAGCCCATTAGGACGATGTGGTTAATACTCTTCTTCAATGCTCTCATCATTAGTATTCAATCCTTTCGCTCCGTCTCGCAATCAAGACTTGATACAAGACCGTCAGAATCATTGTAAATACGAAAATGATGACCGAAATCGCATTACCGTATCCATATTTAAAGTTCGTGATTGCATATTTGATCATATATGTCGCCATAACGTCCGTCGATCCTGCTGGACCGCCTTTTGTCATGACAATAATAATATCCGCTGCCTTCATCGCACCCGCGATCGAGAGCATAATAACAACCGATACGACCGGCATGATCAGCGGCATTGTTATTTTCATCGCACGTTGGTACCCTGTCGCTCCATCAATTTCTGCCGCTTCATCTAGATCTTTAGGAATCGAGAGAATGGCAGCGAGCACCATAATAATGTAGAAACCTGTCCACTGCCAACCGTTCGTAATTAGAATCGAGAGCATGGCAAATTTCGGATCGCCTAGCCAGTCAACGGCTTCAACACCGAAGAATCCAAGAATTTTATTGAATAAGCCAACATCATAGTTGTAAATAAATCCCCATAGAATACCGATAACCGCCGTAGACATGACCGTTGGCATGAACACAGCCGTCTTGTACAAAGATTTAAATCGCTTAACATTCGCAATCATCAAGGAACTAATGACGATAATGGGAACCTGAATGAAGCAAGAGAAAAGAATAAAATATCCGTTATTCTTCACTGCGTTCCAGAACGTCTCATCGGTTAATGCTTTCGTATAGTTCTTGATTCCCCAGAATTTTAAATTATCTGAAACACCGTTCCAATTCGTCAGACTGTAATATACAGCATTAATTAGCGGGTAGATAAAAAACATTACAAATAACACTAGGGCCGGAATAACAAAGAGCGCGTATATATAAGGGTTTCTCATCGCTTTGTTCATAACAGTATCCGCTCCATCCTCCAAAAGATTGTGTTTCTTGTGTAATGATTAAAGGGCGCCACCTGATTTAAAGTAGCGGGTGGCGCCCCTTTCATTATCACATTCTAGAATTATTCAGCCGAAGCGTTTGCTTCTTCTTGAACTTTTTGAATGGCTTCTGCTGCTTTCTCAGGTGTTGTTTGGTTTCCAATCAATTTTTGGATCTGAACGCCAATTTCAGTATTCACGTCTGCTGGTACGATCGAATCAAATGCTGCGTAAGAAATATTTACATGTGTCAATACACCAGCGATTTCTTTCATTAATGGATCTTTAACCGATGCATCAACTTTTGCTTGATCTACTTTCATCGAAGGCAATACGCCGTCTTCAACCAAGCCGCGGATTTGCATATCTTCGTTGTACAAGTTTTTGATGAATGCTTTTACAGCTGCTAATTTTTGCGGGTCTTTCGCAACTTCAGCGGAGAAGCCATAACCGTTGTTCACGTCTTGCATTAAGGAAGTTTGGTCCCCTTTACCGTTCGTGAAAGGAGGAAAATTGAAGAATCCTACTTTACCGACCAACTTCCCACCGTCTTGACCTTCCTTGAACAAGACAGACGCCCAAGTCCCGTCGAACATCATGACAGCATCACCATTGAAGAATTGTGTGCGCATATCAGCGTACTCAAGTCCGAGCTCGCCTTTTTTGAAATAGCCTTTGTCTACCCAATCTTTATGTGTTTTGAACGCTGCAACAACGTCAGCATCTGTCCATTTTGCATCGCCTGTGTTAAATTTCTCTGTTACATCCGAACCAGCTGTACGTGACCATAGGTTGTTCGTGATCATCAGCGGTACCCAAGATGCTTTGGACCCAGCTGCTAGAGGAATTTTTCCATCCTTTTTGATTGTCTCAAGCAAGGTTTGGAATTCATCGAATGTTCCAGGTATTTTCAAGCCTTTTTGCTCGAAGTATTCTTTGTTATAGAATACTGCCTCAGCGGATGCACCGATTGGCAAACCGTATACTTTGCCATCAACTGTCCAAGGGCCTAAGTTCGTGAATTTATCTTTAATGCCAAGCTCTTCAAGGATTGGCGTGATATCAAGCATTTTTCCTGCTTTAGCATATGTTTTTGCATCTGGGCTACCGAATGCATCGAAGATATCAGGTACGCTGCCGGATGCCATTTCGCCTCTAAGTTTTTCTTTACGGTTAACGTCGGAGTCAACGCCATCTAATTTGAAAGTAAGGCCTTGCACTTCGCCTTGTGTCTTCTCTACAACTTCTTGAAGCATTTTAAAGCGAGTTTTCTTTTGCTCACCGACTTGTGTATGACGAATTGTCATTTCGAACGGCTTCGCTTGTTCTGGCTCTTTAGCTGGTTCAGTCGTTGTTGTGTTGTTATCCGTTGTCGCAGGTTTTTCTTCTGCTGTTTTGGATCCACAGCCTGCTAGCGCGATCGAAGCAACGAACACGAATGTCAATAACATCAATAGACTTTTCTTCATTTAGAAGACCCTCCCAAAAACTTTTATTTGTTTGCTACACCTTTATTATAGGTCTTACTGCTTATTATGTAAGGACGTCATTTCGATGATCGAGGGATAAAATCATCTACAATCCAAAATCCATTAGATAAAATGACAACAAAAAGAACTGTCAATTTCTAGGATTAGAAATCAACAGTTCTTTATTCAAAACTTTATATTTGGACCGTTTTACCTTCTTGTATTCCTTGCTCGATCAAACGGTACGCCCGCTGGACTTCATCTTCTGTCGGAGAGGGTACACCTTGTAGCGGGTATTCCCGTCCAAGCTGTTCCCACTTATAAATCCCCATCTGATGGTATGGCAGAATCTCGAATTTCTCGACATTCTTAAGCGTGCCGATGAATCGACCCAGGTTCAACAAGTCATTCTCATCATCATGGATGCCTGGTACGAACACATGTCGGATCCAGACTTTCTTCCCATGATCAGATAACCAACGTGCCGTCTTAAGCGTATGCTCAACGGATTGCGAAGTCAGCTTCATATGCTTCTCTGGGTCAATGTGCTTGATGTCGAGTAGCACCAAATCCGTCACTTCCATTAAATGCTCCATACGTTCCGATTCGGGATCGTTGAATCCATTCGAGTCCAATGTCGTATGCAGATCCCACCGTTTCTTCACTTCTCGGAACAAGGCCGCAACGAAGTCCGCTTGCAATGTTGGTTCTCCTCCGGAGACGGTTAGTCCGCCCCCAGAGTTTTTGTAGTACGGGATATATGGCTCAATTTCTTTGATGATATCATCAATCGTAACATGCTTGCCTTCGGATGTATCCCATGTATCGGGATTATGGCAATACTGACATTTCATCGCACAGCCCTGCATGAATAACACGAAACGAATACCTGGTCCATCAACGGTGCCAAAAGTTTCTAGTGAATGAATACGTCCCTCCACTCGCTTCACGCATCCTCTCTGCAATGCACTGTATAGCTATAACAGTCTGCTATTGATATTACATGGATCCATGGAACGTACGGTTAATAACGTCCATTTGTTGTTCTTTCGTCAACTTAATGAAGTTAACCGCGTATCCAGATACACGAATCGTAAGCTGCGGATAGTTCTCTGGATGTTCCATCGCATCAAGCAATTGCTCACGTGCGAATACGTTCACGTTCAAGTGATGCGCTCCACTGCCGAAGTAGCCATCCATCATGGATGTCAGGTTGGTTTTACGCGACTCTTCGTCCTTACCAAGTGCTTTAGGCACGATCGAGAACGTATTGGAAATCCCATCTAGGCTGTGCTCATACGGTAATTTCGCTACAGAACTCAAGGAAGCAAGAGCACCTTTCTTATCGCGTCCATGCATTGGGTTCGCACCCGGTGCAAATGGCTCGCCCGCTTTACGACCATCCGGTGTCGTACCTGTTTTCTTACCGTATACAACGTTCGAAGTGATCGTCAGTACGGATTGTGTTGGCAAGGAGTCACGGTATGTTTTGTGTTTACGAATCATACCCATGAATGTCTCAACAAGCTCGATCGCAATGGAGTCAACGCGATCATCATTGTTACCATAGTTCGGGAATTCGCCTTCCACTTCGAAGTCAACGGCAATCCCGTTCTCGTTACGGATTGGGCGAACTTTCGCGTATTTAATCGCACTTAGGGAATCGGCAACAACCGACAATCCTGCGATACCGCAAGCCATCGTGCGAAGAATTTCTTTATCATGAAGCGCCATCTCAATACGCTCGTATGAGTATTTATCATGCATGAAGTGAATGACGTTGAGTGTGTTGACATACAACTTCGCAAGCCATTCCATCACATTGTGATAACGTTTCATGACTTCCTTGTAGTCTAATACTTCAGATGTGATACGCGGGAATTCTGGGGAAACTTGAGCACCAGATTTCTCGTCTACGCCACCATTGATCGCATAGAGTAATGCTTTGGCAAGATTCGCACGTGCGCCGAAGAACTGCATTTGTTTACCAATACGCATTGCAGATACGCAGCATGCGATGCCGTAGTCGTCACCGAAGTATGGACGCATCAAATCATCATTCTCGTACTGGATGGAGCTCGTTTCGATCGAAGCTTTTGCACAATATTTTTTGAAACCTTCTGGCAATTTCGTCGACCATAATACCGTTAAGTTTGGCTCTGGAGCAGGACCTAGGTTGTACAATGTGTGCAAGAATCGGAAGCTGTTACGAGTAACACGTGTCTCGCCATTCACACCCATACCACCGATGGATTCAGTTACCCATGTTGGGTCACCACTGAACAATTCGTTGTAATCTGGTGTACGTAAGAATTTAACGATACGCAATTTCATAACGAAATGGTCGACCAATTCTTGTGCTTGTTCTTCGGTCAATGTACCTTCTTGAAGGTCGCGCTCGACATATATATCTAGGAAAGATGAACAACGTCCTAAGGACATCGCTGCACCATTTTGTTCTTTAATCGCTGCGAGGTATCCAAAGTATAACCATTGGAAAGCCTCTTTCGCGTTCATTGCTGGCTTCGAGATATCAAATCCGTGCATTTCACCCATTCTCTTCAGCTCGCCTAATGCGCGAATTTGTTCAGAAATTTCTTCACGGTCACGGATAACATCCGAAGTCATGGAATCAAGTTCCAAGTTCTTTAGGTCTTGTTGTTTTTGCTTGATCAAGAAATCCACACCATACAATGCAATTCGGCGATAGTCACCGATAATCCGTCCACGGCCGTAAGCATCAGGTAGGCCTGTAATGATACCCGCTTTACGCGCAGCTCTCATCTCGGATGTATAGGCATCGAATACACCTTGGTTATGTGTTTTACGAATATCTGTGAACATGTGGATGATCTCTTGCGGCAATTCGAAGCCGTATGCTTTACAAGCATCAATCATCATTTTAATGCCGCCAAATGGTTGGATCGAACGTTTGAAAGGCTCATCCGTTTGAAGTCCGACGATTTGCTCTTTATCTTTATCTAAATAACCAGGGCCATGGGATACGATCGTTGAAGGATGATTCACATCTACATCAAGCACGCCGCCATTAGCAATTTCTTTTTTCGTAAGTTCGGATACGATCTTCCAAAGGGCCGTTGTATTCTCTGTAGGGCCTGCCAAGAAAGCTTCGTCACCAAGGTAAGGCGTAATGTTCAGACCGATAAAATTATTTACGTTTACCTCTCTGTTCCATTTACCGTCTTTAAATCCACGCCATCCGTTTTGTTGTTTGTCCATAACTTCTCTTTCGATCACCGACATCGAAATCCCTCCGTTATTTCTATTTTCGCCGCTCATCAGCAGCTGACCATACTTTGTAACTTTTTTCACTATGTCGTTACATCCTTATTCTAGCTCATTTATCGCAATAGAGGTGTGACATCCATCACACCTCTACGCATCCAATTTCTACATTTATGAAATCGTAAAACTTTATTCAAATTTACCGTAGAAGGCATTGCGATAGACATCTGCTAGCTCGGTTACAAGCGGCAATTTCGGATTGGCTGTTGTACATTGATCTTCGAATGCACGATCTGCCAAATAATCAACACGCGATTCAAAATCCTTCGCATCGAAACCAATCGCTTGGAACGATTCAGGAATGCCTAATTTTCTGTTCAGATCACGGATTGCTTTGACCAAGCTATTGACGCCTTCTTCCGTCGTCTTCGCTGGCAATCCTAGAATACGCGCGATTTCTGCGTAGCGCTCATCCGCTACGAAATGGTTATATTTCGGGAACGACGAGAACTTCGTCGGTTTCTTCGCATTATAACGGATGACATGCGGCATCAAGATCGCATTTGTACGTCCATGTGCTGTATGGTATTGACCGCCCCATTTATGCGCCAAGCTGTGGTTAATGCCTAAGAATGCATTCGCGAAGGCCATCCCTGCAATCGTCGAAGCATTATGCATTTTCTCACGCGCAGTTGGGCAAGCTTCGTTGGCGGATTTCTCCAAGTATTGGAATACCAGCTGGATCGCTTTGATCGCAAGACCATCGGTAAAATCACTCGCCATTACGGATACGTAAGCTTCAATCGCGTGTGTCAATACGTCCATGCCTGTATCAGCAACAGCTACTTTAGGCAATGAGTATACGAACTCAGGATCGACAATCGCTACGTCTGGTGTTAACTCGTAGTCTGCCAAAGGATACTTCGTATTGCCTTTTTCTTTATCCGTAATAACCGCGAACGATGTTACTTCTGAACCTGTACCGGAAGTCGTCGGAATCGCAACGAATTTCGCTTTTTGTCCGAGACGTGGGTATTTGTAGATCCGTTTGCGGATATCCATGAACTTCTGTTTCAAATCGTCGAAGTCGGTATCAGGGTATTCATAGAATAGCCACATGCCTTTCGCAGCATCCATCGGCGATCCACCACCAAGTGCGATAATGCAATCTGGTTGGAAACTGTTCATGAGCGCTGTTCCGCGTTCAACCGTTTCTGTCGATGGATCCGGCTCAACATCCGAGAAGATCTCAATCGCAACTGGAGTTTGGCGTTTACGCAAATAATGTTCTACTTTATCAACATAGCCAAGCTTCACCATCATTGGATCCGTTACGATTAAGACGCGGCTAATATCCGGCATTTTCTCAAGGTATTGTGTACTTCCTTTTTCAAAATAAATTTTATCCGGTACTTTGAACCATTGCATATTCACGGTACGATGCGCCACCCTTTTCACGTTAATGAGATTGACTGCTGTAACGTTCGAGGATGTCGAGTTGCGTCCGTAAGATCCACAACCAAGCGTGAGCGATGGCATGTTCGTATTATAGATATCCCCGATTGCTCCATGGGTCGATGGAGAGTTAACAATAATCCGGCCTGTCTGTAGACGATCCGCGAATCGTGCAATCACATCTTGGTCGTTCGAATGGATCGCTGACGAGTGGCCCATACCGCCGAATGCAACAATTTCTGCTGCGCGATCGATACCTGCTTGAGCATCTTTTACCTTGTAGCAAGCAAGAACTGGACTTAATTTTTCAGCTGATAATGGATATTGCGTACCTACACCTTCAAGCTCAGCGATCAAAATTTTAGTCCCCTCAGGAACCTTTATACCAGCCATCTCTGCAATTTTCGTTGCCGGCTGTCCAACAATGACGGGATTTACCGCACATTTGTCGCCTTTCATCGCACTGCCTGTTAATTTCGCTGTTTCTTCTTTGGATAAGAAGTAACATCCATTGTCTGTCATGATTTTCTTCACTTTATTATAAATCGGCTCTTCAATGATCACGGCTTGCTCCGAAGCACAGATCATGCCGTTATCGAATGTTTTGGAGAGAATAAGATCGGTAACTGCTTGTTCAATATTCGCTGTTTTCTCGATAAACGCTGGCACGTTGCCCGGTCCAACGCCAAGTGCTGGTTTGCCACAGCTGTATGCTGCCTTCACCATACCTGATCCGCCAGTTGCTAAGATAAGCGCAACATCTGGGTGATGCATCAACGAATCTGTTGCTTCCATGGAAGGGAACTCGATCCATTGAATACAATTTTTCGGTGCGCCATGAGCGACTGCTGCATCACGTAGAATACGAGCGGCTTCAACGCTGCATTTCTGAGCGGATGGATGGAATCCAAAAATGATCGGGTTACGTGTTTTAATCGAAATAAGTGCTTTGAACATCGTTGTGGATGTCGGGTTGGTTACTGGTGTAATCCCCATCACAATCCCAACAGGTTCAGCAATCTTCTGGAAATTATCGAATGAGTTGTCTTCGATCACGCCAACCGTTTTATCATATTTAATACTGTGGTAAATGTACTCTGTAGCAAAGATGTTCTTCGTAATTTTGTCTTCGTATACGCCACGTCCTGTTTCTTCCACGGCCATTTTGGCAAGTGCCATATGCTGATCCAGTCCTGCGAGCGCCATTGCCTGAACGATGGAATCGATCTGCTCCTGGTTAAATCCCATGAACTCGTCAAGCGCTGCTTTCGCGTTCATTACGAGGGAATTGATGTGTTCTTGCACAGTAGGTACAGTATTTTCTACTTTTGTATCTTTCACTGCCATGGTTCTCCATCCTCCATTTAAACTACATATATTTTACAATTCCGCTTACAAATTGATCATAACATATTATTTCCCGATTTTCTACGTGAAATTATTCACAAAGTGTGAACATATTGTGAAAGACATCACATTAACTCTTTTTTCAATGTTCGCTTACTATTCGTCAGTGATTTTTACCACAATGTTTACTGAATATTCAAATTTACTTAAAAATTAACGTTATGATGTGATCCAAAACGTGATAAAATAAGTTTGTGAAGAAATGCACATCATAGATTTTAACAACTAAAAAAGTGCATATCAGAGGAAGGAAATGATATTATGACACTTCTATCTCCAACCGATGTAGAAAGAACAGGTAATACAAGCGTATTCTCGGACACGAACTTCAATCGGTTATCTGTCGTAATGAAAGAACGAATTTTTCCAGAGGGATCCCATCTATTCTGGGAGGGCGATCCAACCGACAAACTGTTCTATATTAGCAAAGGCCGAGTCAAAATCACAAAATCGACTGATGAGGGCAAAGAGCTCATTATGTATATGTACCAAGCCGGGGACTTAGTCGGAAATGTCGATCCCTTCAACCAAGGCAAACACAGCTTCACGGCTGAAGTGATGGAAGAGACAGAAATTGGTATCGTGGAGCAGAAAGATCTTGAGCTTCTCCTCTGCCAACATTGCGACTTCTCCATTGAGTTCATGAAATGGATGGGACAGCATCATCGGCTCACGCAGACGAAATTCCGTGACCTCATGCTCTATGGCAAGCCTGGCGCCTTATGCTCTACGCTTATTCGACTAAGTAATTCTTATGGTGAACCGCACGGAGAACACACGATTATCAACAAGAAAGTAACACATACGGACTTATCCAATATGATCGGTGCGACACGTGAAAGTGTAAACCGGATGCTTAGCGACTTGCGTAAGAAAGATGCCATCGAATACGAAGGCGGACTCATCGTCATTAAAGATGTTGCGCAGCTGCAGGAAATTTGTCATTGTGAGAAATGCCCATTATCGATATGCCGCATTTAATAATAAAGACCGCCTAGTCAGAAAGCATAGGTGGTCTTTATTTTATCTTATATTCAAATGTAAACCTCGCACCACCATTCGGTGATTCCAGACATTCGACCTTCGTCTGCAGCTTATCTGCAATATGCTTGCAAATCGCGAGCCCAATTCCCGTTACTCCCGCTTCACCGATATAATTCCGTTCGAAGACAGATTGCCGCTCTGCGATGGGCACCCCTGGACCATCATCATCAACGATGATACAAAACCCACTTGGCGTCTGTTCCAGTGTTACTTCCACTTCCGTCGCTGCGTAGCGAACCGCATTTTGCAGAAAATTAATGGTCAGCTGAAAAATTTGCTCCGCTGGTATAGAGAGCTCCATCGCAGCAGCATGTGTTTCGATCTTAACCTGACGTTCACTAGCAGCAGGTCCCAATAACTGCACAGCCTGCTCAATCAACTCTTTCAAATCCACATGCGTCATTTTCCATACTTCGTCTAAGGTCTCTAGTCTTGTAAGCTGCAGCAGCTTATCGACCAATTGAATCAGCCGTTTGGATTCCGTCGATACGACCTCTACCCCTTTTTCTACGGACACCACCTGATCTTTAATCGCCTCCGCATATCCCTGAATAGACATTAAAGGCGTACGAAGTTCATGCGATATGTTCTGGAGGAATTCTGTCTGCTGCTGATGATGCAGCCTAATACGTTCGGACATCGTGTGGAATGTATTCATTAACTGTCCAATTTCCGTGTCGTCTCCCTTCGGCATCCGTGCGCCTCGATACGATGGTTCAAATCGGCTCACCGCCTCTTTAAGCTTCATAAGCGGTCTCGTCGTATTCCAGACTAGCCATAAGCCGACGATGAAGATGACGACGAAGCTGATAATGACCGATCTTATCGAGATATGGAGAATTCGATCTGAAACTTGATTCAAAATATCCATTGGTGTATAGACAATGATGCGCAGCCCATTTTTTAGATTTTGATGCGTATACATCATTTTCTCTTGGTTCAGCTCGAAGAAATGATCCTGTCGCGCCATCGAAATATGCGCAGTTCGACCAATCATTTCATCATCTCCTGCAGCTATGATCTTATCTTCTTTGTTAAGGATAAAAAAATCAGCATAGTACATCCGATCCCGAAAGCGCAATTCCAAATCATCTGTGCTTAAATCCTCGGGATCGCCGCCTTCAATAATTTGAATCCCTTTCTCCATCTGAATACGCAACTGGTTCCTTGCTTGGTCCATTAACATACCATCGACGAGCCGATCTACCATATAGACGGACGTGAAGACGGAGAAAATCATGACAATAATGAGCGCAATAAAAATTCGACCTCGAATCGTACGCATCAGCTTTTCACCGTCGCCTTATAGCCAAAACCCCACAACGTATCAATATGAAACATTGCTCCTGCGTCGCCCAACTTCTTACGAAGCCGCTTAACAAGATCGTCAACAACGCGGACTTCGCCCAAGAAATCATATTTCCAGACCTGCTGAATCAGCTGTTCTCGACTGAATGGACGCTCCATATGAGTCGCTAGGAATACGAGCAAATCATACTCACGAGAAGTGAAGGATATCTCCATCCCCTCCACCTCAACACGGCGAAGCTCCTCACTGACCTTCATATTCCCAACCGTTAGATACGTTCCATGTTCTGACGTCGATGCGTCCACAGATTTATGCATTTGAACGAGACGCAGCATACCTTTCACACGCCCAACAAGTTCACGGGGATGAAACGGCTTACGAAGGAAATCATTACACCCCAGCTCCAGACCAATGATCCGATCCTCTTCCTCCCCGCGTGCTGAAATCATAATAATCGGCATCTCCGTGAATGTACGAATCGTTGTAAGAAGTGACAACCCATTCACGCCTGGCATCATAATATCTAGAATCAGACAGTCCGGCGCCTCTGAACGAATTCGGTCCACAAGTTCGTGACCATCAGGGAAGGATGTCACTTGAAACCCATCCTTACGCAGATACTCTGAAATGAGTTGTAAAATATTCGGATCGTCATCAACAACAAATATATGTGACACCACATGCTCCCCCTTCGTCTTCCTTTCACTCTAGCAGAAAGCAAGAAAGACGGGAAGACTCCGTCCTCCCGCCTTTATGGATCAATTGCTTACTTCTTGCTACTCGTCGTTGTTTTTGCTTTTGCCGTTGTTGTTTTAGCTTTTTTAATGGCTTTGTGATGATGTTTTTTATGTTTTGATACATGTTTTTTAAGCGTCGCAGCTTTATGTTTCGATTTAACGGCTTTTTTAACGACTTTCACCGTTTTCGCTTTTTTAGGAGCAGGTGCTGGTTTAGTAACCTTCACAGCTTTCGTTGCTGCCGTTTTTGTCTCTACCTTTGCTGCTGCCTTCGTATCTACTTTCTTCGCTGTCGTTGGTGCATCTGCAGCAAAGGCTGCTGTACCAGCGCTAACCACCATCAGTGCAGCTGTCAAAAATGTTACAACGGTTTTTTTCAAATTAATCATTTTGTAACTCTCCTCTCGATTGGGTATAACCTAATATTAGCGCCCAATCATGTGAGGATTATCGAAAAATGATGTGAAAAGTGTATGAAAATCAACGTGATTTATTTCGTTTTCGTTTCTTTCACTACGATCTCTAGAATATCGTCTTCTTTGATGACCATATCCATCCGTTTTCCGCTTGTCAGCGGGTTACCATTGAGTAGAATTCCCCAATGGAGCCGCGAATCCAAGGCGACTTCGTTCACAGATACGATATCTTTACCATCTGCAGTTAATTTGATGACACCACTGCCCTCAAGAAGCTGCCGCAATGTGATCCCCTCTTTATACTTACTTAAAATGGATTTCGTAAGATTCGGAACGATATTTCCACCATTAATACCAATAGCAATCGTAGGAACCGTGTTCACCTGCGTACTCTTTAGTACCTGGGCTTCGGAATCGAGATGATCTGTTGTAGAACACGATATGATGAATAAACTTAACATCAATGCGTAAATTCCGAGGATTAGTTTCTTTGAATTCATCGTCGACACTCTCTTTCCGCACATAATCTAACCATTCTATTATGATACAGTTTGTACGAAAAAGGGTATCAAAGCGATTACAAAATGATATCACTCGTTCAAAAGTCCCAAATTAAGAAATTACTACCATTTCGCCTTCTGTAATCGTAAAGCATTCAACACAACCGATATAGAACTTAGCGCCATCGCTGCTCCAACAATCCAAGGCTCTAGCAAGCCGAAAGCCGCGATAGGAATCGCAATCGTATTATACACGAGCGCTAAGAACAGATTTAATTTCATATTGTTCATCGTCTTATTGCTAATCAGTATGGCATCTGCAATCGAGTTCAAATCTTCTCGCATAATGGTGACATCCCCTGCATCCATCGCCACATCCAAGCTCGGTCCAATCGAAATACCGATATCTGAAGCGGCTAGTGCAGCTCCATTATTGGATACGTCACCTACCATAGCGACCTGATGTCCTTCCGTCTGTAACGTTCGAATGGCTTCTGCTTTCTCATCGGGATGCACTTCCGCAAGGACATGAACAATCCCAACCTCATGCGCAATGGCGTTCGCCGTCCGACGGTGATCTCCTGTCATGAGGACCACTTCAATCCCCATTTGCTTCAATCGTGCAATGGCAGACGCCGTCGTTTCTTTCACCTCATCCGATACCATAAGTGTACCTACATAAGTTCCGTCAACCGCTGCGAGTATTGCTGTTCTGCCCGATGATTCTAGTGCAGCCAGCTTAGGCTCTGCGACACTGAAGCCAATATGATATTGACTGAGCAATCTTCTGGTACCGATCACAAGGTCATGCCCATCGACAACAGCACGTATCCCATAACCTGCATAAGACTCGAGATATTCTATCTTAATCGTATCGTCTGCGAGGCTTATACCTCGTTCTTCGATCCCTCGAACAATAGCAGCAGCAATCGGATGAGCAGAACTGCGTTCAGCAAGCCCAATCCAACGCAGCAGCATTTCCGCATTCAGTCCGCTTTGAATTTGATCAAGATTAGGCTCGAGCGCTACCTCTGTCAGCGTAGGAAGTCCCTTCGTAATCGTCCCCCGCTTATCTAACACAATCGTGTCGACTTCATGCGTGGATTCGAGGAACTCGCCGCCTTTGAATAGAACACCAACTTCCGCTGCACGACCAGAGCCAACCATAATGGATGCAGGGGTAGCCAGGCCAAGTGCACAAGGACAAGCAATAACCAATACCGATATTCCCGCTTCAAGCGCAGCCGCAAGATCTCCAGCCTGGAAGACCATATACCATAAACCAAACGTGATGATAGCAATCATAACCACAATAGGCACGAATACACTCGCAACAGAATCCGCAACCCGCTGAATCGGCGCTTTCGATTGCTGCGCCTCCTCCACCACTTTAATCATGCGGGACAGTACGGTCTGTCCACCGATTCGATCTGCTCTCAGATAGAAGCTCGATTCATCATTAATCGTTGCACCAAAGACACGATCACCGCTTTGTTTGGAGACAAGGCTCTTTTCTCCAGTTAACATCGATTCATCGATGAACGATGCGCCTTCCACAATCGTACCATCTACAGGAATCTGTTCTTTCGGTTGAACGAGCAGAATATCATTCACTTGGACATCTTCAATCGTAACATTGACGGGCTGACCGTCCCGCATAATCGTCGCTGAATGGGGTCTTAAACGCATCAAGGCCTTCACTGCCGCAGAAGTCTGCCCTTTCGCTAGAGACTCGAGCAGCTTCCCAATGAGTACCAACGTAATCAATAGAGCACTTGTCTCAAAATAGACGCCAGGCATATAGTAATATTGATTCGTCCATTTGATCATGGCAACTAGGCTGTAAACGTATGCGGATGTCGTACTTAACACGACGAGCACATCTAGATTCGCAATCCCACGTCGCAGTGCTTGACAAGCGCCCACATAGAAGGAACGGCCAATCCAGAACTGCACCGGGGTTGCAAGAATAAATTGTACCCACGGATTAAGTAAGAACGAAGGAACATACATGTTCGTCATCCAGGCAAAACGTGAGATCATCACCCATAAGAGAGGTAAAGATAAAATCACGGATAGAATCAGATTCTTCTGCTGTTCCGCTAGAGTATTCTTCATTATTCGATTGTCCAAGGTGGCACTCGACTTCTCGAATGCATCTATATTACGAACTTGCAATTCCTTCTTATCCATCGACACAACCTCATTCCATCTTGCATAGCTCATTCTATTTATTTCGATTTTTCAACCGATTCATACCTTATTCCTTTATCATAACAACCCCCCATGCCCCGTGCAACATGTTTCACAGTGGGAATTGGAGAAAGCTTTGTTCCGAATGAAATAAAAAACATGCGGATAGATCTCCGCATGTTAGATCAATGCACTATGAAGAATAACTTACGAGAATACCGCCTTCACCCGCATACGTTCCGATGACTGGGCCCATATTCGTAATAATCACTTTATCGAATGGATATTTGCTCACCAAATCCTTCATGAAGGCTTTGGCCCGCTCTTCACAATTCGAATGGGCGCATGCAATCCAGGATTTATCGGCATGATGCCAAGTTTCCCCTACCTTTTCCATCAAATGCTTCATTGTTTTTTGCGTCCCGCGAAGTTTCTCTACGACCTCGACCGCTCCCTCTTCACTCGCCTGCATCAGCAATTTTATATTCAGAACCGATGCAACCTTCCCTGCCAGGCGGCTCATACGCCCCCCGCGAATGACATTTTCCAATGTATCTAAAGTAAATAAAGTATGCGAGGATGTAATAAGTGCTTGAATTCGTGTAAGCAGCGCCTCAAATGCCATCGTATGTGCCCATTCGGACGCGCGAATCGCAATTAATCCGAGACCCATGGATGTCGTCTTCACATCGATCACTTCCAATTCACCTGTGAAGCCTTCATCACGATACATCTCTTTCGCCATTAATGCATGCTGGTAAGTACTACTTAAGACGGAAGATAACGTCAATACAAGAATGGGCTGTTTCGGATCCGCCGCCTTAAATTGGGTTAGAAACGCCATCGGCGAAGGACTCGATGTCTTCGGAAGCTCTTCGGACGCTTGCATCTTGGCATAGAACAATTCTGAGTCCATATTGGATTTGAACTGTTCATGTCCAAATTGGACGCACAGCGGTACTAATGAAATGTTGTACTGTTCTGAGAGCTCCTGTGTAAGATCTGAGCTGCCATCTGTAATGATTTTGATCGTCATAGATTCGTGATTCTCCCGTCATCATGATGTACTACGTATCCGTCTCATTATACTGACATCATGACACGAGTTCAATACTAGGAATTTTCCTAATCTCGCAATCGATTCATAGGATTAAGATTTCAAGACATCGTGATCCACATAACGTTCGCCGTTCAATTCACTAATAATGTTAATCGCAACCTTAGCGCCGTCACCCGATGTAATAATCGTATGGACACTTGTACCTGCTACCGTACCCGCTGCCCAAATGTTCGCTTGGCTCGTCCGTCCGTCAGCATCTACCGCTATAACTGTCTTAATACGCGGCTCACGGCCTTCTTTTAATTCAAGACCGATATGATTCGCGAGGTCTGTCAACGCGCCTGTTGCAAGCAGAACATGCTTCCCCGTATAGTCACCGCCATCGGTATGTACTTGAATTCCTTCTTCTGTCGTTGTCACATTCGTTACTTTCGCTTCTACATATTCCGCGCCAAAGCTTGCAGCCTGCTCAAGGCCTTGGGCAATGAGATCTGGTCCTGATATTTCCTTGATGCCGTAATGGTTCAGCATCCATGCACGCTTCGTCATACTCTGATTGCTATCAATAATCAACGTAGATTTCCCTGCTTTTGCTGCGAAAATCGCTGCACTTCCGCCTGCCGTACCGCCGCCAATAATAATTACATCATACATTTCCATCTCTCCCTTATCGAAATATGTTCCTTATACAACTTAATTATACGATCTTTCGGAGTGGGTTGCTAGTTACTTCCAATTGCGACAGGAACCTCGTTACGCAGAATCGAGTACAGCTTGACGCTCTCGAACCGACCTCGGATGAAGAGCTGCTCACGAATCACACCTTCGTAGGTCATTCCAACCTTCTGCATCACCCGCTCCGAACCAATATTCTCCAGATTACAGCGTGCTTCTAGACGATTCAAATCCATCTTCTGAAATCCGAATTGAAGGACCGCACGCGCAGCCTCACTCATAATCCCTTGATTCCAGTATTCTGCCGATAATGCATAACCAATCTCTGCACGTTGATGTTCCGGCGCCCAATAGACGAATCCACACGTCCCAATGAATTTGCCATTGGGTTTATATTCGATCCCCCAGTTCGTCACCTGCCCCTCCCGGTAGCGTTGTTCAATCGCATCAAGAAAAAGCTCCGAATCACGCAGCGTTCGGTGTGTATTCCACATCGTATAACGTGTTACTTCTGCATTGGAGGCATATGCGAATAAATCCCGCGCATCGCTTCTCCGCATTTTACGAAGGATCAACCGTTCTGTCTCCAGCCGGGGCAAGTTCCTAAATAATTCTTCCATGCTCAGCATCAGCAGCACCTCCACTTATGACTTGCTGTCTGCTGCGATCGAGTTCCTCAATCCGCTGTATCAGTACCTCAAGCGGTAGATCCGCCATCGACATGAGCATCACGTCCTGGATTGTAAACGACAAACGATGGGTAAGTGCATTGGGAACCGCTACGCCGTATAATCCCGCTGCTTTGGCAGCCGTTAACCCATTGACTGAATCTTCGAAGGCGATCGTTTCATGTCCTTCAACCCCTAGCTGCTTCAGGGCAAGGCGATATAATGCGGGATCTGGCTTCACTTGTTCTACGTCGTCAGCGGTACAGGTGCATTCATAGTAGTCGTAAATCTCGTATTTCTTCAAGTAACTCTCTACCCATGCCCGTGGTGAACTCGATGCAAGTCCGATCTTGAGACCGGCACGCTTCGCCGCGATCAGGTAATCCAGGACACCTTCGCGAAGCTTCTGCTTCTCCATTTTGGATAAGAATAATTCGTGTACTTCTGTTCGAAGCTCCCTTTCATCCGGTTGCCCTTGCAGTTGATCAGCCAAATAACGGTAAGGATTGAAAGCCTCATGACTAGCTCCGATCGCATTGTTGAACAATTCTTCTGGAAATGAAATACCATACTTCGCATACACTTGCTGAAGCGATTCGTACCACGGGGTTTCCGTATCCAAAGTTAATCCATCAAAATCAAACACCACTGCTCTAATCAATGACTTCCCCTCCATCCACAATCTCTAAATTCTTATAATTGCAAACACATATAGTCTTCATCCCAATACAGGTCGTTCCATCGCATCGCACGCGCCTCTTGACCGTACACCTGAAACCCTGCTTGCTCATAAAGACGTCTTGCCGTCTGATTGGTTGTAACAATCGATAAGTTTAATTGCTCTAGTCCGACAATGTTACGTGCATGTACAATGGACTGCTGCAGTAATGTTCTTCCAATGCCATGACCTTGTTCGGAAGGTGTCACATACATGCCCCAGATCACGCCTTTGTGACGGAACTTCACACCAGATTCCCGGTAAAATCCGATCACTCCTACCAATTCTTGCTCTTCCGTCCACGCACCAAGCACGAATCGATCTGAAGTACTCACGATTTTCGATCGAATTTTCTCCATTGGGTTTTTCATCGCCTCTTCCAGACTTTCGCCAAAGTATTCCGGATAGAGGCGTAATCCTTCGAGACGTAGATCTGTAAAGGCTTCCACGTCTGTCTTTTGAAGTTGTCGAATATGGATCGTCTTCGATGCCGTATCCTCTTCTCTTACATGTGTTATCACTTCTATCTTCGGCCATAAGTAACGCCAATTTTTCGACTCAACACGCTGCAGGAAATAATCCACATCTTCAAAATAGGGTCCACGCCGTACCAATAATTGAAATAAATCATCCAGTCCGTGAGGGGCAACAATCTCAATCCGATCTTGGTCATTGATACGAACCGCGACAGCCGTAGCCGTCTCAGGCCACCGCAGCATCGCATCTGCGATCGAGTGATATGGCGCGTGATGATTACGTAGATGCATGCGCGCCTGATTCTTCACAGACCATTGATATTGCGGCATCTGCTTCATGAGTTCCTTCTCGAATCTTCGATCCCTCTCCTCTGACTTCGAACTTGCATCATAATAAATGACATCCACGTCATTGAGCGGTGTACGCGCACCAAATCCATGAAGCCGATCCCAGACGTAATTGCGAATGAACCCTGCTGCGATCGCACCTTCATTCATTTTGAGCGCCCGGACAAAGCGAAGGGCATCGATCACATCCCGGTCCTGCGAAATCCATTGCGTCAGCTGTTGTTCCCAATTCATTCAAGCCACCACCTATGCCTGTTAAGTGCATTTATTATAATCCAAAATAAAAATCAAATGTGTATTTATTTGGAAAAAAGGACAGTTTTCTTGGATGCGTCAAACGCCAGAAAACTGCCCTTATTGCTCACTTGTAGGATGAAATTCCTAATTTCTTGCCTCTGCCTGTTGTATAAGAAAAGCCTTATCTGATACAGTCATGATACGGGGATATTTACCCCAAAACACACGATATTCCTGAACATGTCTTAATGCCGGTCCTAATTGAGTCGCAGAACGATTCCCAAGCATGCATGGTTCATCCAAACCTGTTACAGGAGGTTAGAACAATGAGAATTTTCGCTTCCAAGCTTCGCGTATCTCTTGTTGTGTTGGTGTCCATCTGTCTGCTCGGTACCCAATCTTCGCTCGCCCAAGACCATCATCTGGTCACTCGTAAATCGTAACACTAAGACCAGCCCATACGCTCTCGCAAAGTCGTAATGTGGGCGGTGTGATGCTTGCCGTGCCATGCACATATATTCCTAAGTTCGTCGCAAGTTTCACTTCGCCCGAATCTGGATGGAGAAAGGATTTCTATGCCCAAGCTGCTTCCATGTTCATTTTCCCTGTACTAATCTTCTTCCGTTATATACTCACAGCGGAACCGCTCTACTCCAGGATACTTCTCTCCCAGACTAAATACAGTAAAACCAATATTACGATAGAAATCTGCTGCATTTTCATCCGTCTCAGCAACAATCGACTTCGGATTCGTGAGCCCAATCAACTCCAACATGATGCTGCGTCCGTAACCCTGTTCCCGATTCTCAGGTCGAACCGCGATATGCTGCAAGATGAGATTATGATCTTCATCCATCGTAAAACCGACAATCCCTATCACTTCATCCTCTTCAACCGCGCCGTACAACTGAGACTGATCCTCTTGTTGGTAGCGTGCAACGGCTTGCTCTATCCGGTCAGGATCAGGGAAAACGGAGTAACCAATCAGTTCACGAATTTCTTCCTCATTAAGTCGATGTTTGATGTGTTCTAACATGATCATTCACTCCATTATAGGTAGGATTACGAAACTTCTTCGAACCCCCATTATATACGATTACACGATCTGATAAAATATGAATCATAAGACCTTAACATGGCGCCATGGAACAACTTCTCCCTAATAGCGCGCTAGCCCTTGAAATAAAGCTCATATGTATAGAAATGTTCATCTCGTTCGTATCCAAGTGATTCGTAGAGGCGCTGAGCTATCTTATTGTCATGTGCAGTGGACAAGGTCAGTCCTTTCGCGCTTGATTCAAGTGCAAAGCGATAGGCCATATCCATGAGTTGACGTCCAACACGCTGCTTCCTTGCTTCAGACGTTACGAAGAGATCGTTCAAGATCCACAATCGCTGCATGGAAACGGAAGAGAACGAAGGATATAACTGAACGAAGCCAAGACCACGGCGATCTTCTGGTGATGAATACGCGATGAATGCCGTAGATTCCTTGTGCGTAATCCGCTCCTCTAGAAAGGTTGCTGCGCCATCCAAATTTGACGACTGACCGTAGAACATCCGGTATTGATTAAATAATAGAGCTAAATGAGGGACATCCTCTACCCCTGCTTGCTTGATCCATACGGAATTCTCCATTTCCTCTGCCTCACTTTCTTCCTCATAAAATAGTCTATATCCGTGCCGTCATCCATTCGATCCATACGACAGCAGGCATGAAGATCACTTGCCCCAGCAATGTACCCACAAAACGAGACATCATCATGAGTCCATACACCTTGCCAAGCCGATCCTGATCTGCTTCATTACGAAGTGCTCGATCGGTCATGAGCGCAATCTGCGGATCAATTAGCACGGTCATAATGATCGTCGCAATCCCATTAATCAGTCCCGAGGACTGCGATGCAGCGATACCAGATACTGCCACGAAAGAGGCATATAACGCAGCTAACACCCCAACGGTATAGATCGACGTAACGACACAGTTCAATAGGAGCAGCCTTTTGGGAACATTATAGATTCGCAAGGCTCTCAGCATTTTCAATGTGGGTCTACGGAGATGGGTCCGGGCATGCTTCAGCTTGTCCAGCGATACACTCGTGAGCAGCTTCGGAATCGAACCAGACACCTCTAAGTGTGATATCATACGACCTGCAAGAAATACGACAGAAGGAAATAACAGCATGGCGAGCACCGTGCCAATCGACGCCGAACCGATAATCAGACGGAAATATTTCTCAAGAGGAAATCCTGCGTTGAGCTTGGCATAGTCTATCATCTTCCCGACCATAACGCCTTGCAGCATGTTGGAGGTTCGGGCGACGAGCACAATCATACCCGATAGGGTTAGCGATACTGCTAGCTTTCCTGTTCGAACACCCGCAAATCGTACAGCATAGGATAACGTCTCCGAGGTATGAATTATCATCGTGAGCAGCGAGACGATCAATAGTTGTTGCAGCATCATTTCCCCTCCAATGTACACAACACAACCCACCATCGAAGCATTCTCGTGGTGGACTGTGAGTCGAAGATGATCTAGTCGTAAACATCGTAGCCACCAAGAGTCTTTATGCCCTCATTGTACCACTTTTTACCACCATTGATAAGATCATATGTTCTGACAAAATGTATTGTTTTTTGCACAATTTTATGTACCAGGAATCACAGAGACAAAATGTTCAACGACAGGGAAGGGGTCATAGTAATGATGCAATAAGGCTTTCCATGCCAAATATTCTTCCGATCCCCGGAATCCTATCGTATGATCTTCAATTGTCTCCCATCGCACGAGCAGTACATATTTATTCTCCTCTTCCAGACATTTCTGCAGCTCATGATGAACATAACCTTTTATGTTCGATATAATCTTAGATGCCTCACGAAAGCTTTCCTCGAATGATTCTGACAAACCTGGTTTAACTTGTAACATAGCAACTTCGAGAATCATGGGTAATGCCCTCCCTTTAATCGATCCAACTTTGTTATATAGGAAGAGAGCATCCCCCTACCCTAAGGCAGCACGGGATGCTCTAATCGTAATTCCCTTATTTAGCTGGTGTTGAAGCTGTCTCTTTTTTAGCCGTTTTGTCGAGTGTATTCGTGATTTTCGCTTTATCGCGCAAGCCTTGAATGTATTCATTCGACATTTCCGAAATTTTCTGCTTTGTCAATTGTTCTTTAATCTCTACTTTTTTATCGTCCAGCGTTGGGTTAACCGCTTCTTTTTTATCCGTTAGTTTAATAATATGGTAGCCAAATTGCGACTTGATAGGTTCGCTGACCTCGCCCACTTTCATCTTGAAAGCTGCCTCTTCAAATTCAGGCACCATTTGGCCTTTGCCGAAGAAGTTCAGATCGCCGCCATTTACCTTCGAACCGGTATCTGTTGATTTCTCTTTCGCAAGAGCTGCAAAATCTGCCCCGCCCTTCAATTCCTTCTCAATGGCATCCGCCTCTTCCTTCGTCTTCACAAGAATATGGGAAGCACGAACTTGCTCTGGCGTGGACATCGAAGCTTTATTCGCTTCGTAGAAATCTTTAATCTCCTGATCCGTTACATTGACCTTCGGTGTAAGCAGCTTCGTTAATTGCACTTGCGGTATCATTTCTTTGCGCAGCGCTTCGACTGTTAGGTTATACTGCGCCAGCATTTGGTTAAAGCCCTCCTCACTGCCAGAGGATTTCTTAATATTGTCTATTTCCTTGTCAATGTCTGTTTCGGAGACTGTAATATTCGCTTTCTTCGCCTCTTGGTCGACCACCTCGTACATGATCAAACTATTGATTGTATTCGTACCACCCGCATCAAGCATAGCGTCATAGAGCTTATCTCTTGTAATGTCCGTACCATTAACGGAGGCAACAACTTCTTTTCCTTTGTCTAAAGGCGGCTTCAAAGTCACGAATACAAGACCGATCAATAGAACAGCCGAGATCATCATCCATACCGGCGTCATATTCCGTCTTGCTACTGTTGCAGGTGCTGTTGCAATGGCATTCTGATCTGCCGGGGCTACCGCTGCAGCGACTTGCTCCAATGCAGGCTTCTCTTCTTGCGCTGTCACTTGTTGTACCGACTCCAATTCGTGTTCTTGTTCTGTTGTATGCTCAGCCTCGGAATGGGCTTGTCCAGCAATAACCTCAGCTTCATCGCTCGATGGCGTGTTCTCTGTCCCCTCTGAAGCTGCCGATGCAGCTACCTCCTCTTCCGTAAGATTCTTCTTTTCTTTATTTTCCACGTCATAACTCCCTTTCAACTTTCATGGTATGAGTATTCTTTCCACACACTATACCAGAACACCTTTCTCCAAACCTTAAACTTAGATAAAAAACCACTTGCTTTCCTTAAGGCAGCTTTAAGGTTTACACTGTCCGATTTGTAACGGACCGTCACATCTATTATGATAAAGATCACAGTAACCCTCTTAGAAACGGAGTGAAAACAACCATGTCATCTGCAACGAATCAAGCGTTAGCGACCTTTGCTGGTGGATGCTTCTGGTGTATGGTATCCCCCTTTGATGAAATGCCAGGAATCCATCAAGTCGTATCTGGATACACAGGCGGACACACCGAGAACCCAACGTATAAGGAAGTCTGTTCCGAGACGACGGGGCATTACGAAGCCGTCCAAATTACGTTCGACCCTGCAATTTTCCCGTACACGAGGCTGCTCGAACTCTTCTGGCAGCAGATCGACCCAACCGATGTAGGCGGACAGTTCTATGACCGCGGCTCTTCTTACCGGACCGCCATCTTCTACCATTCAGAGGAGCAGCGTGAGCAAGCCGAAGCATCGAAGCAAGCTCTCGCAGCGAGCGGACGTTTCGATAAGCCCCTTGCCACCGAGATTCTACCAGCAGCTCCATTCTATGCAGCAGAAGATTATCATCAAGGCTACTATCGAACGAATCCATCTCATTATAAGCGTTACCGTACAGGATCTGGACGCGACGCCTTCATCGCAGCGCATTGGGGGAAGGCGTTCAGCAAGGATGAACTTCATGCCAAGCTTACGCCAATCCAATATGAAGTAACACAAAACAACGGAACAGAACCACCGTTCCGCAATGAATTCTGGGATCATCATGGCGAAGGGATCTATGTCGACATCGTCTCCGGCGAACCGCTATTCAGTTCGCTAGACAAATTCGATTCTGGATGCGGATGGCCGAGCTTCACGAAGCCGCTACGAGCCCATCAAGTCGTAGAGAAAGTCGATATGAGCCATCTCATGATCCGTACGGAGGTCCGAAGCAAAGAGGCCGATTCGCATCTTGGCCATGTGTTCAACGACGGACCTGGGGAGAATGGTCTACGATATTGCATCAACTCCGCTGCCCTTCGGTTTGTTCCTGTCGATCGCCTGGAGGAAGAAGGTTACGGCATCTACAAGAGTTTATTCCAAGCCTAATGCTGAGCAGCCGTTGCTGACCCAACAAGAAACGCCGAAATCCGACCCACTGATGCGGGGGGATTTCGGCGTTTGCATTATGCTGACGGCATGAAGAACTTGATCTCCTCCCCTTCGCAATCAATCGTTAGGTTACGGCCTTCGAGGAACCATACATCCTGCTCTTCCATGTAGAACGTAATATGATTTTCAATGGCCATCAACCCGATGAACATTGGACGATCATGCTGGATCCCCAGCCAATAAGGCCCATCCTCACTCATTCCGCAATAACGAACAAAAATACGAACGACATCTCCACGGGCAAAACCCCATTCCTTCTGAAAACATTCCACAGCGGATGTTGTCACATGCAGCTTCATCGGTTACCCTCCTCCATTCAATGGCCTTATCGTTATATATTCAAGATGTAAGCGGTTAAACCCAATATTTTCATAAAATGGCCATCGTTATTGCATACATATCTTTGTTTAGAGGGTACACTGTATGGGGACCTATATCATCTTACATACCGAGTAATAAGCTACAAATTTTTTTGAAAATGGGAGTGTTAATCATGAATGAACATCAACAACGTGTTACACGCGTCGCCTTAATTGGCTCCGGATTCGTCGGCGCAAGCTATGCTTTCGCACTATTGAACCAAGGGATAACAACAGAACTTGTTATTATCGATAAGAATGAATTTAAAGCGGAAGGGGATGCAATGGACCTGAACCACGGCATTCCATTTGCACCTTATATGAAAATATGGGCGGGCGATTATGAGGATTGCGCAACAGCCGATCTCGTGGTCATCACGGCAGGAGCGAACCAAGCACCTGGCGAAACGCGGCTAGATTTGATCAATAAGAATGCTTCGATCTTCAAAGGCATTGTCGATGGAGTCATGAAGAGCGGATTCCAAGGGATCTTCCTCGTCGCGACGAATCCTGTCGATGTCTTAACCTATGTCACGCAGAAGTACTCCGGATTGCCTGCGGGCCGTGTGTTCGGTTCAGGTACAATCCTCGATACGGCGCGTCTTCGCTTCTTGCTCGGACAAGAATTCGATATTGACCCGCGAAGCGTGCATGCTTATGTCATGGGTGAGCATGGGGATACTGAATTACCGATTTGGAGCAACACAAATATCGGCGGTCGATCGCTTCGCGATTATCAGCAGAAGCAAGGATATCCGTCGCAGGAGAAGCTGGATGAAATCTTCATTAATGTTCGCGATGCTGCCTACCAAATTATAGAGCGCAAGGGCGCAACTTACTACGGTATCGCCATGGGGCTCGCGCGATTAACCAAGGCTATTCTGTGGAACGAGAATGCGGTGCTCTCCGTGTCGACGCTGCTAACAGGACAATACGGGCTAAATGACGTATATCTGGGTGTGCCAGCGGTCGTGAACCGTTCAGGCGTAAGAGAAGTCGTGGAATTAAAATTAGCCGAGGATGAGCTTCAGAAGCTGCATCACTCGGCCAATATTCTCAAACAGGCACTTCAATCCATTAAGCATTAAACATATTTAGGCAAGTAGTCTCCATGGGCTTCAATGAGCTCATCACACATCGCGATGATATCGTCCATCGACAGCTCAGCAGCTGTATGCGGATCGAGCATTGCGGCGTGGTAGATGTGCTCTTTGCGGCCCGTCATTGCAGCTTCGATCGTCAGGAGCTGTGTATTAATATTCGTACGGTTTAATGCCGCACATTGCGGTGGAAGATCCCCGACATACGTAGGCGTAACCCCGTTACGGTCCACAAGACATGGCACCTCGACACAAGCTTCACGCGGCAAGTTCGTAATCAATCCCGTATTCATCACGTTACCACCGATCCGGAACGGCTTATCTGTCTCAATCGCTTCCATGATGTGTGACGCATATTCATGCGTACGCTTATGCGTTAGATCGTTGTTATTCACCAGCGAATCGCGCATTCTCTTCCAACCTTCAATTTGCTCGATACAACGGCGCGGATATTCATCTAATGGAATGTTAAAGCGCTCAATCAGCTCTGGATAATTCCGTTTAATGAAGTACGGATGGTACTCCGCATTATGCTCCGAAGATTCCGTGATATAATATCCGAATTTCAGCATCATTTCGAAGCGCACCTTATCATAATGGCTCTCTTGCTGCTTCAGTGCTGCCAGACGTTTAATTTCAGGGTACAGATCTTCGCCGTCTTTCGTGACAGAAAGAAGCCATGCCATATGGTTAATCCCCGCGATTTGGTATTTCACGCCTTCGGTATCGATTCCTAATTGAGAGAACAAGTGCGGTACGCATACTTGTACACTATGGCATAGACCTACCGTCTTAATACCCCCGTACGTATTCATGACATTCGTAAGCACAGCCATTGGGTTCGTATAGTTCATGAACAACGCATCAGGACATACCTCTTGCATATCTCTTGCAAAATCGAGCATAACCGGAATGGTACGCAAGTTCCGGAAGATCCCGCCAATCCCAACTGTATCGGCAATCGTCTGGCGCAAACCGTATTTTTTCGGAATTTCGAAATCCGTAATCGTACAAGGGTCATATCCACCCACTTGAATTGCATTTGCAACATACTTTGCACCGCGCAGCGCTTCTTTGCGATCGGTATAAGCCACAATTCGGCACGTGCTTCCGAGCGTATTTTTGAGATTATTCAGCATTTTCTCCGAATCTCTTAGACGCTCCAAATCAATATCGAACAAGGCAATTTCGAATCCTTGAAGCGCTGGGGTCATCATGCTATCGCCTAGGACATTTTTGGCAAATACTGTACTTCCTGCACCGAGAAATGTAATCTTCGACATCTGTTTCCGCCTCCATCAGGTTCATCAGTCAGGTCCCCTCAACCACTTGGGCCTCTTGTATTAACTATACTCAGCCCAAGTTCTTGGCACTATGGAAGGAAACAACATGAATATGGAGAAATGCAATATTATATAGATTATCTACTCTTAACAAGCAGCTGAACCGCTTCCTGTATAACCTCATCCGGGTTATTCCCTTTGCCCAGCTCTTCCTTCACACACTCCGCTAGATTCGTTCCGACGACAAGACCTATCGTTCGGTCCACCGCGGTACGAATGGCCGAGAGCTGCGTAATGACATCACGGCAATCTTTTTCATTCTCCATCATGCGAAGCACGCCTTGTACCTGCCCCTCAATTCTTCGCAATCGATTACGCATCTGATCTGTATATTCCATCTTCCGACACCCCTCTTGTCTAAATAAATAAATTCAAGCCTGCATCTTCCGCATCGCCAAGGTAGGTTGCGACGCCGCCGTATTCTACACCATCGATTAATTCTTCTGCCTTGATCCCCATAATGTCCATACTCATCGTGCAAGCTACGAGCTTAACGCCAACATCTACGGCATTCTTCATTAGCGTTTCCAGCGAGTCGACATTTTTGCGGTCCATCGCATATTGAATCATTTTAGCACCCATGCCGCCCATGTTCATCTTCGATAACGGCAGTGCCTTCGGTCCTTTAGGCATCATCATTCCGAACATTTTCTCCATCAGGTCCTTATCTACCGTCGTATCGCTTGGCCCGGACTTCCGCAGCACATTCAGTCCCCAGAATGTGAAGAACATCGTCACCGGTTTCCCCATGGCAGCCGCACCCGTCGCGATGATGAACGATGCGATCGTCTTGTCCAAATCTCCGCTGAATACGACCAGTGTCGCACCATTTTTGACAGTACTAGATTGTGATTCCACTGCGTTGTTCACACTGCCTTTCTGAATCAACACACGACAGACTTTATTCTCGAAGGATGATTCCAGCAACGTATTGCCTGTCTTCTCACACCATGATGCGATATCGCTCGAGAACCCTGGATCGGTCGCAGTAACTTCAGCAATCTCGCCATCCTTCATATGACTGATTGTCTGATATACCTGTAGAATCGGACCTGGACACTGCAAGCCGCAAGCATCTACCGTTACCTGAATGGTGCGGGGCTGCGTCACAACCGATTGAACCGTCTCCTCAGCTGCAGCCACAGTCGATACCACCTCTGCGTCTACCTCACGCTGCTGTTTTCGCTTCTCCATATCCGCTTGTTCCCTCCGAATCACGCTATAGGTTTTGTACCCACCATCCACATTCTTCACTTGGCGCCCATGTTCAGTCAGAATTCGTGCTGCGAGATAACCTCGCAGTCCAACCTGACATGAGACGTACACAGTCTGATCCGCAGGAATGTCCTGCATACGATTGCGGAGCTCACCAAGTGGGATGTTGATTGATCCCGGAATGAAGCCCGCTTCCCGCTCGATTGGTTCTCGAACGTCAATAACGAGCCCGCCTTGCGCGATAATCTCATCGATCTCATGCCACTGTACCGTTTCTACGAGTCCATCAACGATGTTAGAAGCGACGTAACCTGCCATATTAACTGGATCCTTGGCTGAAGAGAACGGTGGTGCATAGCTCAGTTCCAGATCTGGCAAATCGAGAACCGTCAAGCCTCCCTTGATCGCCGTGGCAATGACATCGATTCGTTTGTCTACCCCATCGGCTCCTACAGCTTGCGCGCCATAGATCTGCCCTGTCTCCTTATTGAACACCAATTTCAAGGAAATTGGTGAAGCGCCTGGGTAATATCCGGCATGCGAGCTCGGATGGACATGAATCACTTCATATTCGATACCTAACTTGCTCAGCGTCTTTTCATTGCTGCCTGTCACGGCAGACGTGAGATCGAATACTTTCACGATCGCTGTACCTAATGCCCCGGCGTAGGCAACCTTCTTGCCGTTAATATGGTCAGCGACTAATCGGCCTTGACGATTCGCACCCCAGGCGAGCGGCACTATCGTCTTGAAGCCATGAATGTAATCGTTCACCTCGACCGCATCCCCGATTGCATAAATAGTCGGATCACTCGTCTGCATGGATGGATTCACTTGAATAGCCCCTCGAATCCCTAAATCAAGTCCTGCGTCTCTGGCAAGCTGATTCTCCGGCTGAACGCCAATTGCAAGGATGATCATATCGGTGTTTATTCTTCTGCCGCTCGTTAATTGAATCGTCTTCCCATGTGCTTCAAATGCAGCAACACCGTCTTCCAGAATAAGCTCAATCCCTTTCGCCGTCATATGCTGCTGAACAATTGCGGCCATCTCCACATCCAGCGGTGCCATGACCTGATTCTGCATTTCAACCAATGCCACTTCAAGACCGCGTTCCCGTAGATTCTCCGCCATCTCCACCCCGATGAACCCGCCGCCAATAACAACTGCATGCTTCGGCTGCGCTTGATCAACATAGGATTTGATGCGATCCGTATCGGGAATGTTACGCAGCGTGAATAAGGAAACTTCTGCTTCCTCAATCCCTGGGATCTGCGGACGGATCGGCTTCGCTCCAGGCGATAAGATAAGGAGTTCATATGCCTCTTCATATGTCTCACCCGTTACGACATGACGCACTTCCACAACTTTACGATCCCGATGAATCGCGGTGACTTCACTATAGTTACGAACATCCAGATTAAATTTACCGGACATCCCTTCAACGGTCTGAACCAACAACTTCTTACGATCCTTGATTACATCTCCAATATAATAAGGCAGTCCGCAATTGGCGAACGAGATATGCTCCCCACGCTCGAACATGACGATTTCGTCCTGCTCACTTAGCCTCCGTAATCGAGCTGCAGCACTCGCTCCCCCTGCAACGCCACCGACAATAACAATTTTCTTCCCCATGATGTTAGCTCCTCTCTGCTTAACCTCGAAATAATAAAATACCCCACGGGGTATATTATAGAGCATAATCATTCCCAAGTCCAGTGACCTGTGGTAGGCTGTCTGTAAGAGACTTTGTGAGGTGACATCCATGTATCGAGAGCCCTTCGTCCGAATGGTCGTCAATCCATACCCGGCTCCTGGCGAGCTCGAACCATTATTTAGCGGAGAATCGCAAACCGAGCCTCTGCATCATATGGGGCCAACATTTATAGACTATTACCTTGTACATTACGTCATTTCGGGACGTGGAACATTTCAACTGCGTGGTCGAACGTACGAATTAGGCACAGGCGATAGTTTCTTCATCTTCCCGAAGGAAATGTACAAATATCAAGCGGATGAAGAAGACCCTTGGCATTACTGTTGGATGGCCTTCCTCGGTACGGGTGTTGACCCGCTCTTGCAGCAATTGCAGATCACGCCCCAGAATCCGATCGTGCATACCGTAGATCATCGACGAATGCATCCCTTATATCGTAGGTTATACAACACCTTGCAACAAGGCGATCCCTTATGCGAGTTGGAGAGTACAGGCTATATGAAGCTGATATTCGCAGCTTACGGTCGTTCTCAACCAGCCTACAGCCATATCCCACCGCTCGACGCCAAATCGGATATTGAACGCCAAGTAGAGCAAGCTGTTCGTTGGCTGACCTATCAATACGCAGAACAAGTGTCCATTGAACAAATGTCACACGCATTAGGTTATAACCGCATCTATCTGTCCAAAATGTTCAAACAAATCATTGGGATGTCACCCATGCAGTTTCTAACGAAAATCCGCATGGAACGTGCACAATCCATCCTTGGCACAAAGCTTACGATTGATCAGATTGCTTCATCTGTTGGCTTCAAAGACCCACTATATTTCTCCAAGCAGTATAAGAAATTTCATGGTATTGCGCCTTCCGAACACCGCGCACTTATGCACAGCAGAACTTCCAATTGACTCCAACCTGTTACAAAAAGAAGCGGCCCGAAGTTTATGCAACTTCAGACCGCTCCTACTATTAATTCCATTTCTTAACGGGTTCATCCCATTTGGAGCCATGCTGGTGAAGACAACGGGTATTGAACAACTTCGCCATGATGACCATAATACACCCGCAAACTCTGCATTCTCTACCCTCATATTCCTGACAACGCATGCAGGATGCGAGTCGATGATGATAGGTGTCATCATCGACTAGATGAAATGAATCCGAACACTCAATCCTCTTGATCATGCGCTCAATTGCCTCATCTGTTATCATTCGTGAATCGGTACAGCCTATGCAGTTTCCATTCATCCATACTCACCGCCTATCTTTCCATCGAATGGGATTGGAAATATTTTACGATAACTACAGATGATTGGCAGTAATATTCCTCACAAAAGCGATATGAATGCTCGTATCCGATCTTATTCCCGATCTAACAGCGCTGCGCCAGCAATGCCTGGATGCGTCATTTCAAATGGATCCAAGATGATATTTAACTCCTCTTCACTAAGAAGGTTATGCTCTAGAATCAGATCCCGCACAGCTCTTCCGGTCTCAATCGCAAGTCGTGCGATCCGTGCAGCCGCTTCATAGCCTAGATGCGGATTAAGCGCAGTAATGATCCCAACGCTGCGATCCACATAGTCTTTGCATTGCTCCACATTCGCTTCAATGCCTTCCACACAATCTTTGCGGAAGACTTGGAAGACTTGGTTCATGATCCGAAGGGATTGCAGCAGGTTGAACACAAGGACAGGCTCCATCACGTTCAATTCGAGTTGTCCCGCTTCCGATGCAAGACAAATCGTGTGGTCATTACCGATCACTTGGAACGCTACCTGATTAACGACCTCACACATGACAGGATTCACCTTGCCTGGCATGATGGAAGACCCCGGTTGGCGGGCCGGAAGACGAATTTCGCCAAGTCCTGCGCGCGGACCTGATGCCATGAGCCGAAGATCATTGGCGACTTTGGACATGTTGATCATACAGACTTTAAGCGCGGCAGATACTTCGGTATAGGCATCCGTATTCTGCGTTGCATCAATCAGATCTTCCGCATTTTCCAGCGGGAATCCGCTGATCGAAGCCAAGGTCTCGACGACGCGTGTAATATATCGTGGGTCAGCATTCAGCCCTGTCCCTACAGCCGTTGCACCCATGTTCACTTCATATAGATGTTGTCTTGTCTGCCCAATCCGATGAATGTCGCGCTGCAATACTTTCGCATATGCTGCGAACTCTTGCCCAAGGCGAATCGGAACGCCATCTTGTAGATGCGTTCTACCCATTTTGATGACATGATCAAATTCGGCTGATTTCTTCAAAAAGGCTTCACGAAGTTGTTCCATCGTCACGAGCAGCTTCTCGATACAAGCTAGTGTTGCAATATGAATGGCTGTTGGGAACGCATCATTCGTCGATTGCGCCATATTTACGTGCGTATTCGGGCTAATCGCTAGATAATCTCCTTTTTCCTTACCCATCAGCTCCAAGGCGCGATTGGCGATGACTTCATTCGCATTCATGTTAATCGATGTCCCCGCTCCGCCTTGAATCGGATCGACCACGAATTGTTCGTGCCATTGTCCTGCGATGATCTCATCTGCCGCTTGTACGACAAATTCGCCGATATGCGCAGGTAACCGTCTAATCTCCATATTCGTAAGCGCCGCGGCCTTCTTGACCATCACGATCGCTTTAATTAATTCCTCATCCATACGATAACCCGTAATCGGAAAATTATCGATTGCGCGTGCTGTCTGAATACCATAATAGACATTCACGGGCACTTCCTTCGTTCCTAGAAAATCCTTCTCAAGACGCACTTGTGCTTGTACCATCATTCATTCCCCCTAATAGGTCAGAGCTGTTATGGAACGGTTCCTGAAGCGGTGACGAATCGTTCGTAAGCGTTTACATGACCATTATATCATATGAAAATATTAAATCTAGTAAGGACCCCAAACATCCTCTGATCTTTGGAGTCCTTACGAATCTTATGCCATAGTCTTAAGCCTTTATCGTGCTCGGCTCCGAATCATGACGGATATCAATCGAACGCTGACTACTCATGACAAGTGCACTTATCCCGCTCAACACCGTAAGAATCGCGAGGCTAATCATATACGTTGAAATGCCAAACCAGTCTAGACATGCGCCCGTTGCGAGCAGCGCGACTTGGAACATGATCCGGTCTAACATTCCGCGAAAAGAGAAAAATCGTCCTTGCGCTTCTTGAGGGATTTTGATCTGGAAAATCGTCGAGATCATCGGGAAGAAAAAGGCGACAGCGCATCCGAACAGTGCAAATGAGCCCAATACGGCGAATCGACTCTCGCTAAAAGACAATCCAATAAATGCTAGAGCGAATAGGAACATAAAGAGATTCGAATAGAACATCAAATTCCGCGTACCCATCAGTCTTTTGGCTAACAAACTAATCAGTAGAATACTCGTGCCTTCCACGGTATAGATCCAGCCCATCAAATCGGGTGAATGCTGAATCGTGCTGAATTTCAATACGAGGAGATTAAATCCACCTAGGAATAATGTCAGTACTCCAGCATTCATCAGCGTGATTAGGATAGCAGGTTCTTGGCGAATCATCGGAAAAATTTCCTTAAACTTCATCTTCTCGCGTTTGCGAGCTGCTGATCCTTCAAGCCGCGGGATGTGAAGCAAAGGATTCAATATGACGAGCACCACATAGAAAATGAGCGACATCAGATAGAGCGTAAACAAATCAAACACGAGCACCATAACACCAGCAAGTGCAGTACCTCCAATACGCGCGATGGTCGTAATATTGAAGTAAAGGCTGTTCGCTTTGAGCAGTTCATTCTTCGGTACAATCGCAGGCAATGAGGCTTGAACCGCCGGCATATACACCGTAGCTGCAAGCTGCATGATGACAACCGAGATCAACATGAATGCAATGGATTGGAAATGCAGCGCTGCAAACATGGAGATCGGAGCGAAGCATCGAAATATGCTTGTAAATAACAAAATTTTACGTTTGTCGTACTTGTCGACCCATACGCCGGCTTGAGGAGAGATCAGAACCCCTAAAAATAGGCCGACCATCAGAATTAAGCTTTTCCCAAAATCCGAGGGCACCAAGTGCTGCATAAATTGCAGATTCGCGATTACACTAACCCAGATGCCTGTGCCTGCAATAACCTCACCCAACATCAGAATCATAAATGTTCGATTTCGTAATAAAATACGGTTCACCTCCCCAAAAAAACATATTTATCCATTATATCACTTACTGGAGGTGGTCAAGAGAAGATTAGTAGGTAAGATTGTTCCGCAGCACAGTCTGTCTTAACCTCGACGTCTCCACGCGAACATTTTCCGCCATCGTGATGGCTGATACCACAGCAACCCCATCGGCTCCGGCTTGCAGGACGGCATCTGCCCGATCCGCCGTGATCCCGCCGATACCGACGATCGGAATGGTTATGCCTCGGGCACGCAGCTCGCGAATCAACGTCGTTCCTTGTACGGCCTGGGCATCCAGCTTCGTTGATGTTGCATGGATCGGACCGATCCCAAGATAATCCGCCCCCTCATCGATTGCTCGCTCTGCTTCTTCGAGGGTATGCACGGATACGCCAATGATTCGGTCGCTGAGCCGCTCACGAACTTCATCCAACGAGGCATCCTCTTGACCAATATGGACGCCATCGGCCTGTAAGGCCGCGGCCCATTCGATATCATCATTGATGATAAATGGGATCCCGTGCCGCTGACATCTGCTCTTAACTTGTCGTGCAAAACGATCTCTAGCCTCGCCTGCTAACGAATTCGGGCCTTTTTCCCGCAACTGAAACAATGTAATGCCTCCTGCAATCGCTTGATCCACGACGTCTAACGGGTTCAACTTACAATTCGAGCTACCCATAACCAGATACAACTTCATCCAATTCCGAATACGCTGCACATCTGCTCTCATGCCCTCACCAACTCTCTGAACGCGAAATGATTCGTAGGTCCATGGCCATGGCCAATGCCAAGGGAGTGAACAATCGCGGTTTGAATGAAAAATTTAGCGATGGATACGGCATGCAAAATGTCTGTCCCTTTGGCAAGTTCAGCGGTTAGAGCCGCTGCAAAGGTACATCCTGTTCCATGGGTGTGGCGTGTATTCACACGGTGACTTGCAATCTCTATGAACTGCCTGCCATCGTAGAAGAGGTCCACGACCTGTTCGCCGCTCATTTCATCATGACCGCCTTTCAGAATGACATGACGCGTGCCCATATGGATCAAAGCTTTACAAGCTTCTTTTCGCTGCTCCATATTGCGAATAGATAGACCTGTTAATACTTCAGCTTCTGGGATATTGGGTGTAACGACATAGGATAGTGGAATCAGCTCCTCTCGAAGCGAACGGATTGCTTCGGTCATCAGGAGCGCAGAGCCACCTTTTGCAATCATCACCGGGTCCACGACGACGTGCTTCCAACCAAATCTCCGGACCTGTTCCGCAACCCCCCGAATGATCTCTGAGCTAAACAACATGCCGGTCTTGACTGCATCCACACCCATGTCGGTGGCGACGGACTCAATTTGCTGGTACACAGCTTCGGGAGACATCGGATATACCGCTTGAACCCCCAGCGTATTCTGTGCCGTTATGGCCGTTATAGCTGTCATACCATACACCTGCAGCTCTTGGAAGGTCTTGAGGTCTGCCTGTATGCCAGCACCCCCACCGCTGTCCGAGCCCGCGATCGTTAATGCTGTTGCTATGGAATGCATTATAGTAAACGGTTCGTTCATGTATCGCCCCAACCTTTCATGCTTATCAGATCAGGAGACGAGGGCAATACCGCAGTAAGATTCGAGGCTAGAGCTCCCCTCTCTCCTCAATCGAAGAAACGTGAGCGCCGGACACGATCTTAAAAAACACTATGCGGGAGGCATAGTGTTCTTAAGTACACATGTTCACTTCCTACGCTGGCATTACCCAACAGGTTCAAACGGTCTACGACGGATTAGTCGTACTCTCAGCTTGCTTCCACAGGCTCCCGATCTGCATATGCTATTTTTTTTGAATACGCAGCGCTTACAGTGCCGTATCGTCCACCGTGTTCAACCAATTCTCGATCACGTCGATGACCGAAGCAACACATCCGTCTTCGAATGGCGAGATGAGCTTCGCTTCCTTCACAAGCTCAAGGAACGATTTACTGCCCCCTTGCTTACAAAGGTGCAAGTAATCCGACCATGCTTGCTCACGGTTCTCGTGCATCTTCTTCCAGAATTGGAATGTACAGATTTGTGCTAAGGTATAGTCGATATAGTAGAACGGCGAACGGAAGATATGACCTTGCTGGTGCCAGAATCCACCGCGCTCCAGGTACGCTTGATCTTCATACTGACGATGCGGCAAATATTTACGTTCAATGTCGCGCCAAGCCTGTTTACGCTCCGCTGGTGTCGCATTTGGATTCTCATAGACGAAATGCTGGAATTCGTCCACCGATACCCCATACGGTATGAAGAGCAAGGCTTCTGACAAGTGATTGAATCGGTATTTATCCGTATCTTCCTTGAAGAAATATTCCATCCAAGGCCAGCAGAAGAACTCCATACTCATTGAATGGATTTCACATGCTTCATAGGTTGGAAACGCGTATTCCGGCGTCTCATAATCACGGCTCTCGAATACTTGGAACGCATGACCCACCTCGTGTGTTAACACATCGATATCATGCGAGGTTCCGTTGAAGTTGGAGAAAATAAACGGTGAACGATAGCCGCTAATGTATGTGCAATACCCTCCGCTTTGTTTTCCCTTCTTCGCAACAAGATCCATCAAATCTTTATCCATCATGAATTGGAAGAACTCATCCGTCTCCGGCGACAGTTCTGCATACATCTTCGCGCCATTCTGAATAATCCATTCAGGATCACCCTTCGGCGTCGCATTGCCGGATTTGAAGCTGAATTTATCATCATAATAGTGTAAGCTATCCACGCCGATCCGGTTGCGTTGACGTTCTTTCAATTTCATTGCAACGGGTACGATCTTCTCTTGCACTTGCTTGCGGAAGTTAGCGACCATTTCGGCATTATAATCCGTACGACTCAAGTTCGCGTAAGCCATTTCTACATAGTTGTTGAAACCCAGCTTATGCGCCATTTTGGTTCTGAGCTTCACCATCTCATCATAAATACGGTCAAAATCTGCTTCATGTTCGGCAAAGTATTCATACTTCGCTTCAGAGGCTCTGCGGCGCATGTCGCGATCGGTCGAGAGTCCGAAAGGCGCCAATTGCGACAGCGTACGGTCTTCCCCTTCGAAAGGAATGCGAGCGGCAGCTATCAACTTCGAATATTCCGTACCTAACTTGTTCTCTGCTTGCAGATCTTCAATAATATCCGGATGGAAGGTCTTCAGCGATAATTCTGCTAGCTGGAATAACTGGCGGCCCCATTTCGCTTCCAAGCCTTCACGAAACTTCGAATTCACAAGTGCACGATAATAATCCGTTATGTATTCTTGAATGACGGGGCCCGTCTCGTCGATGAAGTCTTGCTCTGCCTTATAGAATTCATCATCCGTATCGATCGAATGGCGAATCATCACGAGCTCGAATTGGGTACTCACATCACTGCGAAGCTTGTTGATTTTGCCGATTAACGCATCTTGGGCTTCCAGGGTTGTTGCCTCATTAAATTCTTGGATTAAAGCTTTGAATTGCTCTTCAATTTGGGTAACATCAGGTCGTTCATAACGATACTCACTAAACTTCACATGGACACAACCTTTCACTTAAATTGAATAAATTAGGAAATATCTTCTATTATACGATAAAAATGTGCTACGTTCTAATAGTAATTTTGTATGATAGATTCTTATACAATGTCCCGAATATCTATACAAAAATAAATGTTTGACGGAATTCGTAACGCCCATTAAACTATGAATAATATTATTTACCAATGTCAAATTTTTGATTTTTTTTGCTCTATTACTTTATGGAGTAAAAGGGTAAAAGCGTTAATGAGACAAAAGTAGAAAAGGGGTAATTCAAATGAAAAAAAAGCTAAGCTTGATACTCATGATGACCACTCTCCTTATCGCTCTCGCCGCTTGCGGCCAGAAGACTGCGAGTGAAACTCCAGGTAATGGAGGTTCGACTTCTGAAGGGGCTGCAAGTGACACGAAGACTTACACGATTGCGATCTCGCAAATTGTTGAACATCCATCGCTAGATGCTACACGTGAAGGATTTATCGCTGCGCTCAAAGATGCAGGAATCGTGGAAGGCACAAATTTGAAAATTGATTACAATAACGCACAAGGCGACAATACGAATAACTTATCGATTGCACAGAAAATTGCCGGCGGCAAGAACGACCTCGTCTTCGCGATTGCTACACCATCAGCACTTGCTGTTGCGCAACAAGTGAAAGACGTTCCCGTTGTATTCGCTGCAGTGACAGATCCGCTTAGCGCGAAAATCGTAAGCAATCTGGATCAACCGGGCGCCAACATTACAGGGGCTTCCGATACGAATCCAGAGGCAACGACGAAGCTCGCAGATTTCATTGCAAGTAATTTCCCGAATATCAAGAACATCGGGCTCGTCATCAATGAAGGTGAGCCGAATGCCGTCGTCATGGCGAAGAAGGCAGAAGAAGAATTCAAGAAGCACAATATCGGCCTCGTCAAAGCGGCTGTGACCAATACATCGGAAGTGAAACAAGCTGCTGAATCGTTAATCGGCCGCGTCGATGCGTTCTATATTACGCTCGATAATATGGTTGTAAGCGGAGTAGACGGTATTATTCAAGTAGCAAATGACAAGAAGCTTCTTTTCTTCTCTAGCGATCGCGATACGGTTGAGAAAGGCGCATTCGCTACAGTTGGCTTCAAATATTTCGACCATGGTTACCAAGCAGGTCAAATGGCGGTCGACATTCTGAAGAACGGCAAAAAACCAGGCGAGATGAAGGTATCCATGCAAGAGAAGCTCGATCTGATCCTGAACTTGAAATCCGCAGCTGCACAAGGTATTACCGTAACGGATGACATGAAAAAAGCCGTACAAGACCCTGAAAAAAATATTATTCAATAATGAACTTTCCAGTGGAGTGAACTTCAAGCGAGTTCACTCTTTTTTCTAACTAACTTAGGAGGTTGTATGTATGGTAGATTCGTTAATCGGAGCGATAGAACTTGGTCTTCTATATGCTTTAATGGCTGTTGGCGTGTACATCACGTTCCGTATTCTCGATTTCCCCGATCTAACCGTAGACGGTAGCTTCGCAACGGGAGGCGCGATTGCAGCGGTCATGGTCTCACATGGATATTCGCCGATCTTGGCAACCATCATAGCACTGATTGGTGGGATGCTCGCTGGTGCATGTACTGGGCTGCTTCATACGAAAGGGAAAATTAACGGATTGTTGTCCGGTATTCTCATGATGATTGCCCTCTACTCCATCAATATGCGCATTATGGGCCGACCGAACATTTCCTTGCTTGGATCGGACACGCTCTTCACTGGAATCCATCCATTGATCTTGATGCCCATCGTTGTCATTGTTGTGAAGCTGTTACTGGACTACTTCCTGCATACAGATCTCGGACTTGCTCTACGAGCAACAGGCGATAACGCACGCATGATCCGCAGTTTCGGCGCTCACACCGACAATACGACGATTCTGGGCCTCAGCATTTCCAATGGATTAGTCGCATTATCCGGCGCCTTGATTGCGCAGCAATCCGGCTTCGCGGATATTTCAATGGGCGTGGGAATGATCGTCATCGGCCTTGCATCGGTGATTATCGGGGAAGCGATCTTCGGTGCAAGAACGGTATTCTGGGCGACACTCGCCGCGATCCTGGGCTCTATTGTCTACCGGATTGTCGTCGCCTTCGCCCTCCGTGTGGAATGGCTCGATGCTTCGGACTTGAAGCTAATTACAGCGGTTATTGTTATTGTCGCTCTCTTCTTGCCATCCTTCCAACGCTCTGTGCGGCAGAAGAATATTGCCAAGAGACGCGCAGCTGAATTATCATCCATCGCAGCCAAGCAGGAAGGGGTTACACGCAATGCTTCAAATTTCTAACGTCTCCAAGATGTTTAATCCCGGAACACCGGATGAGAAAATTGCACTAACGAATATCCAGCTGCAGTTGAACCCAGGTGACTTCGTTACTGTCATTGGCAGTAATGGTGCAGGCAAATCCACGCTCATGAATATTATTTCCGGCGTGATGACCCCGGACTACGGTGACGTACGAATCGACGGTACAGCAGTTGCTCATCTTCCAGAATACCGCCGCAGCCGCTGGATCGGCCGTGTATTCCAGGACCCGATGGCTGGAACAGCCCCTCGTATGACGATTGAAGAAAATCTTGCAATCGCGTATACACGCGGTAAATCTCGCGGATTGTCATTCGGAGTAAATAAGAAGAAGCGTGAATTCTTTTATGAGCAGCTCCAGCGTCTTGGGATCGGTCTGGAGAATCGCCTAAGGGCCAAAGTCGGGTTATTGTCCGGCGGTGAGCGTCAAGCGTTAAGCCTATTAATGGCGACGTTCACGAAGCCGCAGATCCTACTGCTCGACGAGCATACAGCAGCACTTGATCCGTCTCGTGCCGAGCTGATTACGACGTTAACGGAGAACATCGTACGCGACATGCAGCTCACAACGCTCATGGTTACGCACAATATGGATCAAGCGATCCGTCTTGGCAATCGATTAATTATGATGGATAAAGGACGCATCATTATGGATGTAAGCGAAGAACGCAAGAAGACGCTCACCGTCCCGCAATTGCTCGGCGAATTCGAATCAATCAGCGGACAGGCACTCTCAGACGATAGAGTCGTCCTAGGATAATACACGAAGCCCCTATCGCCTCGTATGCGATAGGGGCTTCTTTATGCCTAGATAGCGTAGATCAGTATCGCCCAAGAAAGAACTGGATGGTCTTGTCCCAGAATCCCGGCAAATATTCATGCCCGTAATCCGGGAATATCTCTACACGTTTATTCGATTTTATTTTGTTGAAAGCAGCGAATTGCGTGGAAGGCGGGCAAATCGTATCAGCGAGTCCTACGCCCATCATGACTTCCCCTTGGATCCGGTCGGCCAGATACTGAAGATCAATGTACCCCAGCTTGGTAAATATCTCCGACTCCCGCTCATGCTGAGGATCAAACAATCGGAAATATCTCCGAAGCTCCTCATAGGCATCCTTCGCCAAATCCATCTCCCAGACCCGCTTATAATCGCATAAGAATGGATACATCGGAGCTAGCTTCTTCACACGTGGCTCCAACGCTGCGCATGCAATAGTCAATGCCCCGCCTTGAGATCCACCGCAAGCGAACAATTGCTCAGGATCACATTCCGGCAAATCCAAGGCAATACGTGCGAGCTGTGCGGTGTCCAGGTAAATATGCCGGAACAATAAATTGTCTGGATGATCGTCTAAACCGCGAATAATATGCCCATTGTGCGTATTCCCTTTCACACCGCCGACATCTTCGGATAATCCCCCTTGACCGCGCACATCCATGGCAAGCACGGAGTATCCGAGTGATACGAGCGCAAGCTTATCGGCCCACTCCCCGGCATTCCCGGTATATCCATGAAATTGGAGAACAACGGGATGCTTATCCGTAACTTGCCTAGGGCGCAGATACTTCGCATGAATGCGGGCACCTCGCACGCCATTGAAATACAAGTCAAAACATTCGGCGCCCGGCGTCTGGAATTGGCTCTGCACGAGCTCGGTTTCCGGATCGGTCGCATGCAGTTCCTTCAAGGCACGTTCCCAATACGCGTCAAAATCATCGGGACGTGGATTGATCCCTTCATATTCGAATAATTGCTGTAATGGTAAGTCAATTAACGGCATATGGATCTTCCTTCCGACAATGTAATCATTGCTTTATCCCGATGTTACGTTGTCTTCATATGCCTGTCAATATATGGATCATCGTCATGACAATTACGATTCGTATTTTTGTATAAGAATCACAGCATTATGTCCTCCGAACCCGAAGGAGTTCGACATCCCGATCTGTACATCCGCTTGACGCGCGACGTTCGGGACGTAATCCAAGTCACAGGCTGGGTCTGATTGGTCCAAGTTAATCGTTGGAGGAATGACCCCCTCCATGAGTGTCTTCACGAGAGCAATCGCTTCGACACCACCTGATGCGCCAAGTAAATGACCGAGCATCGATTTGTTCGCCGTCACAGGGATGCGATATGCAGCCTCGCCGAATACACGCTTAATCGCAGCGGTCTCAGAGATATCGCCGAGTTCAGTGCTCGTCGCATGTGCACTAATCACATCCACCTGTTCTGGCGTAATTCTTGCGTCGCTTAGCGCCTTCGACATCGCTCGCGAAGCTCCTAACCCTTCGGGATGTGTCGCAACCATATGATACGCATCTGAGCTTGCACCATAACCGATCACCTCACCGTAGATCGTCGCATTGCGGCTCCGTGCATGCGTAAGAGATTCGAGCACTAAGATTCCTGCGCCCTCTCCCATCACGAATCCATCCCGACCTTGATCGAACGGCCGGCTTGCTTGTTCAGGCGTATCATTCCGCGTGGATAAGGCTGTCGCATTCCCGAAGCCAGCTAACGATATTTCCGTTATTGCTGCCTCTGCACCACCTGCCAGGATCACATCCGCTTCACCCGATCGAATCGAGCGAAAGGCTTCCCCTATCGCTGTATTTCCTATGGAACAAGCTGTCACAGGCGACAATGTCGACCCTAACGCTTGATATTTCATACTGATGAGCGCCGCGGCCATATTCGAGATCATCATCGGCACTAGCGTTGGACTTACACGTTCAGGTCCTCGTTCTTGCAACACGCCGTCTTGTTGTAATAAGGTCTGAATCCCACCGATCCCTGAGCCGACGTAGACGCCGAACCGCTCATGGTCAATTTGATCCATTTGAAGCCCAGCTTGTTCGACCGCTTGATCTGCCGCAGCAACGGCGAATTGGCAGAATCGATCCATTCGTCTCGCTTCTTTGCGCCCAAATTGCGCCTCCGCATCAAAACCTCTAACTTCACCAGCGATTTTCGCTTTATGTCTTGCTGTATCAAATGATTGAATATGCGAAATACCAGACTTCCCTTGAACCATCGCATCCCATAAGGTGTCGATATCATTCCCTAGCGGCGAGATTGCGCCCATCCCTGTAATTACGACTCTTTCCATGTTGAGAGCCTCCTTTGATTCGTTCGTATTGACGTTATTTTTGCACAGGGATTATCATATTACAAGTTGTTGTTTATCCTAGTATAATAAGTACCAGGTACTATGTTAATGAAACCATTAGAAAGGCGGAATGATCGATGAACCATCATACACGACTGCAGGCCCTATCCGAATTTTTAACCAAACAACGAGCGAAGGTTCAACCGGATGCGCTAGGATTACCGCTCGGCACACGCCGCAGAACACCCGGACTTCGAAGAGAGGAAGTCGCTCAACTGGCTGGTGTCAGCACCACATGGTACACCTGGCTGGAGCAAGGCCGAGACATTAAAGTGTCTGCTTCAGTATTGGATTGTGTCGCGAATGCCCTTCAATTAACAAGCGATGAACGCAAATATCTATTTTCTCTCGCACTCGATTCAGGCAACCCGCAGATACCTATGACCGCAGAACAACCGGAGATCAGCCCTTCCTTGCAGCACATTCTGCAAGAATTAACCTATTGTCCGACGATCATCTCGGATCGCCGCTTCCAAATCGTTGGCTGGAATATCGCGGCCGCGCATGTATTCATAGACTTCCAACAGATTCCACGCGAGGAGCGCAATCTGATTCAATTGTTATTCGCACGTAAAGAATTCAAGAGCCTTGCTGGGAATTGGTCCGAGTTCGTGAACGGATTCTTATCGATTTTCCGGACGTATTATGGTCAATATGTGGATGATCCTTGGTATGAACAGTTTCTACGTGACATGCAAACCGCGTACCCTGAATTCGAACAGCTCTGGAATCAGAGCCAAGTCAGTTCTGCACCCGATGTAGTCATTGAATTTAGACATGCCAAAGCAGGCAAGATGCTGTTCCACCTCACCTCTTTGCAGGTTCAAGGCACACAAGATTTGAAGTGCAGCATTTACACGCCCGCACCAGAGTCCAATACCGAAATTAAACTACGAAAACTGATGCATCCGAAATCTGTGCTCGCGGAAGCTGAATTGTAAATGCAAAATGTCCCTCGTTGTGCCGTAATGTAATGTCGCCGCTATGCAGCAGGACAATGTTTCTCGCGATCGATAGCCCAAGTCCCGAACCGGATTGAATGGCGTTCATACTTCTCGCATGATCCGCTTTATAGAATCGATCGAAGATGTGCTGCTCTTGCTCGATTGTCAGCGGCGGCCCATCGTTCTCAATCGTAATTAATACGTTTGAAGGCTCCACATGGAGCGTCGTCTGTATGACTCCGGGTCTTCGCGAGAACTTCAGCGCATTGATCAGCAGATTATCCAACGCACGAATGATTTTCTCTGGATCTGCAACAATGTATTCTGGATGGCTGCCCAAGGACCATCGTATTTCGACCTGATATTCTTCCGCAATCGGTTCAAATTCCGTTAGCAACTGTTCCAACATTTCCCTGACATCCATCGGTATTTTGTTCACCGTGACATCATGTGAGGTTAATCGCGTGTATTCGAATAAATCTTCAACCAAGCTCTGAAGCTGCGTCGCTTTTTTATACGTATTCTGAACGAAACGTTCATGCTCTTCTTCATTCTGGTACGATTTGTTACGAATCAATCCTAAATACCCGATAATGCTTGTTAATGGCGTGCGAAGATCGTGGGAAATCCCGGTAATGAGATCCATTTTCGATTTCTCCAGCTCACGCTCTTTGTTCTGCTGCTGGAGCAGCGCCTCTGCCATCTCATTAATACGCTGCGCAACGGTCCCTAACTCATCTTCACGGAGAACGGGCACGCGATAGTTCAAGTCCCCTTGAGATATCGTCTTCAAACCCTCGGCCATCTGAAGCACATAACGAACAATGGGCCTTGTCATCGTGAAGAAAATGATCATTAGCCCGCCGAAAAAAATGATTGGATCCAATACCACTAGGAATCCTTTTCCTTTCAAGGGTAGTATTTGCGTGAAAAACTCATACAAAGAAAAAAACATAAACAAGATGATGATACTACTCACAAAACGCCACAGTATTGCGACACGGATGCTCTTCTTGCCGCTGACACGATCCCAGAGTTTATTGATCAATTTTATAGCCAACCCCCCATACGGTCTTGATATATACGGGGCTTCGGGGGTTTACTTCAATTTTCTCGCGAAGATTGCGGATATGCACCATCACGGTGTTATCCGAGAACCCGGTTACTTCCTTCCAGACGAGTGTATAGATCCGATCCACATTAAATACCTGACCGCGATGACTTGCAAGTAATTCCAGAATCGAGAATTCAATCGGCGTCAGACTTACGACCTGCCCTCTAACGATGACTTGGTGCTGCACACGATCTATGGTAAGATCCTGCACTTGAATAACTTCGTCGCTATTTAACGCTGAATTCGAGAGAGTCAACCGGCGAAATTGCGCTTTGACTCGAGCGAGAAGCTCCAATGGGTTGAATGGCTTGATCATATAATCATCAGCACCCGAGGTGAGACCAGTGATTTTATCGATGTCCGCATCTTTAGCCGATAACATAATAATCGGAATCCCTGATGCCTCTCTTATCTTCATACATGTAAGAATGCCATCCATTCGTGGCATCATCACATCGAGAATCATCAGATGGACCCGTTCACTGCGTAGTATATCGAGTGCCGCCACCCCATCAGCCGCCTCGACCACTTGATAACCTTCATTCCGAAGATAGACATGAATGACATCACGGATATCTGGATCATCATCCACTACCAACACGGTCGGCATAACAGCCCACCTCCTTTACGATTGAATATAATAGCTCGCCTTCAGACCTACGATAAAATAAACGCCGGTCCAGAGCAATCCCGCAGTCGCAGAGAATACTGCGTACTTACGATAAGACATCTGATGCATTCCTACCAGATAAGGTAAGATATGACGAACCCCGGGGATAAAATAACTAATCAGCAATGCATACCCGCCATAGCTGCTGACCAGCCGCTCTGCTCGCTCGACGGATCGTCTCAGCCGTTTCTGGTTACGCAGCCTTTCCAAAATCAGGGGTCCGCAATATCGCCCAAGCACATATCCGATCGATAGACCGGTAATCACGCCGATGTATGTCAACATAAACGCAGGGAACGCATGCAGCAAGCCCGACTGACTAACAGCTCCACCGGTCATAACAATCACTTCATCGGGGATCGGAAGCCCGACAATCCCGAGCCATAAAGCAAAGAATAACGCGGCATAACCGAACTGGTCGATCCAATGCAGCAATTGATCAGCGTTCATTGTCCGCAGTCCTTTTTTTACGACAGACATATATACAAGCAGGCGGGATATTCAAAGCCACGAACTTGATCTTCTCGATTTCAAAATATCGACTCAGCTCCTGCTTCATTTGCAAGGAATATTGAAAGGCGATGAACTGTCCCCCCGGTCTTAACGACCGATATATTTCGTCCATGAGCTGGTTGCGCAGCAATGGGCTGAAGTTGAAGAATGGCAGTCCACTCAGGATGCAATCATAGAATTGAAGATGATGTTGTCGTGCTTCTACTCGCAAATCTAATGCATCCTCAGCAACTTGAAATCGCGGATACGCTGCAGCCAGACGATTTCGCATAACCCTGTCTTTCTCGAACAAAAATACCTTCATGTCTTCTGGCAAGTTCTTCTTCTGAGCCACAATCTCAGCCAAATGCGCCGTAATCGCGCCAGTACCCGAACCTAGCTCACCAATACAATGCGTAGATTCCCAATCCACCTCATTCAACATGCTGCACGCTAGAAATCTGGAGCTCGGCGTAATGCTCCCAATCTCTCTCGGGTTCACCATAAACTTCTGCAGGAATAACCACTTATCCTCGGCCCAATTCATCGCTATACACTCCCTCTCTAAGTAAGACTAAGTGTATCGACCAAATCTGAAGTTCTGAGAGAGCAAAATCTAAAGAAATTTTGAAGACTTCTTCCTAGCACAAAAAGCCGCTCCCGTACGACATCCCGAGCAGCGACTTCTTGAAGACTTGCCTATTCTATTAGTGCGTGTTCAAAAAGTCGGCATTTCAGCACCGAGAAGGTTGCGAGAAACTGAAGAAGGAGGAACGGAGTTTAGGCGAAACCTAAATGAGTACCGGACTTCGAAGGTGAACGTAAGATTCGATGTCGATTATGCTTCTTGAATGACTTCGTGATCAAATGATGACTTTTTGAACAACCTCTATTAAGGTTCTAACATATACATGTTTTTTTCTTCATCCCAAGACTTCCTCTTGCGGCGATCTTGTTCATATACTCCGTAGCAAGCGGAACTTTACATGCCGTCTGGCCCATATCGACACGAACGGGGCCGATTTGTTCTGCAACGCGCATCGCGTCTTCATGAAGCTCTTTCACGGATGCACCAACGGAAATGACGAAGCTGTTCATCGTGTAACGGACCCGATTCCGCTCTGTATGGATCGATTTCGCAATCTGCTGCAGCAGATTGCGAATCTCTGCCATGTCGAGCTGCTCATCTGGCGTAATCATAACATGATTCGCATAGGTACTCCAGCCGCAGGTCGCGATCATCTCGGACGGAGACTTCATCCACTCTCGTGCCAGTTCAAGCGCATATGGACTCTCCGCCGCAATATTCGCAACTGTATATTCCGCGGGCGTATACCAATACGCTTGCTTCACCCATTGCTGCAGCATGTCCTTTGTCACCGTCTTAGGGTTTACGGTCAGCCCTGCCAAATACATCGCGTCCGCATTGCCTGTATCATAAAGGGCTTTGGCTAATGCTTGATCCTTCTTCACGTCCTTAACGAGCTTCTTCATATCGCCAATCCGAACCCCAAAGAGCGGTTCCTGCGCACCATGGCGAAGGAAGGTTTTCTTCGTCTGTTCTGTGCCCATGGCTTCAAGCTTGTCCATCACTTCTTCTAAAGTTAAGGTCACCCGCATCACAACTCCTAACGATTCATTATTCCACTGCTCTTCCTATGTGCCAAACCGTTGTCGATACCCACATTTCCGACATAATTCCTCGACGACTTCGCGACGTGAGAATCCATCAACCATGCGATTCGCTCGATCACTCTCGATAATCTCGGAGAAGTTCGTCTGGTTCACATTCCCCAGATTAATGACACCCTCCCCATCTAGACAACAAGGTATCACCGTGCCATCGACGAGAATCCCGGCTTGATTGCGCAGCCCATGACAGAAACCCGGACCCTCAATTTCAGGTGCTTGAAGGCTTGGCCATTGGAATTCATGATCCATATTAATATAGACACGGTCGGCAATTTTCAACCCGCTGCCGCGTTTGAACTGCTCTTCAATGCGATAATCCAAATTGAATTCTTGTTCAATCAATGACAATATCTCACGGTTCCGACTGCGCTCTAGATTCGTCTGGTTATCTTCATCCAGATTCCAGAGCCGCAGCGAGAATATAATTTCTGTCTTCTCCAGTGCCTCTTTGACGAAGTCAAGCACCATTTTGACATAGCCTTCTTTATCTATTGAGCCTTCATGCCCATCGAAGCTGTGAAGCGAGAAATTCATCTGACGCAGCGCAGGCTTGCCAAGCAGCTTCTCCCTGTTCTTATGGAGCAGCGTCCCATTGGATGTAATATTGACTTTAAACCCTTTCTCCGCGCTAATATCGAGCAACTCATCGACTTTCGGATGAAGGAGGGGCTCGCCTTTGACATGGAAATAAATATACTCTGCATGAGGTTTAATCTGATCAAGTATATTCGTGAACGCGTCCACCTTGATAAAATTCGCCTTGCGGCCTGTCTGTGGGCAGAAAGTGCATGCCAAATTGCATATACTCGTAATCTCTATATAAAATTTCTTAAACTTCTTCACGTACCGATTCTCCGTTTCCAATGTTGACTTATCTATATCCATCCTATCAATCATGACATAAATGAATTCATAAGATCAATAGTGAAAATATCGGCAGCAGATAGCCATTACATATAAATACTAAAATCAGCCCCGTAGGGAACGAGATTACACTTCTGCGCAATACGCTGTGAACCGATATTATCCCATGATGTACTATAGAGCGCAATTCGCCCTTGCGCATGAAGATGCTCACACCACCGAGAGACGACGCGTGCCGCATATCCTTTGCCACGATACGGCTCGGCTGTATAAAGACTTGCCTCTGACGCCGCCTCCGAAGTTCTCGCACTACAGCAGACAGAGACGGCTTTGCCTTCTACCACGTATCCGAAGACTGGGCTTTTGGCTTCAATCACATCCTGCAGCTCTGCGAAATACGTTCCTAGTAATAGGCTATTGTGCTGCGTAATCTGTACGATACGTTGATCTTCTTCCATCCGATGGGTAGAATGCCCCGTGTAAACATAGGCAGGACCCATCCAGATGTTCTGAATGGGATGATACTGTTCAATGATACGGCAGAGCTGGTTGATGGAGATAGGATCGCTGATCGCTTCCTCCAACTCGGTTACTAACGAATCAGACATCTGATGATGGTAGTAGCACTGGATACGCTCCTGCGTCTTCCCTATGAACAACAGCGGCGCCCCGGAAAAGTCACCCTCATTGATTCCCGTTATCCTCTCCACTGCATTCAATCGATAGAGAGTTCTCGCTTGAATCTTTATGAGCTCTGCATCGGAAATCATTGGCTTCAAATGAACTCGACCACCTTCGGCGACACATACGGATAATCCAATTGCTGCTTTACTTCATGCATCGCGTCTACCCCTGCTAACCATTCTATGATGTATAAGCCCAGATCAATCGATGTCGTTACCCCGCCGCCCGTAATGACGTTGCCATCTCGGACAATCCGCTCCTGAATGACATCACAATACTCCGCGAGCAGACCGTATGCTCTTGGATGCGTTGTAGCTTTTTTGCCCTGCAGGACGCCTGCTGCTCCCCAGAGTAACGAACCCGTACAGACCGAGACTTTATATTTCACATCTTGCGCTTCGCGCAGCCAACTTACGAATGTCTCATCGAATCGAAGCTTCCGCGTCCCTAGACCACCGGGCACGAACACCATATCATAGTCTGCCAGATGCGGCCTTATTTTCTGGACTTTCACCTTCATTCCGAGCTCGTCTGTAATTTCGTCTGTCAGCCCGCAAATATCCCAGGTGACGCCCTTGGATGATTCGAATTGATTCAAATGATAAATCACATCATAGAATCCAACAAAATCTAAAAACGTTACGCAGTCAAACAACACAAATGCGATTTTCAACACGCATCCCTCTCTTTCCAATACACTAGCAGCTCCTGGACATGGTAATCTATAATAGCAGTTCTTCCACACGTGTCATCCAATAGCCTGTCTCATCGGCTAATAAGGTACGCCAACCTAAGGCTATAGCAGGTGCGAAGTTCTTCTCCTGGTCATCCACATAAAGAATAGATCCGTTCCTAAGAAGCTTCTCTTGAGCACTTTGAAACATCCGCTGATCTGGCTTGCAGTACCCCGTCTCACTTGAAACGGTCATACTGGTGATGTAGCGTTGAACGGGGCGTAGTATAGGAGTTATCCACTCTGTGCGATGATTCGTGAGGAGATGAATATCTGCCGACTGGCTCCATCGTGATAGATGTTCCATGGCGGGCAACGGTACGAGATGAGAATAAAGGATACGTTCCACGTCTTGGGCGTGTACAGCGGGGATTTGGTCCGCGATCCAAGTGAAGAACGCCGTATCCGGAACAGCCCTGCTCCACAAATTCTGTCGGAGCTCTGACTTGAATTGCCTACGCAATTCCGTCGCTGATCGCGCCTCGGCATAAGTCACAATCTCATCCCAGAAATGCGGGGAGAAGTTCGAAATGAGCACACCTGCAACATCGAAGATCACTTGCGACCTATTCTGCAAGGAATGTCCCCCCCTATTTGCAACTTAACCTGTTGTTATTCGAACATCGATAACACAATCTTGCTCCATATCGAGCAGTAACCAAGAACGATCCAAACTAAAAACACTTCGTTCTAATCCGAGGCGATACGTTAGATGAGTGGATTGGTCACGATACGTTAAAACCGTTGGTGCCCCGAGCACTTCCTCGACCTCATGTCGCTTCAGCCCCTTAAGATCGCGTGTGCTTAATAAATCAGACACCATACGAACCCGACTTTCTGGATCACTCAGCCACCGAGCAGCATTGAAATGGGAATAATATTCATTGGATGCAAGCTGTACAAGCGTAATCAGCATAACTAGAACAGCACTTCCGCTAATCATTCTCCTTCCCCAGCGTCTGGTATCAACCCTATCCCAACAATACCGTAAGAGAATGAACCAGACGATACCAGGCAAAATGACGATACATAGAGATCCCCAAGTTATCGTGATATCCAGAACCCGAATGACAGACAGCATCACAGCATACCCCGCTAGATAGATGAGAAAAGAAATCCCAATAATGATAGAAAAGAGTTTGTACTGAAAGTTCACTTTCTAACCTCTCTTCATCCTATGATTTAATTCAACTGCTGCAGATGATGCTGCATACTATCACTACTACTACCCGCCGAATAGAATATCCATGACGGTGCTGAGCTGTCCTGTCTTATGGCCTTCAAGCACGTCGGGATCATAGATCTCTACGAATCCACATGCCAGACAGGAGACAAATAGAAAGTGATGGTGTTCAATATCGAACAATTTACTGAGTCCTGTTCCTGTCATGGCGACTTCCTTCGCACTACAAGCGGTACCCTGGCACTTGGCGCATTTGAAGCGATCTTCGATCATTTCCATGACACTGCATTCTTCAAATTCTTCTTCCTCATCCTCTTCTAGCATCAACGGATCCTGAAGCTCTTCAAAATCTTCGTCTGAAATCTCATGCAGCTTCTTCTTGCACGCTGGGCATCTCCCGTGCTTGATCGTAACTTCTTCATGACACCATGGACACTCGATCATCTGCATCCCCACCCTCTTCCTAGATCAATGACTTGCCTGTTCTTGATGGATATCCATAGCAAGCCGGATCATATCACGACACGGAATGCCATTCTCCTCAATCGCTTCCTCGTAATGTCGTACGAAGAAATCCACATCAACACCCACAATCCGAAAGCCGCATTTCTGGTACAAATACAACTGCATCACGCTTGAGTTCCCTGTACCAATCTCAATGGTCTTCGCACCAAGCCGCTTGGCTTCTTGGATGGCTTGCTTCACTAATCTTTTCCCGAACCCTTGGCCTTGGGCGCCTTCATCGACTGCAATATTCACAATTTCCACTGTAGCCGGCCGCGTTGGAATCAGGACGAACTCGCCTACTAGGCGATCTCCGCAATAAGCTAGCACACAATGTCCGCGACGAAAATAATCATCCACCATGTCTTTCGATGGATCTGCAAGTAATAATAAATCGTATGGGATTGGATCGGCTGATTCATAAGTTTTATATGTAAGCTCCAAGTTCCACACTCCCTCCACTTCAATCAAAATATTTCTGCCACTTTCGCTTGCCAAAACCGGATGATATTCTAGTATTTGGAAGCAAATCTATTCCTAGTTTAACATAGATGAGTTGATTTTTTTATCCAAATAATAGACAAAAATGGAGGAGAGTTGCGTAATGATCATTTTTATCGGCATCGTCTTTCTTGCAATTGGCATACTCCGATATACCTATCCATCCATCGGATGGCGACCGAAAGAACGCTGGATGATAAATAAAGATTCCGAACCAAGCGATACGTATCTGTCTATCGCTAGGTACATAGGATTTATTATGATACTTGCCGGATCAATCTTCATCCTAATCGGAATCCTCACGATAGGGTGAACAGCAACAAAGACCCTAGACAATGTCTAAGGTCCTCCATATTGATCAGCGCAAATCAAGCATATAAATTCCAAACCCTTGGTCGTCGTGCCTTCCCGTATATTGAATACGAGGCATGTCATCCAAGTACTTCACCGCGGCCGGTGCGCTTCTAAACGTAACTTTCACTGGAGCTTCAATGGAGGCAATTCGCCAATTGTGATCTGCAGTAGGATCGAGATGTCTCTCTTGAAGCAAATAGTCCATCAGCACTTGCTTATTCTCATCTGCGGAATCGATGACCACCTCTGCCTCTAGAATGCCCGGGAAATTGCCGCCGCCATACACCCGATAGTTATTCGATACCACAATGAAATCATCATTCAGCTCAATCGGTACGCCGTTCACCTTCAAATTGACAATTCTACGGGCATTCAAATCGTTGATCGTTCCGTCTGGATTGTATTTGGCTGGTTGGGTCACGTCAATCTCATAGGTTATGCCGTCGATGATATCGAAGTTATAGACGGAGAACAATGGGTTAAGCAGCGGCTGCTCCTCCGGATTCGAAGGATCAATTTGGTTATAAGCACCTGCTGACATTTCCAACCATTCCCGAACTACTGCTCCTTTAACTTTAACCGCCTTTAGCAGGTTGTCATATAAGTACAAATCACTCGCACTCTTGATCGCAATCGGACCTGCGTCGATATCGGTATATTCGGAAGGTCCATTCCTTCCGGCCTTAAAAGGCGAGCCAACCGATAGAATCGGCACGTGCCTGTCCTTCGGCCGATGTGTCTCGATATAACGTTTGGCATACCACGTCTGCGCGTTCGTCACCATTTGAATCGACGGATCATCTTGTACAAACGCAAAATAACTATAAATCGGTTCACTCGTCATCCCGATCGGCGCGTTCGCATAGTCTACCGTTGCTTGATGCGCTGACGCAATGCATTCTACCAAACGTGAATCAGGGTATACGAGCGGCTCACCTGTTTTCCTGTCATAAATCGATTTGTTATGAGATTGTGAATCAACGACCGTCCACCTGCCCTCGTGCCAAGCAAGGGTCAAATCAATGACACCTAATTCTGCCCCGCCATAACCGGCCTGTACTGCCGCTACGCCATGAATGGTCCCTTTCTTATAATCTATACCAGGCAACGGATTTCCCTGCGCATCCTTGAACGAAATGTCTAGGGACTTTAAATCTCTCGTCGGGAACACCTTATGTGTATGTGAGAACGTGATGGCATCGATCCCAGGGACTTGACTAAGCGACAACACCGTATTCTCCGCACCCTGTCCCCCCGTATCCGCTCCATCAAAGCCTGTATGTGCCAAAACGACGACAACATCAGCCCCCTCCGATCGCATCCTCGGCACGAATTCCGCCGCCGTCTTGACGATATCGTCTACCGTTACTTTCCCTTCCAAATTCGCCTTGTCCCATTCCATAATTTGCGGCGTAACAAGACCGATCACTCCGATCATAAGTTCATGGATCGTACCATGATGATCGATGCAAGGTTTTTTCAACAAGACGTAGGGCTGGAATTTGTTAATATGTTCTGTCCCTTCGGCAACGTATACGTTGGCATTGACATAGGGAAAATCAGCGTCACCAACCACTTGCTCCAAATAATCCAGTCCATAATTAAACTCATGGTTGCCAAATGTCGCTACATCATATCCCATCGCATTCATGACGGAATAGACAGGATGTATCGAACGCTGTTCAATTTCATGATTGATTTTCGCAAAATAAGTGCCGAGCGGCGTACCTTGAATCAAATCCCCATTATCTACAAGCAATGTATTAGAAACTTCAGCCCGAGCCTGATGCACAAGCGAAGCCGTCCGCACAAGACCAAGCTCAGGGGCTGGGATATCTCTGTAATAGTCATAATCCATCAGGTTCGCATGCACGTCTGTTGTCTCCAAAATTCGCAGCGTAATCAACGGCTCCTTACGTATTATATTGTCCATTGGCTTCGTCATTCCCCTCTCTGACACGTCATTGTATCTCATTATCCCTACTATAACTTGTTTTTCACCGCTTGTAATTTACATGGAATTCACATCTTACAGTCCGATAACAATCTTCCCCATTTTTCATATTCATTTTACACAAATACCCATCCCAGTTAACCCTTGCATCTTTGCACTATGTTACGCTCCTATATGTCAGATGAATCCATCTGATAGATGCTCATAGAATATATATGAATCCTGGAGGGGAACTTGAACATGTTCAAAAAAGCAATGACCATCTGTATGACGATTATCCTGGCTACAGGCCTTGCCGCATGTGGATCCAAAAATGCAAGCAGCGAAACGACTGTGAATGCCGATTCCTCAACTGCAGCAGCGAGCACAGCCTACGTTCCAAAAGAACTTAACGTACAGTTCGTCCCATCACAAAATGCTGATACGCTTGAAGCGAAGACGAAGCCGCTGGAGAAATTGCTTGGCGACCGCCTAGGTATCCCGGTTCATGTCTCTGTCTCACCTGACTACAATACAATCGTCGAGGCCATGGCTTCGAAGCAAGTCGACGTCGGATTCCTGCCCCCGAACGCCTATGTTCTGGCACACGATAATAAGAAAGCGGTAGATCTTCTGCTCCAAGCACAGCGTTTCGGTGTAGATGATGCAACAGGTCAACCGACGACGGAGAAAGTTGATTTCTATAAAGCAATGATCGTTGTGATGAAAGATTCTCCAATCAAGACACTCGCTGACTTGAAAGGTAAAAAAATAGGTTGGCAAAACGTAACTTCGTCCGCCGGATATGTTTTCCCAGCCGCTGAATTGAAACAAGCTGGAATCGACCCAGACAAGGATGTTCAAGGAGTTACGATTAAAGGTCATGATGCAGCGCTGATGGCGCTCTTGAACGGTCAAGTCGATGCTGTCGCTAACTTCCAAGACGCACGGAACACGGTAGCGAAAGACGTTCCAGACGTATTCGAGAAGACGCGCGTACTTCACTTCACGGCGAAGATACCTAACGATACCGTAAGTGTTCGTAACGATATGGATCAAAGCTGGAGAGATAAGATCAGCCAAGCGTTTATCGATATCACGAATGATACAGAAGGTGCTCAGATCATCAAAGATATATACACGCATGTAGGTTATGTCAAAGGTGACGACAAGAACTTTGAGCCTGTGCGCGAGTATGCAAAAGCCGTGGGCCAAGAAATTAAGTAAGCGAACACGGAGCAGCACCGTTCATGAGCCCTCATGACGGTGTTGTTTCTATTTTCACTATATTGATAGAGAGCGAGTGTTACGAAAATGATTACGTTCGAGCAAGTATCCAAAACGTATCCAAACGGAACAGCAGGACTTCGAAATGTGAACTTAACGATTCATGAAGGCGAGCTGGTGGTCATTGTCGGATCGTCCGGCGCGGGCAAATCAACGCTGCTGCGTTCCATTAACCGATTGAACGACATTACATCTGGAGAGATCAAGGTAAATGGCAAATCCGTCACGCGTGCCACAGGCAGTGAGCTTCGCCGGATACGCCGAGATATCGGCATGATCTTTCAAAGCTTCAACCTTGTCAAAAGATCCACTGTCCTCCGCAACGTGCTATCAGGGCGCGTCGGTTATCACTCTACATTCAAGACGATGTTCGGTCTGTTTCCCAAGGAAGATGTTGAGCTATCACTTCATGCCCTCGAACGGGTCAACATTCGCGAGAAGGCTTATATACGTTCAGACCAATTATCCGGTGGGCAGCAACAGCGCGTATCCATCGCTCGCGCCTTGGCACAGGAAGCTCGGATCATTCTTGCAGATGAACCTGTTGCATCACTCGATCCGCTAACCACACGCCAAGTGATGGACGACTTGAAAAGGATCAATCAAGAGATGAACATTACGACCATTATCAATCTTCATTTTATTGACTTGGCGCGCGAATATGCGACTCGAATTATCGGACTACGAGCGGGTGAAGTGGTATTTGACGGTACGCCGGCAGAAGCAACGGATCAGGTCTTCGCCGAAATTTATGGTCGGCCAATCCAGAAGGACGAGCTGCTGGGAGTTGGAGGCGTATTATGAGGTCTTCTTTATCACAGACTTCAGCAAATCAACCATCGTCCAATGCACCGTTAACCGATCGTTACAAACGACTCGCCACATGGCTGCTATTCATTTTCGTACTGATCGCATGCTCCATTCGTACTGAGGTAACACCCTATCAGTTAGTTGTCGGCTTACCGCAGATGGGTTCGCTCCTGCAAGAAATGTTCCCGCCGGATTGGAGCTACCTGCCGACCATTTGGGGACCGATGTTGGAGACCATCCAAATCGCGATCATGGGAACGACGATTGGCGGCTTACTAGCGATTCCTGTTGCGTTATTGTGCGCTTACAACATCATGCCCAATCGATGGATATCGATCCCGATGCGCATGATCCTGAATCTTGTACGGACAATTCCTGATCTGCTGTTCGCCGCCGTATTCGTGGCAATTTTCGGGATTGGCCCCTTTGCCGGGATGCTGGCGCTTGTATTCTTCTCGTTCGGGATTATCGCGAAGCTGACCTTTGAAGCCATCGAAGCCATCGATCCAGGCCCACTTGAAGCGATGACCGCTGTCGGGGCCAACCGGATTCAATTGATCATCTTCGGCGTCATGCCGCAGGCATTGCCCTACTTCGTCTCCTACTTCCTATATACCTTCGAGGTCAACGTCAGAGCAGCTTCTGTGCTTGGACTTGTCGGTGCTGGCGGAATCGGACTGCTGCTTGACCGTTCACTAGGTTTATTCCGTTATGACCGGGCATCTATCATTATTCTATTGACGCTAGCCATCGTTCTCATGATCGATTATGGTAGTGCTGTGATACGGAGGAAATTGCTATGAAACTAGATACATTGCAGAGACCCATCAGCTCCCGCATTCGCTTCTGGGTGATTGCTGCATTGATGATTGCCATCTATTATTGGGCCATACAAGGTATGCAATTCGAAGGATTACAGAAGACAGCCGGATCGGTCTCGAAATCCATCCTTACTGGGTTCCTGCATCCGGATTGGTCCTTCGTCTATATTCCTGAAGGTGAAGATTTGCTGCGAGGCTTGCTCGACACCCTTGTCATCTCAATACTAGGAACCGTCGTTGCGGCTGTAACCTGTATTCCCTTCGCATTCTGGGCGTCCTCCAATATGAGTCAGCAGTGGGCCGTCTCGGGCAGTGGTAAAGTCGTACTTAGCATCATTCGCGTATTTCCCGAAATTATCGTAGCGATCTTGTTCATCAAGGCCGTCGGTCCCGGCTCATTTGCGGGTGTTCTCGCGCTCGGAATCCATTCGATTGGCATGTTGGCCAAGCTCTATGCCGAGACGATTGAGAACATTGATCCTGGTCCTGAGGAAGCCCTGCTCGCCTGTGGTGCAAATCGCCTTCAAGTTTTGCGGTACGCCGTTCTTCCACAAGTTATCCCGCAGTTTTTGTCCTATTCGATTTATCGCTTCGAGATCAATATCCGGTCTGCGACGACACTTGGTCTCGTAGGCGCTGGTGGGATCGGCACACCGTTGATTTTCGCGCTTCAAGTACGGAACTGGAACCGCGTCGGTATCATTCTGCTCGGCATTATCCTACTGATTATCCTGACTGACCTTGTATCCGGTTGGCTGCGCAAACGCATCATATAATCGACTCGCCATAGCAGAAGAGGGAGATCTCTAAGAGACCTCCCTTTTTAACAACGTGCCTTGGGTCAAATAACACCATGAACTACAATTACTCCATCTCCCATTAACAAAATTCTGCACATTCTACAAAAGACTCTGGAGCCGAAAATCGCTTGCGCACGGTCCACCACATCTAATTTCCCATATAGATTACTAATATAATTACGAACTTCAAGGATCGTCCGAAGACCCTCCCTCGTCAGCAGTTGATCATCTGCGATCAATATTCGAATCATAGGCATCCAACCCCCCTGTATCTCGCATCGAATAAGGTAATTCTATTCGCAATAGACAACCTTGGTCAGGTTCAGAATCAACGACAAGTTGGCCGCCGAGCTGCTCCACCCGCTCACGCATTGCCGTGAGTCCAAATCCTAAATGGATCTCACTTGCACCAATACCGCAATCCTTAAATTTCATTTTTATCATCGATTTTACGTACTCCAGGGTGAAATAGAATTCCTTGCTCTCACCGTGTCGAATACCATTCGTCAGCCCTTCTTGCACAGCATGATATATGGTTTTCTTATATGCTAATGTTAGCTCAGGAAGCATACCGATGGAGGCGTGTATGACAGCCCCCGTGTTCCGCCGCGTTTCTTCGATCAGCTGATGCAGCGCTTGAACAAGGTCATAATATTTGTCCTCTTTCAACATATGCACCGAACTTCGAATTTCATGGAGACCGTGACGTACAAGGTCTTGCGCTTCCTTCAACCGATTCGAGGCTTCCTCCCGATCTTTGTTCAGCAATCGCTTGCCTGCTTCAATCTGGAGAATCGTCGAGGTCAATGTGTGCCCGACAATATCGTGAATATCATGTGCAATGCGATTCCGTTCCGCATAGACGGACATCTCAGAGAGCGCCGCCGCCGTCTCGCGCATGGATCGCTCCAGACTTCGAGTGCGCTCCTCCACTTGCTGTTCAAGATGATCTTTCAAATATTGAATCCCCGAATAGAGTTGCGCATTCTTAATTGAAATGGCACACTGAGAACCTAAGAGCTTAAGCACATCCAATCGATCCGAAGTGAAGACACCAGGGGCAAGCTTATTCTCCATATAGAGCAGGCAAATCAGTTTATTCTGATGTAATATCGGCAGACAAAGCACGGATTTCAACTTATTGCTGATGATGTATGCATTTTGCATGAACATCCCTTCATTCGAAGCGTCATGCAGAACCAATTCCTCTCTTGTTCTAGCGACATATCCGATCATCGCAACCGGAAGGATATCGGATGCATCTTGTAACGGAATGGACGCGATGTTCATTTCTTCTACCGACCCATAAGCTTCAACGATCCATCTTCCTTCCTGAGCGAAAATAATCGCACCTGATTCCGCCCCTGCATTATGCAGCATGATGTGCATTAACGTATGCAGCAGCCGATTCATTTCCATCTCACCGGACAAAGCCTGTGCAGATTTAACGACGGAGAGGTAATCGATTCGCGCAAGCTCCGATTCACGCTTCACTTGCAAGAGGTGTGGATACTTCTCCTCTAAATCAGCCACTTTGGCATGTGCTCCCCATTGCGAATACGCTTCATAAGCTTCCGTCATATACATTTTGGCCAGCTGCTGTCTCCCATGACGAAGACCATATCGCCCATAACCCTCTGCAATCATCGCAAGATCATGGATTAATCCATTCGATTTCGCCTGTTCGATTGCTTGCTCGTATAGAAGCTCTGCCTGTTTGTTCTGCCGTTTCAGACGTGCGATCTCAGCTTGAATCCATAAGTATTTATGCGCATAATTTGCTGGACTTCGCTTCGCATATCGCCGATACATAACCATTCGTTTATGCAGCTTCGCCATATATTCACGCTGCTCCTTAAGGCTAGCCCCCTCATAGAATTGCGCCCACACAAGAGATTCGTATAAATAATGAACCATATTATCGCTCTCAAAAGGAGGTCGCGATGCAATAATCGCCGCCGCCTTTGCCAATGCTGCCTTCGCTTCCTCGTATTGACCGAACACATATCCTGGCAAATATTGAAACGTGCATACAAGCTCTTGAACCAAGTGCGTCGGATCCCCATGCAATGATTCTGCAAAGTCTGCAATCAAGACGTCCGTCTCTGCGTAAGGATCATCCGGTGAGCGGTAACCAGTTAATCGAACAAGCAGGGCCGCAAATACTGCAGCTTGCTTCCAGTGCAGGCTGTTATTATTGCGCCTAATGCTCCGGCCATGTGCAATCAATCGCGCATAAATATCTCCCAGCGGATGACCGTAATGCAATAATATGCTGCAATGAATTAATACACTCTGATTGCTATGCCATAGATCCCCTGATTCTAGACCGACATAACCTGCCTGCCTCGAAAATGTCTCCAGCAACGAAGGTGCATATTGGCGCCAACTATCAAAACAAAGCGAAAATGAAGTTAATACCTTCACATACAATACGGGGTGAGGCTTCGCTAATTCGCAGGCAAGCATTCCCCACTTGGCAGCCTCTTCTTTCTGATGGAACATATAATACGTGAAAAGAGCATATCCAACAAATCCAATCGATGCTTCGGGTGACATCCCCTCATCAAGCGTCATTTGAATCAAGATTAAAGTGCATGCGAGCCAACCCTTCTTATTGGTTAGGAACAAGGCATTCGTGATATGTACTAGAATAGACATCGCCAGTTGAAGCTTCTCATCTGTCATCGTCTGTAATCGCTGGAGTGAATCCAATGTTTTCCTGCTTAATTTACGCTTCACCTTTAGCCAATGAGCCAGCAATTCGATCGTACTTGGGTTAAAATGATGATTCATTCCCAGCAATTTCAGCGCCGTGCGACCTAACGCAATCACTTCATCATAATTATCACGATTCGCCTCAATTTGAATCTTCATTTTATAGACACGCGCCTTCTCCAGATCGGATACCGCTTTGCGTATCAGCAGATGAAACAGATCGTTTGCCTCAGCGAAATGCGCACATAGAAATTCTACTTCCGCCCGCTCTTGAAAAGCTTGAAGGGTCAATGCATAATGAGATTCCCATCCTTCTTCCCCCAGTAGATCCGTTGCGTTTCGCAAATAACCAAGGGCCGTCTCGTACGCAGTCGATTGTTTGGCCTTCAATCCTGCTTGCAAGCTCAGCTCTGCGCCGAGAAGGCGATGCTCTGAATCCATGATGATCTGTTCTGATACCAAATGAAAGTGATTTGCCGCTTCAAAAAGAACTTCCTCATGCCCTTCCTTCATTCGATCAGCTAGCAACCGTCCGATTTGCAAATGAACAGATGATCGTTCGGCATCAGACACGAGCAAGTAGGCAGACTGTTGAATCCGGTCATGTTGGAACATATAAGTCAGTCGTTCCTCACCAATCACTTGAAGCAGCTGCTCGTGTACAGCAATTTGCAGCGCTTCAGAGCATTGCGATGGAGTCCGATTCGTTAGGACGGCGAGCATGTCCACATTGAATTTACGACCAAGGATCGCAGCTCTTCCAATCACGAATACAGTCTCCGTAGGTAAATGTAATAACTTATCCGATATGTAAGCAGCCACATTATCCGCGATATTCATCTCGGTAATTCTCTCCAGATCCCATTGCCACTTCCGGCTGGGCTCGTGTAGATAGATATATTGAGCATCCACTAAATCCTGCAAAAATTGCCTCACAAAAAACGGATTACCCATCGTCTTGTGGCGCAGGATCTTAACCAATTCCTTCGTATCCTCCTGTTCAACTTGCATCGCGTCACCGAGCAGTTGCTGCAAATCAGTTATACTTAGCGAGGTCAGTCGAATATGTTCCGCTTGTCTCGCACGGGATTGCACATACTCTTGCAATGATTGTAGAGGAGATGGAGAGGTGTCTTGAACAACATCGTCGCGATACGTCCCAATCACGAGCAATTGTCTTGTCTCTCGATCCTCTAACAGAGACCTTAGACATTGCAGCGTCTCATCGTCGCTCCACTGCAAGTCGTCCAGAAACAACACGAGTGGATGCTCCTGATGCAGAAATAGCTGAATAAACCGAACCAAGACCACATGGAACCGCTGCTTCGCCTCAACGGCTGGGAGCGGTGCGACAGTTGGCTGCTTCCCGATCAATAATTCCAGTCGAGGAACAAGCTCGATCAACAATTGACCATAACCTGCTACAGCATGGGCTATACGCAGCTTCCATACATCGACAAGCAGATCATCTTCGATGAGCACTTGATCTACGAGATGATTGATCATTTGAATCCATCCTTCGTAGGGTAAGGCGGTATGGTGCGGATCATATTTGCAAGAACCGACATAACATACCCCAGAAGCACGGAAAGTTTCATTCACGAACGACGTTTTACCAATCCCGCCGCTCCCGCTTACCCAGACAATCTCCGTTGATCCCGCTGCGGCTCGCTTTAACGCCTTAAGCAGCCGAGCTTGCTCCATTTTCCTCCCATAGAAGCCATCTCCAGCAAGTCTCCGATCCGGCAGATCCTTACTTCCAAGGACGAAGGGCTCGATCTGACCGGATTCGCAATAACTTCTGTAGCATTGTTCCAAATCATATTTTAATCCGTATGCACTGGTATACCTTTCCTCCGGCATTTTGGCCATACATTTGTCGACAATCGCCGATAACATATACGGAATGGTTAAATCTTTTGTTTTCATCGGTTCTGGCTTACTGGCCAAATGATGGTAGACGGTATCCGCTGCATCGCGCGGCGAAAAGGGCAGCGTGCCTGTAAACCACTCATAGAGCACGATCCCAAGCGAATAGAAATCAGATCGATGATCAGGCATCAGTCCCGTCCTGCCTGTCAGCTCAGGAGAGATGTATGGGAGCAGGGAATCTAGTCTCGCATCGAATCGCAAGGGTGTTCCGCCTTCACGGCTTGTGCTCATGCGGATATCGGCAATCGCGACTTCATGCGTATCAGGATTCACGATAAAATGCAATGGAGTCATTTCCTGATGCGTAATTCTCTCTTGATGCAGCTGTAGCAAGCAATCAACAGCACCAAGTGCAATGGCGATCCGGTCCCTTAGTTTCAGATCACAACCCGGAGAATGCAGCAGATGAGCCATCGTGAACCCGCCATGATCCCGCATCATGAGGACGGGACGCTCGCCATCCATAATGAATGCATACGGTTCAACGCATCCATTCCCTTCGAAATGACAGAGAAGATCATATTCCTCTTGAAAAGCGGCAATCATCGACGAGCCTGGATACGTATCCCGAGTTGTTTTGGCAATCACACATATGTTGTCTTCTATCATGATCATTCGGCATAGAATAATCTCCTCGTTGCTTCCGATCCATTCAACAAACTCATATCCTGCGAATTGCAGCATTGCACCGCCCCCATTGTCTGTTATGATTCTATTGTTCATATGCCGATCAACCCAATATTCCCCTTATTATACCATTCCTATTAGAAGTATGGATGATATTAGCAGAATGCTTACCATCTCTTCATTATTCTCGATAGTACATTCTAGAGTTAAATGGCATTGGCCAGTAGTGACTGCTGTCATCACTTTGTCATATGACTACGAATCGGATTCTGATTAATTTGTTATCCATGACACCCTGTTGTCAGGTTTTCAGATTATAATGAGACTAAGAATCCTTATCTGAGGTGAAATGATGTCTGCGATCACTCTTACGAAGCAACAGGCCAGAAAGTTTTTATTGTACTATCACGGTTTAAGCCGTGATGCTGCTTATATCGGCAAGGAAGGCATCCTCGCCTACATTCGCCAAGTGGGCTGTATCCAATTCGATCCGCTGAACGTCGTCGGCATGAATCACGAACTTGTCCTGCAATCGCGAATTTTTCAATTTGACCGCAGCATGCTCGGGGAACTGCTCTATCAAGATCGCAAGCTGATCGATTATTGGGATAAGTGCATGTCGATCTTTCCAATGGAAGATTGGCCTTTTTTCGTAAAGCACCGGAAACGTTATCAAGTTTGGTGTGATCAGAATCAAGAAGCTGTCCATCGCGTACATGCCGAAGTTGAACATCGGGGCGTTCTATGTTCGAGCGATATTAATGAAGAAGAGAAGGTCGAATGGGCATGGGGGCCAGCTAGACTATCACGGGCTGCATTGGAAGGAATGTATCACGCGGGTCATTTGGTCATTCATCATAAAGCAAAGACGCGCAAGTTTTACGATTTATCCGAACGGTGGATTCCAGCGGAGCTCTATGGCTCGCCAGACCCTTTTAAGACGGTCGAAGATTTCTACGCATGGTATGTGCTGCGTCGGATTGGCAGTGTTGGATTGCTGTGGAATCGGCCGAGCGATGCCTGGATTGGGATTGGCGGGATGAAGAGCTCTCAGCGGAATGAGGCTTTTGCAAGCTTGCTCGATAAGAAATGGATTACGGAGGTGCAAGTGGAAGGCCTGCAATATCCATTATATCTTCGTACTACAGATCTTGATTGCTTGGATAAAGCCCTATCCTACGACCCACCTGTGAAACGCGCTTGTATTCTAGCACCACTCGATAACTTGCTGTGGGATCGGACACTTATTCATCAGTTATTCGATTTTGAATATCGCTGGGAAGTGTACAAGCCAGTGGCGGAGCGCAAATATGGTTACTATGTGCTTCCTGTCGTGTATGGTGACGACATCGTCGCTCGATTCGAGCCAGCCAAGCAACGGGGAAAGTCCCCATTAACCGTCCAACATTGGTGGTGGGAGGATCATACTGTCGTTGATTCAGCCATGAAGAAGAGTATCCTAGCATGCTTTGAGCGGTTTGCCGCTTTCCTCGGGACGGAATTTGATCGACAAAGCTTGCAATTGTAACGCAGCGTGAGAAAACCTCTATCGAGGCTTATTTCGAAGATGAGCGACCGCGGTCAAAGGTAGGTTTTATCGCCAATAAGAAACCTATTTTCGGATGCCGAAAACTTAAACTTTCTATTGTGGTAAGAAAGAGCTCAGACGATTGCCGTCTGAGCTTATTTGTCCTGCTTTTCTATTCCTACAAAGCGGGGATTCTTCTTTAAACCTCCCCAAATTATGTATATAATGATTTCACACTTCTGTATCGAAAAGAAATCGAGGCGGTGAACCATATGTTGAAAGCACTGATCGTAGATGACGAAAGGCTTGTTCGCAAAGGACTCATTTCCACAATGCCATGGGAAAAATACGAGATTCTTATTATCGGGGATGTGGGGAATGGCCGAGCCGCGCTCGAATTCATGGAACAGCATCCGATCGACTTATTGTTCGTTGATTTGACCATGCCCACAATGAGCGGTTTTGAACTGATGAAGGCCGTGCGTATCAAACATCCGAGGACTTGTTTTGTCGTCCTCACTTGCCATCAGGATTTTCATTATATCCAAGAGGCGATGCGCGCTGGAGCGATTGATTATGTCGTCAAAACGCAGCTGGACAAGGAAAGTATGGACGATATTCTATGTCGCATTGTTCAAAGAATCGAATTTGAGCAAGCGAATCAACTATCCAGCAGACCGCTTTCCCATCCCAATGCAGATGAAAGAACTCAAATGTTGATTGCCGCACGAAATCCACTCGCTATGAATCACGTGTATACCGATTTGCAGCGTGCAGGTGTTCATTCCATCACAGCCATGGGCGAAAATGTATGGTCGCTAACCTCTACGTTACAGGAATCGGTGATTCGGCAGTTCATTGCTGAGTCGAATGAGTTCGTTCTCCTGCAGGTGTACGACCATAAGCAGCCTTCTGTATCGGCTCTACGAAGATACCTGTTTTACGAATGCGAGCCGCATCGGAAAGTATACGACGTACTGCTGCCTGCGCCGCCGGAGGACAAGAAAACCGATAAGGACCAGATCATACTCGACGAAATGTGGTTCTCCTTTCATTGGCTTCATGAGGAGACAGCTTGGAACAACCTATGCGCTTCAATCGAACGGACCAAACCAGGCGCCCCCCAGTTGCAGGACATGCTGTGCGAATTGCTGCAGCTTTGGCGGGAGTTGTTCCCCATCGGTGAATTGGACGTGAACAGGACAGACCCGATTTCTATAGGAACCTGGCGGGAATTCAAGGCATGCATTAACGAAATACGCAGCCGGATTCGGAGCAGAATGAAGCAGCTTGATTATTTTGACGAGATTATCATTTCCGTCATGAAAGCGCTTCACATTATGAGGAAGCTGGAGGATTTACATGTCAATCGCGACATGATCGCGGCCAAAATCAATATGAGCAGCGGTTATTTCAGTGAATGCTTCAAAGAGATCACTGGGAAAACATTTGGTGAATATATGAAAGGTTTGCAAATCAACAAAGCGAAAACTTTGCTCGAGACAACTGCTTATCCGATTTACCGGATTGCCGAGTTGTCGGGCTATAAGGATGATAAATATTTCAGCAAAATCTTTCGCGAACGCGTTGGCACGGGTCCGATGGAATACCGGAAGGCATGTGAGAGGAGCGGATCGAATCTATGATTTTCACCTCCTTAAAATCTCGGCTGGTAGCCACCCTCTTGATGAGTACATTGATACCGCTCCTTCTGCTGGGGGCCATTTCTTATTTGGCCTTACAAAATGTGTTCCAGCAAAAAATCGAAAACGGTATTCAGAACACGCTGGCGCAAACACGTATCAACCTCGAAAATACGCTCAGCAATATGGAGTACGCATCCCTGCAGCTTTCACAGGAAGGAAGTGTCGGACAATCGCTGTCCAGACTGCTTGCGTCCCAAAGGGTATTCGAGCAGATGCAGTTAACGACAGAGATTCAGCGGAACATGAACCTGGTCAACTTTACAAATCCGTATTTGGGTGTGATCCTCTATTATTTTTCTGATCCGAAGGAAATCCGGTTTGAAAACAGAGATATTCGCACAGATTTTGCACTCGAAGCTCTCCCCTTGTTATCCCGAGTTAAGGGTGCGTCGTTTTACGGTCCCCACACAACAGCCTACAAACACAGCCGCAATAGCGTTTTTTCCATGACTAGACCTATCGATGTTCCCGGGATGAAGCCACAGTCGGTTTACGTTTATCTCGAAACAAATCTTCTCCTGTTCGAAAAAATCATTCATAAAAAACAATACGGTATGAACGCCTCGCATATTCTCTTGAATCAAAACGGAAAAGTCGCGTACAGCGACGACCCGAGCCAGTTCTCTCCTAACTCTGATTTTTCATTGCAGAATACCGCCGGCGCTTACCTGTTCCAAGAAAGCAGTGATCAAGGTTGGAGCATCGTCGTTGCGATTCAGAAACGTGATTTTGAAAAGGAGTTTCGATCCTGGCTTTTGAAATACGGAGGCATCAGTCTGGCTAGCCTTGTGATGAGTATAGCCCTTGCGCTGTTGGTGTGGCGAACGGTGTATCGGCCCATCCGTAAAATTTTGAAAGAAATCCGCCTGATGTCCAGCAGCAAATTTAATTCTCAGCTCAAACTGACGCATATCCGCGAATTCGACACCGTATTATTTGAGTTCGATCGGATGCGAGCAAATATCAAGGAGCTGTTCGCCGAAATTGAGCAAAAGGAACGGACGAAAGCACATTTGGAAGTAGAGAAGCTGCTGTATCAGATTAATCCGCATTTCATTCACAATACGTTAAATACAATTCAATGGATTGCACGTATGAACGGGCAGGATGAGATCGATCGGCTCGTCTCGATTTTCACCCGGGTCCTTCATTACAATCTCGGCAAGGAAGGCGCAGTCGTCACACTGAATGAAGAACTCGGCGCATTGAAGGATTATGTCGCTTTACAGCGCATTCGATACGATTACCAATTCGATGTCCGGTACGAGATTGACGAGGCGCTGCTTGTACAGACGATCCCACGGTTTATCCTGCAGCCGATTGTCGAGAATGCCTTGTACCACGGCCTTGGCGATGAAGCCGGAGTCATTGAAGTGACCGTTGCAGCCCAGGACGGCTATATGAATATTCAGGTGAAAGACAACGGGGCTGGAATGACCGAGGAGGAAGTATCGCGGCTGCTCTTGCATCGAAGCGAAACCAGAAAAGCCGGACTTGGCATCGGGCTGAATTATGTGGTGAGAATGATCCATGTCCATTACGGCGAAACAGGCCGTTTTCACATCGAAAGCCAAATCGGACAAGGCACAGCGATGATGCTTCAGCTTCCGATGACCTTGCGTGGGGACGGGTAACGTAGGAATTCGGTCGGCACAGGTAAGAAAACGGTCGCCGATCATACATATCGATGCAATCTTCGGATCGTTTTCACCCTGTCAATGACAGGATTCTCTCCCTGCTGGAACAAGCCGCATATTACAATCGAGGGGCAAGACGAATTAACTCTATTGGCAAAAAAGGGGGATATCAAATGAAGGTGAAATGGATCGCATTATGTCTCGTGATGTTCATGCTCCTCGCGACGGCTTGCAGCAGCGGCACCGAACCAAGCCCAGACACAAACCAGACCGAAGGAACAAAGGATCCAAAAAAGACGCCGGAAAGCGGTAAGGAAGATCCATTCGGCAAGTATGATGAGCCGATTACGCTCACCTTGGGAAAAGCGATAAGCACGAAAAGCACCAATCTGCCAAATGGGGATACCGTCGACAACAACGAATACTACCGGTTTATCGAGAAAAAGCTGAACGTCAAAGTAACGCATACATGGCAGACCGAGACGCAAGAAGCCTATCAGCAAAAGCTGTCCGTATCGATCGCAAGCCAGGATTTGCCCGATGCCTTCATTGTGAACGAGAAGCAGTTGAAGCAGCTGGTCGAGGCTGACCTAATTGCCGATCTTACAGACGTATACGAGAAATATGCGAGCCCGCAAATCAAAACATATTACGACTCTTACGGAGATCGGGTGTTGAAAAGAGCGACATTTGACGGGAAGCTCATGGCTTTCCCTGGTACGGAAATCGGCGGACAGCACAGCTTCACCTGGATTCGTCAGGACTGGCTCGACAAATTAGGGCTGCAGCCGCCCAAAACACTCGATGAGCTGATCGCGGTCGCCAAAGCGTTCACCGAAAAAGACCCAGATGGCAACGGAAAGAATGACACTTACGGATTTACGGGAATCCCTACCTTAGCAGGATGGAACACCGTTAGCGGATTCGATCCGATCTTCGGCGCACTGCATGCCTATAAAAGTCAATGGCTAAAAGATCAATCGGGCAACGCTGTCTACAGCTCCATCTTACCGGAAATGAAAACGGCCTTAGCCAAGCTTCATGAATTGTACGCTGCGGGCATCATCGACAAACAATTCCCGGTTCGCAAAGATTCAACCGAATTGATTGCTGCGAACAAGGTCGGCGTCGTGTTCGGCCCGTGGTGGACTTCGTATTGGCCGCTTCCGGATTCGGTCAAGAACGACCCGAAGGCCGAATGGAAACCGTTTACCGCTCCACTTGATGCAGACGGCAAGTTCAATACGTATGACCAGAACCCGACAGGATCGTTCCTGGTTGTGAACAAAGAATACGCACATCCGGAGGCAATCGCTAAAGTGCTGAATGTGGAATATCAGGGCATTCGCAAGCTGGATCCGGGATCCAAAGATATTTATAAAGGCTTGAATGTAGGTTGGGCCGTCTGGCCTTTTACTTTGCAGGTTGATTTTGAAGACGCCGCCTATAAGTCCCATCTGAACTTGAAGGAAGCGTGGGAAGCCAAAGATCCTTCCAAACTTAATGATGAGCTCAAAATGTGGTACGAAAACGTGAAGACAAATGCCGAAAATCCAAAAAAGGATTTAGCTGCATGGTCCGACGCTATGGCACGAATGGACGGATCGGCTGAAATTGATCCGAGCAAACTTACGATCATCCGCAACGTCTTCTTCGGGCAAACCAAAACAATGGAGCTCAAGTGGGCCATTCTCGAAAAAATGGAGAACGAAACGTTCCTGAAGATCATTCTCGGTGAAGAGCCTGTCGATAAATTCGATTCATTTGTCCAGGAATGGAAGAAGCTTGGAGGCGACCAAATTACCAAAGAAGTGGATGAAGCGTCCAAGAAATAACGGCAAGTTGATGTATTGAGCTCAAGGAAGGCGCCGAGGTGTTAAATACCTTGCGCCTTCACTACTTCTTGCGGGGGTGCGTGCCTATGAAGGACAAAAAAACGTTGTTTCATTATCATCTGATGTTGTCTCCCGGCATCTTATTGTTGTTCGTATTCAGCATCACTCCGATGCTCGGCATCGTTATGGCATTTCAAAATGTCATTCCGGGGAAAAAAATTTGGAAACAGGAATGGATCGGATGGGACAACTTTGCATTTATGCTGCAAATTCCAGACATCAAGCAAGTGGTACTTAATACGGTTCTGATCGCCTCGATGAAAATTGCCGCCGGCATCATCATACCGGTTGTCTTCGCGCTGCTACTGCATGAAGTTCAGGTTCGCTGGTTCAAGCGCACCGTGCAGACGATCGTATATTTGCCCCACTTTATGTCATGGGTTATTTTGGCCGGAATCATGGTCAATATTTTATCGCTCGACGGCATCGTCAATCAGATTGCCGGTTTGTTCGGCATGGAGCCGGTTATGTTTCTGGCCAGCAACACATGGTTTCGCCATATTGTTGTCTGGAGTGACATATGGAAAGAATTCGGCTTTGGCACGATCGTCTATCTGGCCGCATTGACCGGGATCAATCCATCCTTGTATGAAGCGGCGGAAATCGATGGAGCAAGCCGGCTGAAGAAACTCCAATACATTACACTTCCTGGTATTATGCCAACCATCATTTTGTTGACAACATTAAGTCTCGGCAATGTGCTCAACGCAGGCTTTGATCAAATCTTCAATCTGTACAACCCGCTTGTCTACTCGTCTGGAGACATCATCGATACGTATGTCTATCGCCTCGGTCTTGTCCAGATGCAATACGGTTTAGCTACTGCCGTTGGTTTGCTCAAATCGGTCGTAGCGATCCTACTGATTGCAATATCGTACCGATTGGCTTACAAATTCGCCAACTATCGGATTTTTTAAGCATGAAAGGAGGGTGACTATGGTCAGATCTCGAACATTATCCAGCCAGCTCGCTGATGGCATCATCTTGTTAGTATTGGTCATCATTGCACTAACTTCTCTTTATCCGTTGTGGTACACGATTGCTCTCTCTTTCAGTGATCAAGCCGCCGCGAATGCAGGCCAAGTGACAATATGGCCAAGTGGATTCAATTTGACGTCCTATCGGATTATTCTTGATGATGAGAAGTTTTTTCGGGCATTCGGGGTTTCTATCAAACGGGTTCTTATTGGAGGGGCCCTTAATTTTCTATTAACCGTCATTATGGCGTATCCTTTGTCGCGAAGTGCCAAACAGTTCCCCGGCCGAAACATTTACATGTGGCTTCTCGTATTCTGCATGTTGTTTTCCGGAGGCTTGATCCCCTTATATATCACCATAACAACGCTTGGGATGCAAAATACGATCTGGTCGCTCGTTCTTCCGGGAGCCGTACCGATCTTCAATGTGATTCTAATTATGAATTTCTTCCGCAGCTTACCGAAAGAATTGGACGAAGCGGCCGTTGTGGATGGTGCAGGGCCATGGTATTCGCTCTTGCGTATCTATATTCCACTTTCCGTTCCCGCGATGGCCACCGTTACACTGTTCAGCATCGTAGGGCATTGGAATTCTTTCTTCGATGGGTTAATCTATATGAGCAAGCCCCAAAATTATCCACTGCAGACATACATTCAACAATTGGTCGTGAATATTACGCCGGATCTGATGAAAGAGATGACGACAGAGCAGCTGATCGAATTGATGAAGGCATCGAATAAGACCTTGAACGCGGCCAAACTGATGGTCGCCATGATCCCGATTCTGCTCATTTATCCGTTCTTGCAGAGATATTTTGTGCATGGCATCGTATTGGGATCCGTTAAAGAATAATCGAACAATGAGGAGAGGGAAATCGTGGCAGCCTACAAAAGAGTTCATGTTATTTTCAAAACACATCTAGACATTGGTTTTACCGATTTGGCAAACCATGTGGTGAACCGGTATATGAACCTGTTTATTCCGCAGGCATTGGATTTGTCCGAGCGATTGGCTGAAGAAGAAGGAAATGCGAAATTCGTATGGACGACAGGTTCGTGGCTGATCCACGAATTCTTGCGCACGGCGCCGCCTAACGCTCGCAACCGTATGGAAGAAGCGATCCGTCAAGGCCGAATCGCTTGGCACGGACTGCCGTTTACGACACATACCGAATTGATGGACGCAAAGCTGTTTGAATTTGGCTTGTCCCTTTCCAGGGATCTTGATCGTCAGTTCGGTAAAGCAACGATCGCAGCGAAAATGACGGACGTTCCAGGCCATACCATTGGCATCGTTCCAATCTTGGCAAGAAACGGGATTAAATATTTGCATTTGGGCGTCAATCCGGCTTCCAAAAAGCCGCATGTTCCCGAGGTATTCGTGTGGCGCGCCGCCGACGGCTCGGAAATCATCGTCAATTATGCCGCTGATTATGGCAAGCCGTTAGAGATCGACGGACTGGAAGATGCTTTGTATTTTGCCCATACCGGCGATAACCATGGACCTTCCAGCATCGAAGCTGTGCGCGAATTGTTTGTTTACTTGCAGCATGAATATCCAGGTGCGGAAATTATAGCATCCACCTTAGATGCTTTTGCAGAGAAACTGCTCGCATTGAAAGATCGCCTACCGGTCATCCGCGAGGAAATTGGCGATTCATGGATTCACGGGGCCGCTTCCGACCCATGGAAGATCGCTCGGTACCGGGAGCTTCTGCGTTTAAGAGACAAATGGGTCTCTACTGGGGCTATAGATCCGAGCAGTGAACCGTACTCCTTATTTTGCAATCGATTAATGCTCATACCGGAGCATACCTGGGGTCTGGATGAGAAGGTGTATTTAGGCGATTACAGCGCTTATGCTGCAGCCGATTTCGCCACTGCCAGAGCAAACGATGCCGTCCAAGACGCGAATACGAATAAATTTGCTTATCTACAGCACATGGCAAAGTCAGACCGATCGTTCAGCTTGTTCGAAAGCTCGTGGCAAGAACAACGCGAATATATCGACCAGGCTTTATCCGCATTGCCTCAGGAGCTGATTAGTGAAGCGCTGGCTGCATTTGAACAACTGGCTCCTGAAGACAGCATCGTTTCGGATCCCAACGCAGAAAAGCTTGAATGGAGTACTTGTTATGAATTAGGTTGTTTTCACGCAGCCTTTGCTCCGGATGGATCGATTCATCAATTAGTCGACCGCAACGGAAAAGTATGGGCGAACGATGCTCACCGGCTAGGAGCCTATCGATACGAGGCCTTCGGCCAAGAAAATTACGACCGATTTTATAAAGAATATTCTAGAGATCTAAGACTGCATCACAGCTGGGCAGAACCCGATTTTGGCAAACCGGGCATGGAATATGCGGAACCGCGGCCGGAACATACAAGTTATCAGGGGGCGCCAAGGACGATTCGATTGGAGAAGCAAGCGGATCGCGATGTTGTACGGATCGAGCTAGCTATGGATGCGATCGTCTGTGAACAGTATGGCGCACCCCAAAAGCTAATCATGATCTATGCATTCCATAAGCAGGAGCCGCAAATCGATGTTGAACTGCACTGGATCGGGAAAACTGCCTGCCGACTGCCAGAAGCAAGCTGGCTCTCCTTCGTGCCGCTCGTAGATAACCCGAATATGTGGACAATGGATAAGCTGGGGCAGCTCCTCTCTCTATTAACCGTTGTGAAAGATGGGAATCGCAATATGCATGCCTTAGACTCCGGGCTGTATTACGAGGGTGCGGACGGAAGCTGCGTCATCCGAACGCTGGATGCGCCGCTCGTTTGCCCAGGTGAAGGACGGCTGCTTCAATTCGATAATATGTTTGCTCCTCTGAACGGCGGGTTTCACTTCAACCTGCACAATAACGTGTGGGGGACAAATTTCAGAATGTGGTTCGAAGACGATATGAAGTTCCGTTTTCAATTGGTATTGCAGTCGTTTGGCAAGTAGAAGGAAGCCAAATTTGATTACAGTTGTGAAAAAGCTCAGACGATTGCCGTCCGAGCTTCTTTATCCTACCTTCAGCATATAAGAGGCTATGGACTTATTTGGTCAAAATCCGCATGAAATGATCCACTTCTTGCACCCAATACCTTTCGGGTAAGTTCACATCCTGTAGCATAAGACCGGTCACGACAGAGAAATAAAGGAACAACAGCTGCTCCGGACTGCCCTCACGGAACTCCCCTGCCTGCTGTCCTCGCTGGAAGATCGGGACGAGCAGACGAATCGTATCTTCCGAAGAGTATTGCTTAAGAAGCTGCTGCGCTTGCTGCGGCACATCCTCGGAGGTTTGCGCTTGACGGAGCAGTAGGAAATACTGCTTATGATTTTCGTCGAGCATCTGGATGGTCAATGCTTTGATCTGTGCAAGCGGCGAACCCGGAAGCTGATGAAGCTGTTTGATCGCCGTTTGCGCCTCCTCAAGCGCATCTTGCACGAGCACGACAAAGAGCTCTTCCTTTGAGCTGAAATAGCGATAGGATAAACCTTGGCTAATGCCGGCTTCGGCTGCGATCATACTCATCTTCGTGCCGGCAATTCCCCGCTGCGCAAAAACTTTGAGCGCCGCCTTCTTAATCTGTTCCCTCCGCTCATCCAGAGGAGATTCGGGTTGATTTTCATCGCTTCGTTTCGTTGCCATATATGATAATCACCTTTCTTATTAATGCTATGAATTATAAATTCTACGAGTGATGTAGCTGTTCCCTGCTTACTTCCCACAATCGCTTAGCGGCTTCTTGATTCTGAGCAGGCTGAGCCGGCACGGTAACTGCCATATCAGTATAATAGCAACCGTTGTGACCGTTGATCTCATCCGTATCTGCGAGCCACACCAGCGTCTCAGCCCCTTTCTCCGGGGTGCGGGAAAATCTCTTCATCATCGCCATGGTCATCCGAGCCATCATGCCATTATTCTGGTTGAAATTCGTAGCAACGAGCCCAGGATCAAAACAATGCGCCGTTACTCCTGTACCTGCAAGCCGTCTAGCCAATTCCGCTGTGAACATGATGTTCGCCAGCTTCGTCTCAGCGTAGCGGAAGGTAGAACCGCCCATCAATCTTTGCGGAAAGCTGTAGAGGCGAATCGCGTTCAAATCGTCAAAAATGATGCCTTTCTTCGCCATCTTATGGCCATGGGATGCGGTCGTCACGATACGGGCAGGCCCACTTTCTTTTAGCCGATCAATGAGCAATGTCGTGAGCAGGAATGGGGCCAGATGATTGACCGCCCAAGTAATCTCGAAACCGTCGACCGTCATTTGATGCTTATCAAATAAAGCGCCTGCGTTATTGACCAGTACGTCAATTCTCGGACATTTCTCTAGGATTTCGCTGGCCGCTTCACGAACCGATTGCAGAGAAGCCATATCCGCGATAAAAATATCCACGGTCGTGCGACCTTTTGTTATGGCATGGATTTCATCCGCCAGATCCTTCGCCTTCGCCTCACTCCGTGCCACGATCCCAAGGTTAGCGCCGCGAGCTGCAAGCTCTTTCGCAGCTGCCAAGCCGATGCCGCTTGTTGCCCCCGTAATGACAACATACTTGCCTGCTACTGTCCACTTCTTGTTCTCATTGGATTTTATCACGTTTATCGATCTCCTTTGAATAGATTCGGCTTTTTATGAATGAACGATTCATTCATTTCTTAAGTATATCATATTCAAATTGTTAATCATTGTCAATTACTATTTTGCTTTTTGCGCCGCATACCAAAAGAACCACAACCCCCTCGGCTGTGGTTCTACATATCTTCAATTCCTATATTTTAAGCTCTAGCCTCTAACCGACCTCTGAAAAACAGCTCTGAAGGATCGACGGCATCCATCTCACCATCCACTATCCGGCGCACATCTTCTAGCGTGTCGTAGAGCGATAACCACTCGCCAGGTTTCTGCGTATAAGGTTCGGCGACAAAAAATGGCTGTGCAAGGAAAGATTCCAATCGCTCGCCACGCTTATACAATTGTGTATCGGCCTCTGATATTTTATCCAATCCATGTGCAGCGACGAGTGATCTTAATTCGCGGTAGCGGCGCAGCAATTTTCGTGCACGCTGCTGTGTTGTGAGATGAATCGCGTCCAAATGCGCACCTTCTAATACTGTAGAGGTGGAGGCAATTGGATCAATCGCCGGATAAATAGCACGAGAGATAAGGTCCGCATCGAACCGCCACAACGTATCCAGAGGTCCATAGGCATCTTGCTCATTCACAACCTCACAATTCATATCGACGAGTGCAATCGTGATCGGTCTAGCTCCAACTTCCTTAAGACTTTCACGGAGGGAGAACAATTCACCCGATAACACGGTACTTCGATCCACACCTAACACGACATCCTTCTCATCTCGAAGACTTACGATCCGCTCATAGATCTCTTCTCTTGTACTATGCTGGAACTCTGTGTGCGCAAGAATATGATTCATTCCTGGAGCATCTGAGCCTGGGTTCCAGAATACCGTTGCGAAGCCTCGTTTTCTCAATCGAAGCATAAATTCAGCCAACAATACGAGCTGCCCCATATTCGGATGCGCCACAAAACCAACCGTACCTCCGCGAACAACCGGTGCAAGCAAATCCAAAGCCTTAATCCCCGTCTCAATCATCCGTATCCCACTCCCTCGAATAATGAGTTCATCCAGACTACACCCTGCAAGTGTCGCAAGGGCTACTAACGTTCTCACTTCAGCCCGACCGATTGGAATTTTGCCTGTACATAAATTAGAGACGGTCGCAGCTCTTAAACCAGCTGTCCGTGCTGCAGTTGTTAGGTTCGGAACACGTCTTCGTAATAGCGGAACGTTAAGCTGTAAATCTTCATCCATTTTTTAACACCTCCTTACTCTATATAGTAATAGTAATTACTCCATAACGCAATATGTATTTTGAAATTTAAAATAAATAATAATCACGTAAAAAGGCTCATTCCAGCTGGAATGAGCCTTTTCTCATCTTCTTCGTATATGTCCTACCGTAGCAACCGAAGTCCATTCAGAATAACCAGAATTGTACTTCCTTCATGCCCTACGACACCCAGCGGAAGAGGAATGCCTGAGATAAAGTTCGTTGCGATTAAAGCTACGATGACCGTAATTGAGAATACGAGATTCTGCTTCACAATCCTACGTGATCGTCTGCCTAGAATAATCGCATCGCGCAGCTTGCTCAGGTCATCATTCATCAATACGAGATCAGCAGTTTCGAGGGCGACATCACTTCCCCCTGCGCCCATCGCGATGCCGACTGAAGCGGTCGCGAGTGCGGGTGCATCGTTCACACCATCACCGACCATGGCTACATAGTGGTGCGACTGCTTCAATTGCTTAATAATCGACAGCTTATCCTCAGGCAGCAAATCGGCGTACACCTGCTGGATTCCAGCCTGTCTGCCAATCGCTTCTGCGGTCTTCTGCTGATCCCCTGTTAACATGATGGTATGGATGCCAATGGCCTTAAGATCTCGAATCACACGCGACGTATCTGGGCGAATCTGATCTTGAAGTGCGATAATGCCTGCGATTCCCGATGGGTTCTGTAGCACGACGAGCGTCTTCCCTTCATTCTCCATCCGTTCGATATCAATCATGATATTTTCAGATAAATAATCGGATTCCATAAAAGCTGGTTTACCGACTTTCCATGCGATTCCGTTCCGGTTGGCTTGAAGACCAAAGCCTGTGATCGACTGAAAATCTGAAATGGAATGTCCTTGCAGCGCATCACTTCCAGCATGGTCAACAATGGCTTTCGCTATCGGGTGATTCGAGTAACTCTCGAGTGATGCCGCGATTTCTAGTACTTCCTGTGAAGTCAGACCTTGATATGAGACCACTTCCGCAACCACCGGATGACCGATCGTCAGTGTACCCGTTTTATCGAATGCAATCGCTTTGACACGGGACAAATTCTCAATATGTGCTCCACCTTTGAACAGAAGACCTTTACGTGCACTATTCGAAATCGCGGAGAGCATTGCAGGCATGATCGAAGCAGCTAATGCACAAGGAGAAGCGACGACGATAAAGACCATCGCGCGATATAACGCAGCACTCCAAGTATCCTGGAAGACAAGCGGCGGAACGACAATCAACAACAGCGTCGCGAGTATGATAATCCGTGCATACATCCGTTCGAATTTCTCTACGAAGATTTGCGACTTCGGCATTTCTTGCTGTGCTTCTTGAACCATGCGAATGATTTTGGAGAATAGGCTGGATTCACTGGTCTTCGTCACTTGGATGAAAATAACACCTTCGCCGTTCAATGTCCCTGCGAACACTTCATCGCCAACCATTTTATCTACTGGAATGCTCTCACCCGTAATAGAAGCTTGGTTAATGGAGGAACTCCCTTCGGTAACCATACCATCGGCTGGAACTCGCTCACCTGGTTTGACGAGCAGCACATCATCGATTTGCAATGCTTCAATGGACACGAGCACTTCCTGACCATTACGAATAACACGGGCATTCTCAGGTTTGAGGTCCATCAGTGCCGAGATATCTCTTGAGCTCTTGTTCATCGTGTAGGTCTCAAGGGCACCACTCAAGGCAAAGATGAAGATCAGCATCGCGCCCTCCGCCCAATATCCGATGGATGCAGCACCTAATGCGGCAACGATCATAAGCAGGTTCACATCGAGATCCTTCTCTTTCACAAGCGTCTCGAGACCTTCCTTCGCTTTCACGTAACCGCCAACGATAAATGCCGCTGAATATAAGATGATTGAGAAAATAGGCCAAAGATCAGTCACGAACCAGGCACCAAGCGCCATCGCACCACTCAGCAATGCGGCTGCACCCTCACCATATTTCGCTTTCCATTCCTCCCAGTGCGAGTTCACTGCTTTATTGTCTACCACTTGGTCCGCGAGATGAGACATTTCTACGGATTGATTCATCATGATTATCCCCTTTGTCATTGAGAATGAGATTCGTTGTTAATACCCTAAATAAGACGCATGCTGCTTCCCTGGGTAGGAAAGCAGCATGATTGAGAATGATATTCATTTTTACACTACGCAACAAAGTTTACTTCGTGAAACTTATTTATAATTATTATAATCTAGGTATCAGCAGATGTAAACAAAAAAAATCCCCAACAAATCGACATGACGATAAATCGTTCATGCCATCTGTTGGGGATATGTATTCTCACTGCATCGATGCGGTGACTAGGAAACCACGCTACGGCTCTTCTTGAAGCTCTGTCTCATCCGCTGATCATTCTTCATCGAAATGAACATACATACAGCGCCTAGAAGCAGCAAACATGATGATGTTATCGGAAGCAAATATTCCACGTCAACCACACCTCGCATTACTTTAGAATGATAATCATTATCATCATTATAACGGATTTGTAGTCGATTGCAACCCTTTTTTCATAAAAACTGAAATTCATTCTCAGTGAGAATACCATCATCGCTTAGACTTTTACAGCTTCCGTTCAAAATGTTTGAATCGGGTCCCTTGATAACGTACTTCTCCAACATCACCTTCAACAATTAGCCCATATTGCTCATTTCGGATTTGAAGCTCGAGCCTGGAACGATCCTCGAACTCAAAGGTAATGAAGTAATCTGTATTGGCGCTGAAATCACCGGATCCGCCCCAGACCTTGGAACGCTTCGCGACGACCTTGCATGGTCTTGTAACCAAATCTGAAGCATTATTCGATGACCACTTCCCTGCTGCACCAACCGCATTAACGATGAAATAAATAAATGCACCTATGAATCCCAATATTACAATTGTTTTTACGACTTGAACAAAAATAGACGGTCCACCAAACCCCAGTCCACCAAAAGGGTCCATTCAGACTCCCTCCTTTTATATCTAGCCAAGACCCGCCAAATCTACAATTCGGTTCACGACTTGGTCTGTCGTTATTTCATCTGTATCCATATATTGTTCGAATATCGAGGACGAGAGTCCTTCCATGCAACGTTCAATTTGCTTCGCAGGCCATGATTCTGGCCCATCACCTCGCTGTGCTAGACGCTGAAGCAATACTTCTCTCGACACACGGAGTGTAAAGTGCTCTACGATCACACCGTCTGCTCGCAATCTCCCGATAATCTCTTCATAATATTCGGGATTCACCAAAGTCATAGGAACGATGGTCAATCCAGAATACGATCGTTCCATTTTGGATAACATCGTATAATTAATTTCGCGCCACTCGGGATGATGCTGGAAATCATCCAGCTGAAGCTCCTCTGGCAAGCTTGCTCTAATGTAATACCCCGCATTCTCCGGATCATAGACGAATGAATTCGGAACCCTCTGATGAAGTGCATTCGCCGTCTCCGTCTTTCCTGCGCCAAATGCGCCATTAATCCAAACAATCACACTATTCCCTCCTTATATCACCCATCAATCCCTAATAATACCACTTATTACCTGGCATGAACATGAAAAAAGCCAATACGCTGCTCATAGAGCCCACATATTGGCTGATCCAATATTGATCTAGTTCGCTAATACTGTACGCCACAAAATCGTAATAATTACGATTTGAAAAGGTGAACAAACACTATCCTTACTCTTGCAGCAACGTGTCAACCGGCCAAGGCAGCGGATTCTCAAATTGCGCCCAGTCTTGCAATAACTCTACTTCATCAACTAGACAATGATCGAGCTGGTCTTCAATTTCCGCTTGATCCATCGCTATACCAATGAACACAACCTCATTCATCCGGTCCCCCCAAGTGGGATCCCATTTCTTCAATACATCGGGTTCCGTGCTTAGAATATATTCTTGATCAAGCTTCGGCAGCGACGCAACCCAATATCCTGCTGGACCAAATTGAATCGATGAGCTGGCTTGGCTTAGGTTGGCAGCGACATCGCCTTTGGCCGCGAGCCATACGATGCCTTTCGCCCGAACAACCTCTTCTGGCCATTCTGACATAAAATCAGCGAGCCGCTTAGGATGAAAAGGTCTTCTCCGACGATAGACGAAGCTGCTGATGCCGTACTCATCCGTCTCTGGTGTATGATGCTCCTTTTGGAGTTCTTGAATCCAGCCTGCGGACATACTGGCTTGTTCGAAATCGAATCGTCCTGTATTCAAAATCTCGCTCGGATCCACCTGACCGTTCACCGTCTGAATGATTTTAGCATTCGGCTGCAGCTTACGCAGCACGCCCACTAACGTCTTTAATCCTGCTTCATCGACAAGATCGCATTTGTTCAAGATTAAGATATCACAGGTCTCAATCTGATCAATGAGCAGATCCACGACGTCCCGATGGTCCCCTTCACCGACAGCCTGATCACGATCTAACAGCGTCTCACCCGAGGAGAAATCATGCCAGAATCGATTAGCATCCACAACGGTAACGAGACAGTCCAACTTCGCGAGCTCGGGAAGATTAATGCCCGACTCCGGGTCTTCGTAACTGAACGTCTGTGCGACAGGCACCGGTTCACTAATTCCGCTCGATTCAATGAGAATATAGTCGTATCTCCCATCCTTTGCAAGCCGTTCAACTTCAACCAAGAGATCATCCCGCAATGTGCAGCAGATACAGCCGTTCGATATCTCGACTAGCTTCTCATCTGTCCTCGATAGATTGGTGCCTGACTTCACGAGTTCGGCGTCGATATTGACCTCACTCATATCATTGACGATGACAGCAACCTTCAAGCCTAGTCGATTATTGAGCACATGATTGAGCACCGTCGTTTTACCGGAACCTAAATACCCGCTTAATACGGTAACCGGAATTCTATTTTTTGTCATAGTACACTCCTTATCACTTCTTAATAGTAATACTTACGATTAATGAATTCATTATATATCTATCACCTACCCAAAAGTCAAGAAAAAAGAAATAAATTATTGAACACAAAAAAAGCCCGCCAGAATCCTGGCCGACCTTATTCAATCCCTATGGATATATCTTCTCCCCAGCTTCCAGCATGGCAATGAACTGGTCCAACCGCTTCTTCCGCGTCTCCGGCTTCTTGGCGTTCTGCAACCGGAACGTGATCGCAAATCGGTTCGTACGGTTTAGCGTCTCGAAGAATGCCTTAGCCTTACTGTTCTGATCCAGAGCTGCCTCCAGATCCTCAGGCATCTGATTCTCGCTCTGCGGGGCGTATGCCGCATCCCATCGCCCATTAGCCTTCGCCTGTTCAATGGCTTGCAAGCCTGCAGGTTTCATTCGACCTTCCGCGATCAGACGTGTCACCTTATCTTTGTTGACCTGGGACCAGATACTCCGAGATGATCGAGGGCCGAATCGCTGAATGTAGAATTCTTCGTCATAACTCTCCTTTTGACTGTCGATCCACCCGTAACAGAGCGCACAATCCAATGCTTCGCTATACGTTGGCGTCGTTCGGGTCGCACCTTTCTTCGCAATCTGCAGTCGCACGCCAGTCGAGGTCGTATGATGATCTTCAAGCCATGCCGTCCATGCCTCTGGATCAGCCACATACAATAATGTGTACTCGTTTCCTTTGTTCGCCATCGTCTTCGTTCCTTTCACGTTATTTTTTACTAGGCCTTTGCGAGTGCTAGCAATTTATTAACGGTCGCCCAGTTGCGTGTCGTTGCGGCCACCCCTAGCTTCTTCTCCATGAAATTATTCGAATAGATTGATTTGCCATAGCTCTCGCGACATCGAATATAGACCTCATGCCCCGAAACCTGAAAATCATCGACATCACTCTTGAACGTCATGAGCTGTGCAATATTCGATTCCGATGGCAGCGCAGACAGAAAAGTCACATATATTTTCTCCTTCTCACCTTGCACTTCACCTGCATACGGACTTCGCGCGATTACCTCGGAAAGCTCCTCCGATGATCGGACGACGGTTCGTACCTCATAGACCAGCGCATCGCGAAGTGTCTGTTCAATCTGTGCCGATAAAAAATCTGTCGGTTGTTCTTCTGCCTCAAAGAGCACATTGCCGCTCTGAATATACGTCCGTACGTTGTGCACCGGCAGAGCTTCGAATATTTGCCGTAAATGCTCCATCTTTATAATTTTTTGACCACTGACATTAATCCCTCTCAGCAGCGCTATGTAAGTCGTCATACATCATCTTCCCTTCACAAAACGTCCACATCTACCATCATATACCAATTTTTGTCCGACACCAAGTCCTATGAATAAACAAATCCTTTTACGAAAAATAAAAAAGTCACCCTTCCCAAGACAGCTGCACACTGTATTAGAAAAGAATGACTCCTGCTGCGGCCGAGGCCAGAATAACCATGATTGGATGCATTTTAAACCGAATAATACCGTATAGACACCCTGCGCAAATGAGCAATGTCGCAAGCGTCGACCAAGTTAATCCCGGCTCCGAGCTCGATAATATGCCAAAATGAATCGCTGCATACGCGATAAGGCCTGTCACAATGGGTCTGAGGCCATAAAAGGAAGATTTGACAAATCGATTGTGATGCAGCCGCCCAAAACATGCTGCAAGAATAATGATAATAATTAATGATGGCAAGATCATGCCGAGTGTCGAGCTAATCGCACCTCCAATCCCTGCCGTTCGATAGCCGATTAAGGTCGCACTATTCGTTGCAATCGGCCCTGGTGCCATACCCGCCAATGCAACAATTTCTTGAAAATCGGATGCACTCATCCAATGCCGAGAATTGACTTCATGCTCAATAATTGTAATAACGGCGTATCCGCCGCCAAAGGAGATCAGCCCTACTTTCATGAAGACGAGAAATAATTGCCATAACATGCCGTTCACTCCTGTTAGATGTAATACTCCGGATATATCGGCTCGGGTTCCTGTTGCTTGGATTCATGCTGCTCTGTATACACTTGCATGCCTAGATGCTTCTTCACCTGCACCGCAACGAGACCAATCACGAGTCCAATGACAATCAAATAGATCGGATGAATAGGTGTCATCATTAACATAACAACCGTACTAATGGCAACGGCTGCAGTTGTCTTATCGAACAGGGCTGTCTTGGCCATTTTGTAGGCAGCAATAATAATTAGAGCAATCACGCCCCCTTGGATCCCTTTAAGCGCCGCTTCGATTTTCGGATGATCTTGAAACATCGAGTATCCCAAGCTAAGCGCGAACACGATAAAAAACGTAGGCAATGTAATACCCGCAACAGCGAGAATGGCTCCCATCACACCAGTGAGACGGTATCCAATGAATGCTGCCAGGTTCACCCCCACGCCGCCAGGCGCAGATCCAGCGATCGAGACGAGATCACTCATCTCTTCCTCTCGCATCCATCCGTGCTTCTCTACGACTTCTCGTTCAATTCCTGGGATCATGGCATAACCGCCACCAAACGTTGAGGGGCCGATGCGGCAGAAAGTCCAAAATATTTGTGTATATATTTTTAATTGTTTCGATGCGGTTGTTCGCACATCCCCACCTCCAAGTCATGCAGTCAAGTTCCTCTTTTTATAGTATACTATCTTTATTCCATTCTGACATTAAGTTTGTGATAAACAACCATTAAAGAAAGTTTATACCCTCGATACGAACTTCTTATACCATTAATTCCGAGTTGTTTATAATGAAATGGAATTAAGTTCATATTGAAAAATCATAGGCTGGAAATCTCTGCAATCTAGCGGTATAATTATAATATACATATCCTACCTGATTACTTGGTTAATGGGCGGTGATGCATTTGAACTACGCAATACCAACGACGAAGAAACTCATATTCGACTATATCGCAGCGAGGGATACCGTATCCAAAGCGGATCTCCTTCAGGCCTTCGCTGTCACGAGCAGCAGCTTAACACGACTATTGGAAGAGTTGATTGTTGAAGGCATTATTGAAGCTTCGGGATTCGGCAGTTCAACCGGCGGTAGGAAACCGATCCTCTATCGAATTCATGCAACTTTTCGATACATGATTGGATTTGAAATCTCTCGGATAAGTTCGTCCGTCGCGCTCTATGATCTTCAGATGAACCGGTTATCCTATACACGTTGGAAAATGGATGCGCAGATGACCCCTACAGTATTGCTCGAGCGCGCCGCCGATCAAATCGAAGAAATGCTGCATCAGTACGGCATCCATCCGAGCCTTGTCATCGGCATTGGCATCGGCGCTGTAGGCCCGCTCGATCAATCGAACGGAATGATTTTGACGCCGCTTCACTTCCCTGCGGAAGGTTGGCAGCATGTCCCGATCTGTGAATGGATGACGAGACGACTCGGTATTCCTGCCCAACTGGATAATGGTGCGAACACGGCGCTCATCGGCGAGCATTATGCGCTGCGTGCCGAGCAGATGAAGCATATGCTCTATGTTCACGCAGGAGTTGGGCTCCGTTCAGCCATGATGTCAGATGGCCAGATTGTTCGTGGTGCATTCGACTTGGAAGGCTCCTTCGGACAAATGATCATTCAGACGGATGGTCCTCGTCTGCAAGAAGACGGCAACTACGGCGCGCTGGAGGCTTACGCATCCATTCAAGCCCTCGAGAAGCAAGTACGAACACAGGTGAAAATGGGGCGGGATACCCTCTTGCACATCTATGAACCGGAAGCAATCCACTTCGACTTGCTCACCCACGCACTTGCTGAAGGAGACCGTCTCGTGAAGGAGCATTTCATTCAAGCCGCAACCTACTTAGGTATCGGTGTCGCGAACCTCATCAATGTTCTCCACCCTGAGCAAGTGATTCTGGGAGGACCACTTATTCATGCAGATCCTGTCATCTACGACACGATCATGCATGTGGCGAAGAAAAATATTTATTACTCTCCTGCCTATCAACCCAACTTCTCCCCAGGTGAGCTGGGAGAAGACGCTGTTGCGGCTGGCGCAGCCGTCATGGTAAGAAGAGACTGGGACTGTGAATGATAAAAGGCCTCACAGCGAACACGCTGTGAGGCCTTTCTCTGTAGTTAACGGTTGATCAACCCTGCTGCACCAAACACTTTCTCGAATCCTTGTCTGGACCGCTCTAATAATACCTCTGGCGAATCCGTTGGCGCCGTTGGCGTTAGGATTTCCTGGGAAACAACACCCTTATAACCAATCTTATGTAATCCCTGTAAAAACCCAACCAGGTCAATCGCACCTTCCCCTGGGTACAACCGGTCATTGTCCAACACCTGCTCCACCGGGACATGCGGCGCATCATTGATATGTACATGGACAATCTGGTCCGCACGCAGTTTCAGAATGTCTTCGACGGTCAGCTCATTCGTATAATAATGATAGGCATCGAACAGGAGACCGACATTCGGCTCGCCAATCGCATCGATCAGATCCAATGTCTCTTCGAGCGTCCAGATGAACGGATTCGCCCATGCTGTACGCAAGTGATGCGGTCCAACGAATTCAAGACCTAACCGAACGCCATACGCACCTAGAATTTGTGCACACACCCGTAGTCTTCTGATCGCGAGCGCCATGAAATGCGCTGATTTCAAATCTGTCGATGGTAGAATATAGGTACAACAGCTTGTGCATCCTAGCGTAGCCGCGGCCGCAGCTTCTTGTGCCAGACGCTTCAGACCTTCTTGAAATGCATCTTCGCTTGTTCTCCACTGTACAGACAGACTAATCGAACCGATCCGCATCCGATTCCTTGCTAATAATGCCTTCGCTTGTTCCATGCCGTTGCGTTCAATGAAACCAAGCGCTTCCAGATCCACAGCCTCAAATTGATATTGTGCAGCCAATTGAATCAAATGCTCGTCACTTAAGGATCCACCGATTCCCGCACGCGTAAGCCCTTTCAACAATGACATCGCCTCCCCAAGATAAGAATATCTCTATCATCATATCCAAGCCGTACACGAATGACAAATCCCCCTCATCGCTGAGGAGGACCTAATAGGTGATGGAATCGCCCTTTCTATCCCTTCATCGCATCGGTGCGCCGAGTTTCATGATTTTCTGGGGCTAATTGCTCGTTTAGAATACAATACTAACAATAATGGCTGATAAGAAGCTAACGAGTGCTGCACCATATAATAATTTAAGACCGAAGCCTGCGACCACGTTGCCTTGTTTCTCATGAAGCCCTTTCACCGCACCAACAATGGTACCAATCGAACCAAAGTTAGCGAAGGAAATGAGGAATACGGAGACGATGGCATTTGTACGCTCACTGAAATTACCTTGGATTTTGACAAAATCAAGCATGGCTACGAACTCGTTCGCTACAATTTTCGTCGCCATAATGCTTCCAGCTTGAACCGCTTCGCTCCAAGGGACACCCATTAGGAAGGCAACCGGAGCAAGTACATAACCGAGAATTCCTTGGAACGAGATGCCGAAGATTCCGCTGAAAATTCCGTTAATCATCGCAATGAGCGCAATGAATCCGACAAGCATGACGCCAACGATCACAACCACCTTAAATCCATCGAGAATGTATTCCCCGAGCATTTCGAAGAAGGTCTGCTTCTCTTCTTGCTGGACTTCTAGCAAATCCTCCTCCGGTTCCACCGTATAAGGGTTAATGATCGATGCAATAATGAATCCGCCGAACAAATTGAGTACGAGCGCCGCCACAACATATTCCGGCTTCAACATCGTCATATAAGAACCAACGATCGACATGGACACCGTGGACATTGCAGACGCGCATAAGGTATACAATCGATTCTTAGGCAGCAACCCAATTTGCTTCTTGAACGAGATGAAGACCTCGTTCTGTCCCAAGATGGCGGAAGCTACCGAATTGTATGATTCTAACTTGCCAAGACCATTCACTTTACTAAGCGCAAGACCAATGTACTTGATAATGAACGGTAAGATTTTGTAATGCTGCAAAATCCCGATAATCACCGACATGAACACAATCGGCATTAACACGTGGAAGAAGAACGAATGAATCCCTTCATTCACCAAGCCGCCGAATACGAAATCCGTTCCTTGATTCGCATATCCTAATAGTTTGGCGAACCCATTCGCGAACCCCCGAACCAGATATTCCCCAATGCTTGTCTTAAGTAGCAGCAGACCAAAGACGATCTGAAGCACGATCATGATTAGGATGGGACGATATTTAATCTTTTTCTTGTCACTGCTTGCGAGCCAAGCCAGGAGTAGAACAACAACAAGCCCGATTAGCGCGATACCATATTTCATGATAGTAGTTCCCCCATTTCCATATTGTGTGAATCCATTCACAATAATTGTGATTGAAACGCATCACACATCTGCAATGATCGTATTCAGCGCAATTTCTGCCATGCCGTTAAACGATTGCTCACTCGTCTTATGCGATGAACGTTCATTCGTCAAGAGCTGGCTGCCGACCGTCAGTATGGTCAATGCTCGAACCCCATATTTTGCTGCTAACGTATACAACGCTGTGCTCTCCATCTCCACCGCCAGGACGCCGAATTCCATGAATTTATGCAGACGATCTAACGTCTCGCGGTAGAATTCATCGGAATTATAAATGTTGCCGACATGTACCTTCGCTTGCTGTGACTCAGCTAATTGATACGCTTTCATTAACATGTGAAAATCTGCAGTCGGCGCATAATTGCAGCCATGGAATATTTTTTCCGTCATGTTGCTATCGGAGGATACGGACTGCGCTAACACAATGTCACGAATCTGGAGCTCCTTTTGCATCGCTCCGCATGTCCCGATCCGAATCAGCTTCTTTGCCCCATAGTCCTTAATCAGCTCCGTCGCATAAATGCTCATCGAGGCATTGCCCATCCCTGTTCCTTGCACTGAGACAGGTACGCCTTTATAGATTCCGGTATAACCGAGCATCCCTCTCACTTCGTTATAACAATAGACATCGTCCAAGAATTGTTCCGCGACGAATTTGGCACGCAGTGGATCGCCTGGTAGTAAGACGCGCTCCGCGACCTGACCGACTTGTGCTTCCATATGAATACTCATGTTGTTATTCCCCCTCATCATCTTGCTGATCGAAATCGCTTACATGAACATCATAAGAAGAATCCGAGGAACAAACTAGACCAAAAGTTGGCGTAAGCTACGGAAGAAAAAGGACCAACTCCTTCACATCAGCAGCTCTTGGCGGATATTATCCAGATCTCGACGTGTCGGAATCGTCGCGATAATCACGGTAGGAACGCTCTTGATCGATAGCGGGAACGTGCTGATAATAAAATCAATCTGCCGTTGCTTCACAATGTCATCGGTTAACCCTTCCATAATGGTCGTATGAATGGTGAGTTGATCACCAATTTCTTTCTTGATGAGATTCGCGACGTAATGGCGGACGGAGAACTCCTCTCCGATAATAAGAAAAGCGTTCTTGCTCTTATATCGCAGACTGGAGCTGACGAGTAAGGTGAGCTTGGTCAGATGGAATTCATTCAGATGGATCAGCGAAAAATAGTGATTCCACTGCGCCATACAGCGCTGCACCTCATCATAGACATGCTGACAAGACTGCTGCACATATGTTGTAAGATGATTCTGGGAGACATCCATCAGTTCCGGGATCGCATTATCGATGATCAATTTTTCGAAGAATTCACCCATCTCCTGGATAAACCGCTCGTCCATATGCAGTGTAGGAAAAGATTGCATCAATAGCGGAAAAAGCTGATTACGCATCGATATCATGAGCTCTTCCTGCCGAGAATGCGTACGTGCTGCAGAGTTAACTGAGCCCTGATTGTTATATTGACTCAAGCTGAATAACGAGGTTAGGAAGAAAATTTCATCCTTTGGCAGGGAAATCTGGTATGTATGTTCTAACTTCTTGGATAGCTCGATGAGCGGTCGATGAAATAGGCTCTCTGTCCATTCATATTGCTCCTCCTCAATGTGCACCGTATGTCTTTGTCGAACCCGTTCGATTACAATCGCAATCAGGAAAGCTAAATTACGCTTGGAATTCAGGAAATACACAATCCGGTTCTCAGCTTCGATCTCGGTAATGAAATGGTTCAATGTATCAAAATCCGTATTTGCAAATGGCCATCCTGTATAGGCATATGCTTCGCAGAATATTTTCCACAAGAAGTATCGAATATGAATTTCGTGGCCTTTGAACGCAGGGGTCGCATATGTGATCCGCAGATGAAAAGGTTTCAGCTCTTGGTTATTCAACTGTACAATGAATTTCTTAAAGGATGAGGTGCTCATGAACATCGATTCCGCAATTTCCTCCGCACGAATGCGTCCCCCTTGCGTGAATAACAGATGCATCAACCGATAATAAGAAGTCTGCTTGAACAACTGGGCAATGACTTCCTGGATCGTCGCGCTTCGGCGGTCACGGTGCAGAATCATGCCCCTTCCACGCGACACTTCAATGGCCATCGCAGACGGCAATTGCTGACTCAACTCCTCGACGAGCTTGCGAATCGTCTTATCGGATACCATGAGCTCCTTCTCCATTTCTGCAAAAGTAAACCAACGCTGCTCCGTATCCAACAAGGTCAGTAATCCTCTGGCCAGAATAAAATCCTTATCCATATCAGCACCTAATCCTTCTGTATCAATGATGTTATGTTCTTCTTCGTCTCACGGAATCGGCCTGGCGGCAGCTTCTTGTCCTCCATGAACACCCGTGTGAAATAATGAACCGAAGAAAATCCAGTAAGTTCAGCAATTTGCTTAATCGGCAGTTCGGTACCGAGCAAGAGTCGAGTCGCTTGACGTACACGCTCATGCCGGATGAAATCTGTAAAAGTCTCGCCAATTCCAGCTGAGAATAGACGCGATAAATGCCGTTCTGAGACATTTAAATAACGAGAGACATCCGTGAGGCCGATTGTGCCAGCCAAATTATCACGTATATACAGCTTGGCTTGCTGGAGCAGCATATTCGTATTCTTCCGCTGCATATTGGCCATCCCCTCTTGTGTCTGTACGCCAAATAACGTAAGAAACGATAGGATCAAGGAATAGGCAACCGTGCCAATCGCCGCGGCAGGGAGATTCCCTGTCATGCCATCCTTCAGCATCAAAGACTTCCACAATAACGCCGTTGGATGAAGATCGTCCTGATGCACACATACCGCAGCATATTCACTCAGCGCTTCAAAAGCCTCGCGAATGGTGCCGTGAGTTAACGATTCATCCAATTCAAAGGCCACATAGAGAAGAAACAACCCTTCCTGTGTACGAATTTGATGAGTAACCCCTGGCCTCGAACAAAAATGTGTACCGCTCTGAATTGGATAGTCCACCCCATCATCAGTATACGTTCCTTCGCCTGTGAGGACATAGCAGACTTCGAAGAACGAATGTTTGTGAACCGGATTATCAAATAACTGTGGATTCACGCCCCAGTAGTGCACCTTAAAACAAGCATCGTTCGTCTGCAATACGGTTGCGATTTCATTGAGCATGGAATTGGTTTCTTTATACAGGTACATGATATTCCCGCCTAACTGATATGACCTTATTTTACAAAAAAATGTCCTTTTTTAAAAAAGACAACAGATCATTATAATCTTTATCATTATAAGTGTAATCAACCAAAATTGCTCGTATCTTATCCAAGGAGGCGTGTAGATGATTCAACCCGTAGATGTGCAATTTTATAAAGAGAATGGATACTTACTCGTGAAGGGGGTATTCAATCTTGAAGAAGTCGAGGAGATGCGCGGGGCGGTTGAGCGAATTATTCAACGCGCTGCACAGTCGAAGGCTGATTGGAACGCAGCTTGGCAAGGTGAGTATCTCCCGCCAGAGCAATTGAAGAAGCTCGTACTGAAAGGGTTTCATGATGTGCATTATCATGATGCTTCATTTACGCGTGCGGTTGTGCACCCGAATATGCGGGCGGTTCTTACACAGATCATCGGTCCCAATGTCCAATTGCATCATTCCAAAATGCTGGTCAAACCGCCTGAGAATGGCGCCGCATTCCCGATGCATCAAGATTACCCCTATTTCCCGCATGCGAATCATTCGATGTTAGCGGCGAGTGTCCATCTTGATTATGCCGATGAAGAAAACGGTTGTCTGCGCGTTATCCCAGGCTCTCACAAGGCTGGATCCCTTCCCCATGTCGGCTCCCATTATCTGAATCACAAGGAATATCCAACGAAAGACGGAACGCCTTGCATTGCCGAAGCAGGGGACGTATTGTTCTTTAATTATTTGACCATCCACGGATCGGACCCGAACCGCAGCTCTCGAACGCGTAGAAACGTCTTGTTCCAATACAAAGATGCGAGCGACTTTCCGACGGAAAATGTCCATTTCGACTGGGGCATGGGACTCATGGTTGCTGGGGAGAACCCACATTTCTTGAAAGCGAAGCCGAACTATACCATTACGTAATCATCGCGTAAAAGGGGCTGTTCCAATCTGTAGGTTCTCTCTACAGTGGAACAGCCCCTCTATGTTCTATGTTGGTTGTGGAACTTTATCTGTTCTGAAATCGCTCGCGCACTCTACCTGCCATCCATTGGTTAACCTCGAACAGATCGGCTACAGGTTGCCCTGTATATGGAATTCTCGGCATATATCCGGGAGGACCGAATTCAGGGGTCATCGTCGTGACATGATGCCCTTCCATCTTCCTGCGATTTAGAATCGTCTCCCACCAACCTTCGAAACGCTCCAATGCATAGGCATATTCAGGCGCGGCTGGATGCGGGACCTGTGGCCCTTGTTCGAACCCGATCCTTGCATGCAGGTGAATCGTCCGTTCCATAATGATAGACATATCCTCTTCTTGATCATGGAGGAGGGATTCGCAGACGCACGTAAAATGGCTGTAATCTGCGGTAATCCGGAGTTCTGGAAATGTGCGAAGTAGTCTTGCCGTCGACCTCGGCGTGAACATGGTCCGACCGCGATGCGTCTCATGGCCGATCGGCACCCCGAATTGTTTCTCGACTTGCACAGCATTAGCAAAAAACCGATCTTGTTCGTCCTCCCGCCAGTAGTCTTTGCCGCTATGCGAATTGATCAATTGCGGACGAAACTTCACAGCACGCTCCACTTGAGCCAAAAAGGATTCTTCATGATTGCCATGCGTATAAATCTGCGGAATGTAACCAAGCCCCAGCTCCTCGCGAAGCTCATTGAACTCATTCTCATCATCCTGTGAAGGAAGCCCCACTTCCACCCCGTCATATCCATGCTGCGCCGCCCGTTCCATCTTTTCTCGCAATGTCCCTTCCATGCCCCAGAACGCGTGATACATCTTCAATTCCAACTTAAACTCCCCTTTACTCACTTATTTATGGTGCCCCCTTGGTTTCTTCCCGCTCCAACGTTCATCGACGAGTTCTGTAGCCGATTGATACCGCGCGTCCACGCTAATGCGATATTGATTGGTCGTATTCTCCAAGGAACAATGCATCAAGAACATGCCGAAGATCAGCACATCTCCCGCTTCGAACGTCGTTGTCGCCCATTGTCCGCCGAATTTCTCAGTAATCACGAGCGGATCGTCGGTATAATGTCCAATGCCATCTCGATCCGAATCCTTTGTACCGTAGGAGTTCTTGAGACTGTCGAATCGATGCGAGCCTAGACACATCGCAAGACCGCCCATCTCGTAAGAGATATCGCCGATCGGTGACCACACTGTATATACGTTATGCGTACCGCGTCCCATATAGACGATATCATAATGCGCTCCAGTGAAATCGCCTGAGCCTACAGCTCGCAGCCATTTGTAATGATACGTCAGCGATTGCTCGCCAAGTAATTCATCGAAGAAGCGCATCACATGATCTCCATTCAATACGTTCAGCAATTCCGGCAAGTCTTCATTCGTGCCACCCATGAAAATACCTTTGCTGCCATCGGCAATGACGCCTTCTTCGAGGAGTGTGTCTCGCTCCAGCTTGCCCATCTTATTCATTTTCTCTAGAATCGCTCTTCGTGCTGTTAGCACCTGCTCCCGATCATGAAATCCACGAATGAGTAAATATCCGTCTTCTTCCATTCGTTCACGAAGCGCTTGTACATCATCTAAAATATCATTCGAGCTTCGTAACTCTGTTAGATGCGGTCCATTCAGTTCTAATTCACGACTCCCGACTTTAACCATCATTGTCCATTACCACCCATGATTTATTTTAAATTCGATCGATTGATCACCTTCAATATAAACGGGAATGGCCAGGTTGTATTTAGGGAAATGAATTCGAAATTTACTAAAATCGCTCCGAAGGTTCGCCCATCCCCTTCTCCCCTTGCTGCTCTTTTCTCCATTTAGAGGGAGAAGTCCCCTCCATCTGTTGAAACCAAGCACTGAACAGGTGAATCCCCGAGAAACCTAGCTGTTCCGCGATGCGCAGAATAGGTTCGTCCGAAGTACGGAGGAGCCATTTTGCTTCAGATAATCTATGAAGCTGTTGATATTGCTTCGGTGATACATGATAGACTCTCGTAAACTCCTTGCGAAAAGCCGACACCGATAATCCTGACATACGAGCTAATTCCGTTACACGGACTTCTTGATTGAATTGGTTCCGAATATAATCGGCTGCACTCGAGATCGACATGCGCTGCGGCTCATTTCGAGTATGCTGCATCAATGTTAACAGGAACAAATCCATCCAAGTGGAGATAACCGCATCACGCTCTTCCAATGGCCCAGAGATGATCTTTAACCAATTACGAAATAGAGATTCATAGATTTCTCGATTCATCGGCGATAAATAAATCAATCTTGGACGTTCAGGCTCCGCTAACTGATAGAATCGTTGCACGAGCTCTTGAGGGATAGAGGATACTTGTAAGACCCCGAATCGTACGGAATCCTTGGTCCAGAATCGGTGTGGTACATTCGGCGGGATTAGGACAACGGCTCCTTTCTCCATCACATATTCGCTACGCAGGCATTCCATCACAGCAGAACCTTCAAGCACGATGGATACTTCATAATCAGGATGATGATGTGTCTCCATACTCCACCGATTGGCATGCGATGCGATCGCTGTACTCACATGTATGGTCATCGTCTACCTCCCGCTGGCGAAGTTCATTTCATCCTCAGATATACAAAGTTTACCATGGAAAAGCAATACGTAAAGTAGGATTTTTGCATCGTGCAGGCAGCCATATGAAAAAAGCTTACCAACCTCTAACGATGACGTCAGAGATAGGTAAGCTATGGATTAAAATACTTTCGTCGTCCAAGATTCGCAATTCCATGTTTCTGTCACGACGTCGCGATAAAATTCAGGTTCATGCGAAATGAGAAGAATGCTGCCTTTGAAAGCCTTCAGCGCACGCTTCAGTTCGTCCTTCGCATCGACATCCAAATGGTTCGTCGGCTCATCGAGCACAAGTAGATTGGTCTCGCGGTTGATGAGCTTGCAGAGACGGACTTTCGCTTTCTCACCACCGCTTAATACCGCAATTTTACTCTCGATATGCTTCGTCGTTAGACCGCACTTCGCTAGCGCTGCACGAACTTCAAATTGCGTGAATGCAGGGAACTCTTTCCAGATCTCTTCGATACACGTATTATAGTTGGCATCCTTCATTTCCTGCTCGAAATAGCCGACATCCAGGTTCTCTCCACGTTGGACGTTCCCCGAAATGGCTGGAATCTCACCTAGAATACTGCGCAGCAATGTTGTTTTACCAATACCGTTCGCACCGACAAGCGCAATTTTCTGACCGCGCTCCATCCGAAGATCTAGCGGTCTCGACAATGGACTGTCATAACCGATGACCAGGTCCTTCGTCTCGAAGACCATTTTGCCGGAAGCTCTCGAATCTTTGAAGTTGAACTGTGGCTTCGGCTTTTCCTTCGCCAGCTCAATGACTTCCATCTTATCGAGCTTCTTCTGTCTGGACATCGCCATGTTGCGTGTTGCAACACTCGCTTTGTTCCGGGCAACGAAATCCTTCAAGTCCGCAATTTCTTGCTGTTGGCGCTTGAACGCCGATTCAAGCTGCTGCTTCTTCATATCGTGAACTTGCAGGAAGTAATCGTAGTCTCCCACATAACGGTTTAATTCTTGATTCTCCATATGATAGATCAAGTTAATGACACTATTCAGGAACGGAATATCGTGTGAGATCAGAATGAATGCATTCTCATATTCTTGCAGATAACGCTTGAGCCATTCGATATGCTGCTCATCCAGATAGTTCGTCGGCTCGTCCAAGAGTAGAATGTCCGGTTTCTCGAGCAACAGCTTCGCAAGCAAAATCTTCGTCCGCTGGCCCCCGCTCAGATCATGAACATCTTTGTCCAGACCGATATCCGTAATACCGAGACCGCGTGCGGTTTCCTCGATTTTCGCATCGATCATATAGAAATCCTGATTCGTCAGTGTATCTTGAATCGTTCCTACATCCTCAAGCAGCTGCTCAAGCTCTTCCGCCGATACGTCGCCCATTCTGCCGTACATATCGTTCATTTCCTGTTCCATATCGAACAAGTATTGGAATGCGCCTCGTAAGACATCACGAATCGTCATCCCTTTGTTAAGTACCGCATGTTGATCCAAATATCCAACGCGCATACGCTTGGACCATTCGACCTTTCCTTCATCCGGTTGAAGCTTGCCAGTAATAATGTTCATAAAAGTGGACTTACCTTCGCCGTTCGCGCCTATCAGTCCAATGTGCTCGCCCTTCAATAAGCGAAAAGATACGTCATTGAAGATCGCTCGATCACCAAAGCCGTGACTTAATCGTTCTACGTTTAATATGCTCATGCATGACACCTTTTCTTCTAGACTTTTTTCCTCGTCCTATTATACGTGGTATCGTGGGTATAACTCAATCAACAAAATTAAAAAAACGGCGACTTTATGGAAGAAAAACAAGAATGCCCTCCACTTGCCAAGTCGGCAACATAGAGGGCGTTATCATTTTCCGCAGGAATCCTGAGGAGATCCCAGTCGCTAATTCATCAGCGCTTGGAAAATCGATTCTGGAAGCCACAGCTTATTGTTCTTGAGCTCAGCCTTGACCGACACTTTGATTCCCTTAACGTTCGCACTGTCCGTGTTCAAGACGTATGAGGCTTGGGCAGCTCCTTGGGTCAATGTCACCGTCTTGGTCTTCATATCATAAGTTACTGCAATGCCTTGTGCACCAGCCGTCTCACGAACCGGAACCAATTCGGAAGATACAGGGCTTGGTTCCGTTGTACCAGCTGGTTGTTGCGCTTGGACTTTCGAAAGATCCAATGTAAATTTCGCAAAGCCATCTTTTTCTTCACCAACATACTTCATACCGCCAAGCTTCGTCGCTGCATCTTTCGCCTTCGGCGAAGTTCTAAATGTTATATTCGCATCGCCTATAACCGGAACGAATGACCAGTTATTATCGGCTGTAGGATTAATCTTCTTATTCTGCGCGATATAATCAATCAGAACCTGACGTGTTTCGTCTGGAGACGAGATCACAATATTGGACCCGTCCAGATTCGGGAAATTCCCACCGCCACTTGCACGATAATTATTCGTAACCACGAGGAATTGCTGATCCTTGGTGACAGGTTTGCCGTTGAACTGTAAATTGACAATCCGGTGCGAATCCGGGTTCACAAGCTTCCCTTTGCGCTCATAACGCGCTGGCTTTGTCACATCAATTTGATACGTTACGCCATCAATCACGTCGTACAAATACGTAGGGAAATCTTCATTGATGAGCGGTTGCTCCTCTTGCTTATTCGGATCAATCTGGTTGAACTGACCCGCGGCGTGCTCAAGCCACTCTCTTACTTGATCCCCATTCAATTGTACGACATTTACTGTATTCGGATAGACATATAAGTCGGCTGCGCTCTTCACGGCCAGCGTTCCTGTAGGAATATCCGTGAAGTAGTTAGGGCCCCAACGTCCACCGGCTTTGAATGGTGCTGCTGCTGACAATACCGGGATTCCTTCATACGATGTGCCTTGAATGTACTTCTCCGTGTACCATTTCTGTGCATTTGATACGATCTGAACCGAAGGATCATCATGAACAACAGCGAAGAAGCTATTGATTGGCGCTGTCGTCTCACCGATCGGCCCACGCACATATTTGACGGTCGCTTCATGCTCTTCCTTCACCGCATCAACGATTCGCTCATCCACCTTAGCCAGCGATTTCTTGTTCGCTTTATCATAGATCGGGCGAGCCTCCGTTTGGCTGTCTACCACTTTCCATTTTCCGTCCATCTTCTGAAGTGAGAGATCAACGACACCGAGATGATCTCCCCAGAAGCCCGGCATGACGGCAGGCACACCATGAATCGTACCCTTCTTAATATCTATGCCTTCCAATTTATCGAACTCCGCACTCGGGAACACCTTATGGTCATGACCGAACAAAATCGCGTCAATGCCCGGCACTTTCGCCAAATGAACGGTTGCATCACTCATATTCTCTTTGTACGGACTGCTGTCAAACCCGGAATGCGGAACCGCGATAACAAGATCCGCACCTTCTTGCTTCATCTTCGGCACGAATTTGTTAGCCGTTTCAATAATGTCCTTCGCTATGACTTTACCCTCCAAATTGGCTTTGTCCCATTCCATAACCTGCGGCGGAACGAAACCAATGACACCGATCTTCAGCGTTACCGGCGTCCCCTTTTCATCCTTGAACGTTCTCGTCAGAATCTCATACGGTGTGAAATAGTTCTTATCATTGTTTGGGTTGTTATCATGGTCATCTATGTAAACGTTTGCATTTACATGCGGAAATTTAGAGCCTTTCAAGCTGCGCTCCAAGAAATCGAGACCAAAGTTAAACTCGTGATTGCCGATCCCTGCTGCATCGTATTCCAGTAGATTCATCGCTTTAAATGCCGGATGGACTTGTCCATCTTGAAGCGGCTTGATCTTCGCCACATAATCCCCTAATGGATTCCCCTGAATGAGGTCGCCGTTATCGAACAACATGCTGTTCGTTACTTCTTGACGCGCTTTAATGATCAATGAGGCCGTTAACGCAAGACCAAATTCTTCGGTCGACTGATCTTGATAATAGTCGTGGTTAAGAATGTTCGTATGAATATCAGTCGTTTCCATCAATCGAAGCTTCAACGTTGCTCCTTGGTCGCTCGCGTCCGCAAAGGCAGACATTGAGAAAGCACTGCTTAATACTGCCGCAGCCAACAAACTTTTCAACATTTTCTTCTGATTCATTGGTAGTTCCCTCCCGATCAACAACATGATTAAATCAAATGATAATTACGAAATTACTTTTTTTCAATTCCACATTCAATCCTTATCACTTTTATGTTTAAAAAGCGATTCACCTCCAGTATTTATCGCTATATCCAGATATTTCGTAAACATAACGTAATTTGATTTTATCTTTTGTTCATACTTTACGCAATGACTTATTGTAAAATGTTTCTTTTTCCTTCGAATCATCTACTCAAGCACAAAAAAAAGACGACCACGTCGTCTAATTTGGAGTGACAGCAACATCGAGCGCAAGCTCGATCATTTCGGTAAAGGTGCTCTCACGTTCTTCGACCGTTGTCATCTCCCCTGTCAGCACAAGGTTGCTCACCGTAAGGATGGACAACGCATTAACACGATGCCTCGTCGCAAGCGTATACAATTCTGCCGTTTCCATCTCTAGCGCAAGCATCTGATAATCCGCCCATAATCGAATTTCATCCCAATTGTTAATATAGAAAGTATCGGTTGTCATCACATTGCCGACTTTCACCGACAGCTTCTTCGCTTGAGATAGATCATAAGCTTTCTTCAGAAAGTGAAAGTTGGCGGTCGGCGCAAAATCAATCCCATTGAACCTTCGTTGATTAATCGCGGAAGACGTCGAAGCACTCATCGCGATCACGATATCTCTTAGCTTCACATCATGCTGAATCGCCCCGCAGGTGCCGACACGAATCATATTTTTCACGCCGTATTCTTGTATTAATTCATGCGCATAGATGGACATGGATGGAACCCCCATCCCTGTGCCCTGCACGGAGACTCGTTTCCCCTTGTAAATCCCCGTAAAGCCCAGCATGCCGCGAACGCCGTTATAACAATATGCCTCTTCCAAGAAGGTCTCTGCAATGAATTTCGCTCGAATCGGGTCCCCCGGCAGCAGAATGGATTCGGCGATATCACTCGGTGAAGCTCCTATATGTACGCTCATACGATTAATCCCCTCCCATTTTCGTCACGTAATATGCCTATTAGTACAATGGAATGCCTGAGAGTGGGAACGCAGCCGACGGATTCATTCTGCTCGAAGCATCATGATCCTTATCCAGTAATGATTTGGCGGTAAATTGATCGGTGATGAGCACATTCGCATATCTGCCTCTTAGCGCGCCATAAATGGCTTCAACCTTCCGAGCTCCTCCTGCCACAAGAATCGACCGCTCCTTGCGTTTTAGCGCTTCCAATTCAATTCCGATTGTCCGTGCATTCAAATCCGGCACGCAAATCTGTCCGCTGGTATCGAAGAACCGCGAGCAAATATCACCAACCGCCTTACTATAAATGACATTCAATTCTTCCTCTGAGAAATACCCCATTTGCAAAAATAACGAATCCGATTCCGCAACACCTACCGTGAACAATGCAATATTGGCCTGCTCGCCCATGTCGAGAATTTTGCGAATATGCCGATCCGACTCCATGGCTTGCTTCACAAGCAAATGATCTACGATAGCAGGAAGAGGCAGAAAATGCGGATACGTATTATACGCTTTGCCAAATAAGTGCAAAATTTCAGAGTTATATGTATTGGTCTCAAGATGACTGACGCCGCCTTTTAATTGAACGACATTCACCTGATTTACATGTTTATGCCTCAATTTTCTCGCAATCTGATAGATTGTAGAGCCCCACGTGACAGCAAGTGTATCGCCATCCTTCACAACCTCGTCTAAATATTGTGCCGTATCTTCAGCCAAATAATCTTTGATTACGTCGTCTTCATAATGTGGAACGGGTACGACAATCACTTTTTTGAGGTTATACTTCTGCTTCAATTGATAGGCCAGCTTAGCTGTATCTTCCGACGGGTCCATAATTCGAATCTGTACGAATCCCTCTTCCTTGGCTTGCTGCAAGAACCGCGATACCGTAGGCCTGGACACGCCTAGCTTATCGGCGATATCCTGCTGACTGTAGTCCATAAAATAATACATTTTCGCGGCCTCAATCATTTTCCTAATTTTATCTTGATCCATTTGAGCCACCCATCTATCCATGATCTTATCGCTACGAACATATTATTCAATATTATACCATTATCCCAGTATCTTATCATTTACAAGACCATATGCCTATCGATGTTTTTGACGCTGTAAAACAATAAAGACCCTTGGATTCCCCAAGGGTCTGACCACATTTACGAAACGGACTCACTCATCGATACTGCAACACTTGATCTTGTCTGCCGCCATCGAATGGAGACCACTCCACAAACCAACGCGAAGAGTACGAATACCACACCAACCCATGCATTATAATATACCGACGCTTGCTCAATCACAACTCCACCTACGGCTGATCCTAGTGCGATCCCGACGTGCAGCGCTGAGCTGTTCAAGCTCTGCTGAATATCTGCAGATTCGGGTGCCGACTTAATCAAATAACTCTGTAATGCAGGGGATACGGACCAACTGAGCATACTCCAGATCATCATAACAATAAGGCAAGCATAAATCGAGAATGTCGATAGCGGCATCAAGAACATCATCACGGCAAAGGCAACAACGATGAACAGGATACTCTTCTCCGGACCGAATTTATCACTAACCCAGCCGCCAATACCTCCACCCGCTACAGCCGCTATCCCGAAAATAAAATAGAACAAACTGAGCGTAGATGCGCTAAGATGCAGCGTCTCCTGCAAAAACGGTGTTAGATAAGCATATAAAGTCAAATGACCTGTCAACATGAGGATCGATAACAAATGTGCAAATACGATCTTCCCATTCTTCAGCGATGCCAATTGTTGCTTCAGCGGAACGGATGGCGTAGGCTGAGCCTTCGTCATAAATCGTCCAACGGCAATCATCGCGAGTAATGAGAGGACCGTTATCATCATGAATGGCGCACGCCATCCGTACGCATTCCCGAGCATCATACCAATCGGTACACCAAGCACGAGCGAACCGCTTACCCCCATATAGATTGTCCCGATCGCTCTCGCACGATATTTGGGCTCAACGAGCTGGGAAGCCATCGTAATCGATAAGACGACGATGAGTGAGCTGCTAGCCGCAGACAATACACGAGCCGCGAGCAATACCGTAAAGTTCGGACTAAACGTAGAGAGCAGGTTCCCAATTATAAAAACGAGCAACGTGTACATATACAGCTTCTTACGTTCCACAGCTGCTGTCGCAGTGAGCAAAATCGGACCCGCAAGGGCGAACGCGATAGAATATATCGTAATCAGTTGACCCGATGCGCTAAGCGAAATGTTCAAATCCTGCGAGATTAGATCCAGGATCCCTCCCACAATAAGCTCCACCGTTCCTGTCACAAAACAAGCGATGGCTAAAAGATAGATTTTAAAATTCATCCGTAATAAGGACTCCCTTCTTATGTCACGAACAACGCAAAAAGTTACTACCGCAATAGTAACCTAATATCTATTTCGAATCAACCCCAAATTTGAAACAAAAAAAGACGGATAGATTCGCGCTCTATCCGTCTTCCTGTATTCACATAGGCATTGGCTAATATTTCAACTGCATCAATCGGTTCATAATATCCTCGTCCTCCATGAACACATTAATATACTTGGAGGTAATGACTGTAAGAAGCACATCATGGTTGAAAAATTCTGTAAACACACGTACGAGCGGCTGAGACTTCGTCTTAATCGCATGCCATTCCCGCTGCTCAACGCCAGCGAAGATCATCTCACGATCATCCACAATCAACAACCGGAAGCGCTCCAAAGTTACATGTTCTTTGCTCGGCACAAAGTATGCTAAATTGGTCAAGTTAGACTCCACCTCGCCAACGACATGCACCTCGACGGTCACGCCTTCCCGTTCCTTCGCTTCAAGTAAAGGCATGTATTTCGCAATATCGTCTTTCCAAGCCGAGAATCGAATGGACTTCGTTGCCTCCTGCAGCACCTGGCCCAGCTGAGGCTCGATAGAGGAATTCGCCTTAAGACTCCACACTTGGTCGTCGATGAACGCTTTGGGTGTTGCTCGTGCCTCTAGCTCCTCCAGATCCGATTGGAATTCCGCGGTCAACTTCTCGATGACGAGCGGCAATGCTAATGCGAAATACAGCTTTTTCTTCTCCGAGATGGATTCCAGCACCATCCCTTTCTCAATCAATCTGGATATGACTTCATATATTTTTGCTTTGGGTACGCCGGATACCTTCACGATCATTGTGGCATCCATCGGCTGCAAGCTGGATACCAGCGCTTCATAGACCTTACTCTCGTATTGTGAGAAGCCAAATTTATGTAACATACGTCCCCCACTCGATTTATCGCACATTTTTTATTAATGTACCATAGATCCCCTAGCAATGCTATTTCATGCAACACCTGTTCACAAAAAAGAAACTGGCACGAGGCCAGTTCCTTTTCTACCATCTATTTTTTCTCAACAATACGATTTTCGACTTTAGGGTTAATGACTTTCACATTCTGCAAATACTCTTCTACGACATCGTAGAAGGTGTAGCCTGTGTTCAAGACTTCATCCTTCTTCAGCATCGAATAGCCGTCTCCGCCCGATGTGATGAAGTCATTCGTCGCTACCGTGTACGTCTTCGCTGGGTCAATCGGTTGACCTCCGACTTTCACTTCTAGTACGCGCTCGCCAACCGGCTTCGTCACGTCATAGACATAGGACATGCCGCCGATTTGCAAGAACGAACCTGGTAAGTCATCTTTCTTCTCCACGCCTTTGACCGATACTTCAAGAGCGGCCTTGATATCCGCACCTGTTGCTTTGACAATGGTTAATGTATTCGGGAACGGTAGAATCGAGTAGAGATCCTTCTTCGTCAGATCTCCGGCTTTCTTACTCGCACGGATCCCGCCGCCATTCACAAGCGCTACATCGGCTTCGTGGCCTTTGATCGTCTTCGTCTTCGCTATAATGGCATCCGCAATGAAGTTGCCTAGATTCGTCTCTACTGCGCGAACTTCGCCTCGCTCACCATGCAGGTCGACATCAGTCTTCCCAATGACAGCACCCATCGCTGTATCGACTTTCTTCACGACTTCTTGAACTAATTTATCAATTTCTGGATCTGCTTTGACAGACTCATCATACTCTACCAATCCGCCGCTGAACCCTACCAAATCTTTGTTATAGTAATATAGATCCACGCGTCCTAGCGACTTTCCGTACTCCCAGTCTTGTACGATATACGTACCATTGACAACTTCAGGTGTGCGAAGCGGCGTATGGGAGTGACCACCAATAATTAAGTCGATCCCCGATACATTTTTCGCGATCTCGCGGTCTTTCTCAACACCGATATGGGAGAGGATGATGACACGGTCCGCTTTTTCTTTCATTTCAGGAACGAGTTTCTTCGCAATGTCCACAGGATCTTTGAACGTCAAGCCAATAACATTATTCGGGTGTGTAACAATTGGCGTCTCTTCCGTTACAAATCCGATAAATGCGATTTTCTGTCCGCCGACCTCTGTTGTATATGTAGGGACAAGTAGATTTGTACCATCCGCTTTGTATACATTCGCATTGATCATTGGGTACTTGAGCTGATCACGGAGCTTGAGCAATTGCTCATATCCAAAATCAAACTCATGGTTCCCCGCTGCCATCGCGCCATAACCTAGCGAATTAAGAATCGGAAGAATCGATTCACCTTTAAATTGGTTCGTGTAGATTGTTCCTTGGAACGTATCACCCGCATCCATTAAGAGGAAGTTCTTATTCTCTTCACGCCATTCTTTTACAAGCGTAGCAATCTTGGCATAACCGAACTCTTTATCTTTGCTATTCTCTTGAATATGTCCATGCACATCATTCGTATGCGCAATCGTGATATGTTCCGTTAACGCATCACCAAGCGCTTGCACGAAATCGCCGCGAGTCACTTGCTCGCCAGCTGGCAATTGCAGTTCAAGACCAAGTTTTTTTGCGATTGCCGTTAATCTATCTGCAGGAGGGAAGCTTCTATCATTTGCTTTCTCGTCCTTCGTAATAGCCCCTTTGCTATAAGCCCAAGTCAAATAATTCGTTGCCCAATAGCCTTGCGGCTGTGCAACCTCAGCTCCTGTACCTCTAGCGATAAGAGCAACCGCTTCCCCAAGGGATACACTACGCTCAAGCAATAGTCCTCCTTGATCAAAACCGTTGATAATCTTCTTCTGCTGCATCCAATCATTATGTACGACAGGATGCAACGGAGCCGCGAAGGCCGATGCGGCAAATACCGTAGATAATGCCCCCGTTAATAGAATTGTTTTCGCTTTCATTTTCAATTTCAAAAAAATCACTCTCCCCTTTTGAATATCGATGAAATGTGAACAAATGTAATACTATAGAGAACATTTGTCATTTCAAAGTATACACATGCAGGCTGAAAGTGGTCAAGAAGGAACTGCACATTCAATCGAAGATGAAATCTGCTATAATAATGAATAGTGAACCCGATTCGACTCTAGTATTCTTAGTACATTCCTACGGAAAGGATCTGCTGCAATGATTGAAATGACAGAGGTTCCCATTTTCTCCGAAGTCCCCGTCGACGAACTACACCAAATTGCTCCCCTGCTGCGAGAACGTAAATATAAGAAGAATCATGTATTCATGTTCGAGAACGACCAGAACGAGGGCATCTTCATTCTCCGAACCGGCAAAGTGAAAGTCTACCGGATTCATGACGGCAGGGAAATCGTCATTGGGATTCATCTCCCTGGCGATATCATTGGAGAAGCCGAAGCATTAACTGGTGACACATACCGCGTCTCTTCCGTCGAAGCGCTAGAGCCTGTTGTTGCATGGCATATCACGAAGCAGGATTTCTTAGATATCGTTCATCGTTATCCTTCTGTTCTGCTCAGAGCCTATCAAATAATGTTCGCTCGCGTCCGCGTTCTGAACCGTATGATTCGTTACTTGACTTTCCTCGATGTCCGTACGAAGATCGCCAACTTAATTCTGGATCTCTATTATAATTTCGGAAAGCAGGCCGATGGCGCTTACAAGATTGATATGAAATTCAATCATGCCCTGCTCGCGAGTATGGTCGGCAATACACGTGAATCCATCTCCAAGACGCTCAGTGACTTCCAGAACGAAGGGCTGATCGATATTCGCGAGAAATATATCTATCTTCTTGATATGAAACGATTAGAGCGGATGTGCTACGAGACCGAGGAAGTTCCCGAACTCCGGATCTGGAATCATGGATAGTTGACGGAACGGAACGGCGACAGAAAAAAGAAGCCTGATCGCTCAAGCTTCTTTTCCTGTACTTGGAACATGTTCTCCTAGTGTATCCCCCAAAAAAGCCCATCGCACAAACAGATGGACTCTCTCTTCAGCAACAACGGAATTCGATAGGATTAGCTCATTCCTCCATCGCTGCTTCGCCCCAGATCTCATGAAAAGCTTTTAATTGATGCAGTGCATCTTGCTTGCACCATACGACGCTCTCAGGTAATACAAGCTGAACTTCATAAACAAAAGTGCATAAAAAAGATAACATCATTTGATAGGCGGTGCGCCGTGCACGAGGACGGAGGTCCATTGAAAGTTCATATCCGTAGCCTTTCATAAAACTTGCGTGATTTTCATAAAGGATGAATTCATACTCACGGTCGGCATAGACGGCCCGATCCGCATCAATCAGTGCAGCAATATGCAGCTCGCCATCTTCATCCCGACGAACTAGAACATTCGGATCCCATAGATCATTATGTACAAGGGACGGCACTTTAATCTCGTCAAAAAGCTCACAATTCGCGCTGAAAATGGATGTAAATTCATTCAAGACTTTTTCTTCAAACACCTGATGTGCCCTGCATTTCTCAGCTACTTCAGCGCTAAGCTCCATCAACATCCTACTCCAAGACGTATATCCGCGAACCGTTCCATCCCGCTGTGGCCATCCAAAACGATCTGATGTAATCCCATGTATTTGACGTGTATATCGGCCTAGCTCTTCCTTCAGCCTAGTATATTCCTCCGGTGTAATCGACGGGTCGTTCAACTGGATACTATCAATAAACTCGATTAGTAAATAAGGTCTTGAGATCCAGCGACCCGAATCATCATAACGAATAACGTGAGAGCTTGGAATGTTCTCCGCCTGAAGCAGGTTGTAGATATGAGGCTCGACTGCCATCATCTGCTTCTCAAAAGAGTACAAATGCTTAAGGTCTTGCGGCGCGAGTCGCAAAACCCACTTTCCCACTGGTGCTTCGGTTTCAAAAAAATACGTCGTATTAAACAGCCCTCCCTTGAGGAGAGAAATATGCTGTACACAACAATCCGATCCCAAGGCATCCTTCGCGATTGCGATGATTTCTTCGTCTGTTATCGGTGCGTAAAGTCTGGAAATGTTGTTGTTGGCATTGGACATATATGGAACCCCTCTCATTTTATTGACAGATCGGTCTGGTGAACTTCGATCTTATCGATGCTACAATTAGCCCTACACAAAAGCCTGAAATCGGTGCAACGACGAGGATCCCTAGCCGGTTCTGGCTTGACGTAAACAACAACTTGATACATGTAACGGCTAGAGCGATCGCAATGACGAAGATCCAGTATTGAAGCTTCTGCTTCTTCGTCACATAAGGTGCTACACGTGAATTGTTCGGATTGCTCCGATATAGGTTACTCAAGATGACATAGCCGATAACAATTAGCCCTAGCAACGAGAGGCTGTGCTGAAGAATTTTATAGACGGGTATGTTCCATATGACCGATTCCCGCAACATCGCATATCGTACGACAAAATAACCGCCAACATGGGTAAACGCATCGATCAAGACATGCGTTATGAAACCGACCACCACCGATCCAAGGAAGATCAGCCACGCTAGCGATCCTCGCAAGCTCCAAGCTCCTCGGATATGGTAGGCTCGCTGATCTAACTGCCATTTCGCCGGCAGATGGATCACGAGGGCATCTTTCACGATATAATGAAAGATCAGGGCGAGTAATGTACATAACGGGAGGGCTTCGAAGAATAGCCCGGCCATCGAATGACCGATCCAGCTGTAAGGTTCCAGCATCAGGAAATATTCGAAATCGGGCGCCATGCTTCCGAGGACAAGGCCTGTTAGGCTGAAGTATTTCGGTTTGATATATTTTAAGGGATAGGCATAGTAAGGGTGAGCGAATGTAAAGGGCATAAGGGCACCTTCCTCTATCATTCTTCGGGTAAATTTCCTTCTATCGTATCATACAATTCTGCCCGAACGAAACTTGCTACCTCTCGAAGCTTCCTCCTAAACATTGGCGAGTTAATTAACTGCTTTTTTGCAGTTATTTGGGCGATTTGAGCGTGTGACGAGCTTATTAACTGCTTTTTAGCAGTTATTCGGACGATTCGTGCGGGCGACGAGCTAATAATCCATACCCAAACAAAAAAGAAGATGAGAGACTTTAAGTTATCCTCTCACCTTCTAAGTTGTAACTACTCTCTGCTAATCCAGCTTGGCAAAGCTGAGCGTCACAATCTCAGCCGGTCGAACCGGCGCCGTAAGCGCTCCATCCTCAGCTTGCACCAATCGCTCCAGCTGACGTTCTAGAATATCACTGCGATGGACCACGATTTCGTCGTCCGTACGAAGCGTCACATTCAACGCTTGAACATCCGTCGATACATTATACCAGCGCATTATGACATCGCCGCTCGCTTCCGCCACTTTCATCGTCGAGAATGCAAGTGACTGTCCTTCCCAAACCGCAAAGCTGTGCATCGCAGGCAAGCTGCCTTCATGCACTTCTGTCTGCTGCGTGGACCATGGCACTTGGAATTGATGTGCCTGGACAATCGACGCAAACGCATCTTGACGTGGATCCGCATCCGTACGACTCGTCACGGAGCCAGCAAATGGGATAATGCTTAGCTTCACCGTATGTTCACCAAGACACTGGGCCTCTGGTGTCGGGAAATACCCCCAATCGCCAAGCTCGCCTACCGCGCGAAGCAATGTCACGGCAATCGTGTCATCTCCCGCTTCACCTGGAATGACTTCATATTCATTCAATCCTTGGTTCGCAATCGTGAGCCCCGCTTCCTCGCCTGCAACCGTTACGAATGCTTGCTGATGATGGCAATTGCTCGGATTCTTCCATTCCTCGGCAGGTGCATTGCTGCGTTCCGGCACTTCGAAGATGGAGTCCGCATAATGACTGCCAACTTGAAGCCCTGTTGGGAACAACATCCGCAGACGATGATCCTTCGCCTGATTGTTGAACGAGCAAGTGACCTCGACGCCTTCGCCATGGCGATCCAGTGATACATGCGTAACGATACGCATCGTCGTCACGCGGCTCGAACGGCCTGCGCGACGGCCCGTGAACCAGACGATTTCCCGCTGTTCCATCTCGAGCATTTCATCCGCAGATATGGGGATTTCCAACTCATATACAATTTCAATTGATGCGCGATACGGTGTATCTACTGCAACACGAATGTCCGCAGGTAATCCTCGGGTTGTAATCGGAGCTGCGCCATTCGCTTCCCGATACATATATTCGTTACCGATATCCCCAGTATCTTCTAACACACCAAGTCCGGAATAGACTGTTCCGCTAGATTTGTCCGTTACCGTCAAGGTGCCGTCTGCTGCAACGGAAACAACTAGCTTGTCATTTTCCATCTGATTCGATCCTGTAATGAGCGATTCAGCAGCCGTACCTAGCGTTGTGCCTTCTTGGCGTACGAATCCATACGTTCGATAACCAAGCGCCGGCACCGCCACCGCTTCGAACGTGAGGCGTACGGACCTAGCGAAATAAGGCTGTCTGAACTGATCTTCCGGTAGATCATAGCCGAATTGGATTCCCAGATCCTCGATCGTACATGGGATCTGAGTACCTTCCGAATCCACCAAGACGAATCCATCCAAGCTATACTGTTTTACCTCTTGGCGCATCTTGCCAAAATCCATGCCGCTGCGGAAATAGATCCGCTTCACTTCTAACTCCACTGTTAAGCTGCCGCTGCGTTCCCAACCTGTCGTGTTCGATACTAAGAATGGAACCACATCCGATCCATATGCCGCAAAAGCCGAAGTATCTACACGGCTGGAAATCGCTGTAAGACTCTCATCCGCAATCGCTTCCGCCACATGTCTGCTCTTCTCGAAGCGCGTCATCATCTCAGCATGCACTTCATCCACACTGCACCCGCAGATGCTGTCATGCGGATGATTCTGCATCAATGTCTTCCACGCATAATTGAACAAATGGTGCGGATAGCTATGACCTAGCATATACGCCATCGTAGCGAGCGGCTCTGCAACCTTTTCCAAAGCTGCCTGACCTTCCTGGTTCTTCTGCTTCATATAAATACGCGATGACGCGGTGTTCACGAGTGTGGACCAGCCGTCTGTATGCTGGCTGCGAAGCTCACCGCGAATAACTGAAAGATCCTCCGGGAGCGCTCGCTCCACTTCTTGCAAATAGTCATCGAAATTGGAATGCAAGAAGGTTGTGCCTGGATACAGCTGTTCTGCTGTCTTCATTGCATCCGATAGATCCGTTTGCACAGGCTGATGATCACAGCCGTTCATGAACAACAAATGCGGCGTTGAAGCATATTTCTCCACATCCGTAATTTTCTTATCCCAATAGGTCTTCGCGGCTTCAGGATCCACTGGCACTTCATTCCCGTTGCTGTACCAATTGGCGAATAAAATACCAAGCACCTTGGAGCCGTCCGGCGACTCCCACCACATCTCAGAATATGGCGATTCATATGCGCTAACATCCGAGACCTCATTATTAAATCCGGTTGGCTTCACCCCGCGCCCGAACACGGCATGGTGAATACCTGCTTGCTTCAGCATCTGAGGCGCCTGACCCATATTGCCGAAGGAATCCGGGAAATAACCAAGCTTCGAGATCGTTCCATAAGCGGCGGCGTCTCGATGCCCGATTAACAAATTCCGAACGTTGGCTTCACTGCTCGTCAGGAATTCATCCTGCAGAATATACCAAGGACCAATATGAATGCGTCCCTCTCGAATGTAATGTTCTAGCTTCTCCCTCATTTCCGGTCGAACCTGCAAATAATCCTCTAAGATGATCGTCTGACCATCCAGATGAAAACTGCGATAATCCTCATCGCGTTCTAACGTCTCCATCAACGTATCCATCAGCTTGATCAACAGGACATGATGCTTCTCATAGGGCAAATACCATTCCCTATCCCAATGTGTATGGGAAATAATATGTACCGTTTTGGACTGTGACATCGATCGTCCTCGTTTCTATTCGTTATTAAGAGGGTTAACTTATCGTCAACCCCCCCGTCATCTTCTCTATCTAACCTACCAGTCCCGTACGCTCCACACTTTCTACGAAATAGCGTTGAACGAACAAATATAATACAATCAGTGGCGCCATCATGAGCAGCACGCCTGTATTGAGCAGCATCGATTGATAGACCGGATCCGGTTCCTTACCAAGTGCCGGCCCCATATCTGTCAATTGGGTTGCGAGCACCTTTACCTTGCTTAGGAATAAGGACACATAATAGCTATCATTCCACTGCCATACGAAGGAGAAGAGCAGCACTGTGACAATCGCTGGAAGAGCATTCGGCAGAATAATCCGGTAGAACGTCTTGAAAATACCTGCGCCATCCACCAGCGATGCCTCTTCCAGCTCCTTCGGCACCCCACGGAAAAATTGACGGAAGATAAAAATGTATAGTCCGTTCTTCAGCCCCATGGCTGTCCCTGAGGAGATCAGGAACGGCCAGAATGTATCAATCAGGTTGACATGCCCCTTCTCCGTGAACCATTTCAATATCCCGAATAAGTCGAAGTAACGATACGTCAAGTAGAGCGGAATCATAATCGTCTGCGGTGGAACCACAATCGTGAATATAACGAGTGCGAACAAGATTCCGCTGCCCTTAAATTTCAACCGCGCAAAAGCATAACCCGCTAACGCGCAAGTCGCGAGTTGAATAATCGTCGTCGTGGACGAGATCAGGAACGTATTAAGCAGCGCTGAACCATATTTGGTTGCTGAAATCGCAAGTTGCAAATTCTCTAGCGTGAAGTGCCTTGGAATCCATAACACGGTCGGATCATAAATATCGACCTTACTCCGGAATGCTACCGAAATCCGAAGGAAGAGCGGGAATAGAATAATATAACAAAAACCTAAGATCAATAAGGTACGAACAGCAATCCAGGTCCAAAGCTTCGCCTTTTCCTGCGGACTTTTTCTACTGAGCCATTCACCCATTCGAGCCGCCTGTACTCTCATATTCGCCCCTCCTTATCAGTCGTAATAGAACACTTTCCTCGAGATCAATGCCGTGGATACGAACAAGATGATCGCCACGATGATAAAATAGACCCACGACATCGCCGCACTTAACCCGAAATCAAACGTCTTAAACGCGGTCTGCGAAATCAGTGTATTGATCTTGTTGCTGCTGAACGAATCAATGATAGAGTAGACCAGGTTCGTTAGAATTAATGGCGTCATCATTGGAAAAGTCACTTTCCAGAAAATCTCATACCCTGTTGCACCCTCGATTTTCGATGCTTCATAGAGCGATGGCGAAATCGACTGCAGACCTGCTAGGAAGATCAGGATCTGCACGCCCGAGGAGCTAATAATCTCGTAGATCCGATCGACTGCACCTGTAATGTAGTCCACAATCGCAGGTCCCATGCCAGATTCAAGCAGCATCTTCTTGAGCTCGAAGTTCTGCAGCAGATTAGCCCCGCCGTCCCCGCCTCCACTCATAGCAGTACCGCCGACGAAGCTGCTAATATCCAGATTCGCGATGGCACTGGAAGCGAGAATAACTGGCAGGAAGAAAATTGCCCGGGCAATAGAGCGCCCTCTGAACTTCTGATTGAGCAGCACTGCTGCGAACAAGCTGAAAATAATAATGATCGGAACGTTCACGAGCATATGGGCAACCGATTCTGTCAGGCTGCGAGGATAATCCGGATTCGAAGTAAACAAACTGATGTAGTTCGTGAATCCTTTATATTCCGTCGCAAATCCACTCTCTACGATATGAATCGAGCTTAAGCTAAATCGAAACGACTGGATGAGCGGCAGCAAAAAGAGCATGATCATTCCGATAATGAGCGGCGAGGCGAATAAGACGCCGTACCAAGCTTTTTTCTGTTCTAACGTCAAACTTTTTCTCTTCATGTTACTCACCGCCTACCCAATAGCCGAGCCCGTCGATCGAATGACCTTCGGCTTGTATCGGCGTGTTGTTATAATTAATGATCACTTTGGTTCCATTCTCATATGAAGTCTCTACCGCACCATCCGCCAGCTTGCGGTGAGCCGTAATGGTCTGATGTCGGACAGCACCTAAATGCGACTTTACTTCTTGGTAATTCGCGACCGCTTGATCGAGCCAATCCTGAACGTGAAGACCGTACAACCCATTGTAGTCCGAGTCTTTGACGACCGAGGCATCTGCCGCGTACCACTGATAGAATAGATTCGAGCCTGTCTCCAATGCACGAAGCAACGGAATTCTTGGATCTGTCGTATTCTGTACGTTCATCGGCTCCCCTGCGAGATCCACATACCCGTGAAGCGCCATTTGATAGAATGGAATATCTTCATCGGTAATGTTCAGCTGACTGCTGCGAATCGGTGCATTGACGATCATGCTGACACTCGGAAGCGTATAGACGTTCCCGCCATCCACCATGACATTTTTCGTCTGCTGCTGTAATTTAGCGACTTGATCCACGACGATTTGCTGCGCTTCCTGTCGGTTCACTGACTGATCCTTCGCGAAATCCGAATGCAATTCATTACCCAAATCGCGTAACGATACGCCTGGTACATCATACGATGCATATTTAGAAGCAAATCGATCCACGGTCTGCCCTAGTACCGCTGGCGATAACAAATAATGCGAAAATTTGAGTGTGTCCTTGACGTACATCACGGGATCGTATTCATAAATCCGGGCAGTCTGACCATCTAAGAAGGTCGCCGCATCCGAAGAGCCTTTATATTTCTCTTGAAAAGCAACATCTGGATACAGCCCGATGTTCTCTTGCTTCGCATAATCGACCAGCTTACGGAAATCGCCATTACCGCCTAGCGCTCCTACAGCCCCAACCGAAGTCGGTGAGGTATGGCGGATGCCCCCATTGAACCAGCCAACATAACGCAAGTCCACCTGCTGTATGCCTTTTTCCTTCAAAGTGCTTAGCAGCGTACGCGCCTCATCGAATGTCGTTAAAGACTCCGTTGATTGATATGGCACGCCAAGGAACGACTTCTGCTTCTGGAATGCGCCTTCCACTTCCAGTACCATCGGTGCTTCCGGCTTTGCATCTAACTTCTTCAGGTCATACTTCTTCACCAAATAATCACGGTACGTTCCTGCCATCCCGGAATAATCGGATTGGCTGCCAGACAAGAATCCGTAACGGACCGTATAGTCGCCTGCATATGGCTTCGTCTGGAACATCGGCACAGAACTTGACTTCGTACCCGATGTCAACGTGTAGAAATCCATTGATACCAAGCTGAATTTGCTTGCGACCGTATTATAGGAATCATTTCGTCCGCCAATATCTGCGGTAATACTAGACAAGGCATCGCCTGCTTCAATGATACCGATCATCGCATGATCGTTCTGCTTCATCCCAAAGACCGGCATGCGTGTGACTTCATTGGTCTGAATCCGCTCTTTCACATCGAACGTACCATCTGGCCCATAGACAGGCATGTCGTACGCTTCCGTGTTCTTCTTGTTGTTATTCAAATGAATCAGTGCACCCGAACCATCCGGCACGAACATGTAGCCTTGCTTGTTCTTACCTGCAGCGCCAAAGTATTTGAGCACTTGCAAGGTTGCAATCGGATACGTCTTGGCAAATTGAATTTCCTTACTTGGTACGCGAGCGACGAGCTCATCACCGTCCAACACATACTCGAGTGGTATCGTAAACTGAGGACCATCATCAGCAGCTGCTTCCGTGACCCCATTCTCTGCATTGTCTTTTGCAGCCTCTTCATTCGTATAGCCAATTTCGGTAAGCTTCGCAGAGATCTCTTCCGCGACGAAATCTTTCAATTTACGAACTTCATAGATTTGGGTCTGCTCATCGAGCTTGAATTTAAACGTCATCGAATCGCGAGCATCTTGATCCGGCAGCTTGCTTAGAATCATCTCATCGAACCGCTGCTTGCTGATCTTCTGCGGGATGTTCGCGAAGGACTTCGAGATTTTCCCCAGCTGATAGGCAATTTTGACGCCATTATCTACGTTCGTGATCTTGAATTGCTTCTTATTGACACTGTCATCGAAGCTATTGAAGGTATTGATCTGCCCTTTGCTATTGTAATAAGCGACGAGCAGCTGAGCTGACATCTCTGATTTGTAAAGCGGTGAAGCGATCGGATCTTGATCCCGATCTGCGGGATTGGAGAACCAGATATATCCGTCTCGCTTATCCTTGACCGCAATCTCTGCCGTCTCTTCATTCACGTAGAGCATTAATGATGCATTCTGAGTCACCAGCTTCATCTTCTGAAGCGCGGCTTGCTCTTCAGCTGTGTTCGCCGTAACCGTCTCCGAACCAGATCCAACCGTACTTGATGCCGAAGCTGTCTTCACATTCTGGTAAGATTTGGTCTTGATGGTGTTGCTTCCGATTTCTTGAACCGCTTGATGCGCTGTGTGATCCATCGAATCGGATTCAGGCATGCCTAGCGCGATCAGGCCACAGATCACCATTCCGGCGCTCAGGATGCCAAGGGATATTTTCAACTTACCGGACATGTTCATCCCTCCTTGTTAAGTTGCAATCGCGCGCAGCTAGAATCTGAACGACAGCTCGCGGTAAATTGAGATTATAAAGTTGGCCATTTGCTGCAGCATGCTGAAGAACAGAACGCCGAGGAAGACCATAATGCCAATCACGACTAAGGTTAACAGCATCGTAACAACCGTCTTCGAAGCCGAATATTGATGTACCGTCATCGTTCCGACGAATAAGAGCCATATAAACCAAATGAACGCAATCGCATCGAGGATATAATAGAACGAACTCTCACTGCCGGTAATCAGATTGCTATAGAGCGTCTGTGGCAAATAAATAATAATGAACGGCATCAAGGCATACCCTGTTGCCATCACAATATCTTTGAATTTACCTTCGCCGTCCATCAATGTCGTTAAGGACCAGTTGGCCACGCACCACAAGATGAAAGGCAAAACAATAAATTTCAATTCATTAATACTGTTCAGCTCATTCGGATTATTGAAATTGACGACGAATCCGCTATATTGCCGTTTAATAATCGTAAATAAGACGAGTAAGGCCACCATAATCAAGACGATTTTGAGTTTGCCCTTCTTCTCGTACTTCATTTCCCAGAATCCGTTGAACGGATGTACCATCGTGTAGAACGGACTTTTCACCGATCCGACATCGACATAATGCTGCTGAGCTTTACGACGACCTGCTAACTTCATCGCCGCGATACTGCCGCCAATGACAAGCGCAATGGTCAGGACGATCATGCCGAAATAATCGAAGACGATCTCTTTCCGGTAACGTTTGAACGCTTCAGAGTAGTTCTCCCGGTTGTTCCCGAGCTCGAAATATTTCATTGCGCCATGGTTGTCACCATTCTTAAGCAGCGACTTACCAATACCGATATAAGCAACTTCGAGGTTCCCGTTCAACTGGAGCACCTTCTGCCATGCGGCTGTCGACTTCTCGGCCTGCCCGTTATAGAGCGAGATCACGGCTTCTCGAATAAGGCTGCCGTATTGTGTCGGCTGAAATAAGGATAGACGATTGTAATCCTTGTCGAGTACGAGCATCTTATCGTCCAGCATCGCAATCGCGGAAGGCGTTCGGAATTTCCCTTGCTTGCTTCCTAATCCGCCGAAAACATAGAGTAAATTCCCGTCCTTATCATAGGTGAAAATACGTCCGCGTTTGGAGTCGAGCGCGTTATAGATGCCGCCTTCATCCGATACGACATCGACGAAGATCGAACTTCCCGGCGCACTGCCGATATCGAGCGTATGGATATCCCCTTTGGGTGGGAAATAGCCTTTATCCCGCAAAATATCAATACCTGACGCATTCAACCGCTTAATGGGTTGATCGGACTTTTCCTCCGACGTAGTCGTATAGATGAAGCCATCCGCATCAATATCCATGTTGTTGAATTCCAGCGGAATAAAGAGCTGCATCTGCTCCCGCTGCGATTTTGTTGAAATCCGTTTCCAGAACAAATCGACCGGACTGAATTTAACGCGGTTTGTACCAATAAAACCGTTGAATTGCCCATCCGTATCAAATTCCATGATCCCTTCATAGGAACCCCGGCTGATCACGTAGATCCGCTGCGCCTTATCGACTATGACTTTGATCGGAGAGTATTGGAACCCTTGCCGAATCAAGGTCGATTTGGGATCACCGATCTGGCGAATGAATTCACCCTTCTCATTCAATTCAACTATCCGCTTGTTCTGCGTATCTGCGATGAACAAATGATCGTCATAGCGGTTATAGAACACGCCCTCAGGCTTGTTGAATGTATCTTTCTTTCCATCATGCTCGAATTCCGAGATGATACGCGCAGCTTCGAATTGATCATTCAGGACAATAATACGGTCATTGCCTGTGTCAGCAATATAAATGTGACGATTGCTCCCCACATAGACATCCTGTGGAGAAGATAAATCCTTGACGCCCCAGTCTCTTCCATACATCACTTGCTGCTCTTCATAAGGGCTGGGCGCCGGAACAGTCTGCCCCCAATAGTTATAATTGTAAGTTTCATCAGGTGCAGCTTGTGCTGCTGGAATAGCATATCCGGCGAAGAGCGTCATGGCGAACAACAAGGCAAGTATTCTTTTCAAGTGGCTCCCCCCTATCTACTCTTTCAGACCGGATGTGGACATCGTCTGCATAATGTTACTCTGTGTCACAATAAACACGATGATCGGTACGGACATCATCAGCAAGGTAACGGCGGCTACCGGCCCTGTGCGTACCAGACCTCCGCTTGCAATTTGTCCGAACACATAGTCAACGGTCTTCAGCTGCTCGCTATAAATGTACTTGTGGCTGGTCACCGAGCCGTTCGTCCATAAGCTCTGCAAGGAGAAAATAATTAATGTCAACCAAGCAGGCTTGACGATCGGCATCACAATGGTCCAGAATACCCGATATTCACTCGCACCATCGATCTTCGCCGCTTCGAGCAAGGCATCTGGAATTTGTTCCATGAATTGCTTCATCAGATACAGCCCAAGTGTCATCCCGAAGGATGGCAGTAGAATCGCCCAATACGTATTGATCAAGTGGAGCCAAGAGATCGTCATATAGTTCGGCACCTGCGTCACATAAGCCGTGAACATCAGGGACATCACGACGAGACTGAACAAGAAGTTACGCCCAGGAAAGCGGATCTTCGCGAGCGGATATGCTGCAGCGGAAGCAATAATAACGTGACCAACTGTACCCGTGATCGCAATAAAGAACGTATTAAAGACGTAACGTGAGAACGGCACCCATGAGTCTGAGAAAATATTGACCAAATCCGTAAAGTTCTTGAGCGTCGGATGACGCACGAGCATTTTGGGCGGGAACACGAAAATCTCATCGATCGGTTTGAACGCATTACTAATGGTAAAAATGAGCGGAATCGCCATGAAGAATGCCACGCCGCCGAGCAACAGGAAGAGCATAATATCGACAGCCCACGAACGATTCAGTCGCTTTGTCATTTTCAATTTCATATTCATCTGATTATTCACCCACTTTTCCCAGCAGCTTCCGTGTCAGGATATTCGTACAGAGCATCATGGTGAACAAGACTGTTGCGATTGCGGATGCATAACCCATTTCGAACCGAATCGAACCATAGTCAACCAAATGCGTAACAATCGTATGCGCAGCATAGTCGACACTCGGGAATCCAATCATGTAGATAGAAATCTCCGCGACGGAGAAAGCGAGTGTAATCTGGATGACCGCACCGAATAACAACTGTGGACGCATCGCTGGCAGTGTGATGAACCAAAGTTCCTGCCACCGGTTACGAATACCGTCAATCGCTCCTGCTTCATATAGTGTGCGGTCAACGTTCTGTAATCCTGCGATGAACGCTAGGAAGGACGTACCAAGACTTAGCCAGAGCTGAACGAGAATAAGAATACCGAGCATAAATCGCGGATCCTGCAGCCATTGAATCGGCTCCATAATGACGCCCCACTTCATTAAGAAGGAGTTCGCGTATCCGTAAGAGTCACTCGCGAACAACGTCTGCCAGATCAAGTACGTATTCCCCGAGATCGACGGAGCGTATAAGATCAGCGTTAGTAGTGCTCGCGGCTTCGGCGGCAATTCGTTAATCAGCCAAGCGAACAAGAAACAAGCCATGTAGCTTATCGGTCCCGTAATTAGGGCGAATAGCAATGTATTCTTTAGCGCGATGAGAAAAATATCATCTTGGACGAACAATCTCGCATAGTTATGCCATCCAACCCATTTCGGTGGCTCCAGCATATTGAAGCTCGTAAAGCTAAGCGCGAGTGACATCAATACCGGAAACACGGTAAATGTACCGAAAATTAAAAAGTAAGGCGCAATGAGTGCGTAAGCGTGCTTATTCTTTTTCATTTCGCGAAATAAACGACCGATTCTAGCGGGTAATGCTCGGAGAGCTGCCACTCTGCTAGGACTTCCTGTCTCAGGAGGCCCGATCGGATTCGGATTCATGACGGTCTGCTTCAGGTTGACCCCCTCATTTCTCAGTAGGAAGATTGAATTCTTGACGCTTGAGCGTAATTTCTTCATTAATGTATCGAACGTAGTATTCCAGTGACTCGCGCGCATCGTCCCCTTGCACAACAACACGGCGGAACGCATTCTCAATGTTACGACCTGTCAAGTAACCGCCTGGAACCTCGGGTACACCTCGAACCCAGCTCATTTGCTCTTTGAGGATACTGAAATCTTTGGTCGGCCAAGGCAATGAAGACAGTGCTTCTTGGTTCGCCGTTGGGTATCGCGCGGAAGCACCCATACGAATTTCCATTTGGCGTCCGAAGGCGATTTGTGTTTCTTTACTCGTCCACCATTTCATGAATTCCCAAGCGGCATCTTTGTTCTTCGTCTTCTTGAACATGACGGTCGCGGTACCGCCACTGCCCGTTTCACGGCGAAGTTTGCCATCCGCTGTTTTGGTGCCCGGGACGGGTGCGAATGCCCATAGTCCTTTGATCTCTGGGGCAAAAACGGATAATTTGTTATACATCGTATAGTCGATAACCCCGATCGGCATCTCCCCGGTACGGAATCGGTTCGCGAAATCCGCTTGAATTGGAATCTTGTAATTCACGTAGAAATCGGTCCATTTCTTGAATTGCTGTACCGCTGTCTCAGAATCGAGTCCACTGCGCATCCCGTTATCTCGATAGAGTTCACCATCATGCTGATAGAGGAACATGGTGAGCGCCGGATTTGGTCCGATCGTAATAATGTCTGTCGTTCCCGCATCATTTCCGAACGTGTTCAGCCCTCTCTGGGGCAGTCCGAATTCCAAGTTATGCTTCTGGAGCACGGGCAGCATCTCATAGACATCATCCCATGACTGAGGTACCTTCAGGTGCAGCTCATCTTCCAAGATATCTTTCCGATAGAATAGAACCGGAAAGGTCTGCGTCTCAGGCAGCGCATAATACCCGCCGTTATACGATACGGGGACCATCGCGCTCGGATTGAACCTGGATTTGACTTGTTCGAAATCCGGGAAGACGGATAGATCCTGCATCGCATTCCGCGTCGCATAGTTGACAGGCAGCTCATTGCCGACTTGCAGCGCCACATCTGGGCCTTCGCCAGCCACCGTGGACGGCAGTAGAATATCGGATGAGACGAGCTTGATGTTGATCGGAATTCCTGTCTTCGGTGTAAACGTATCATCGATGAGCTTCTTCACCGTCTGCGCTTGATCTCGCGCCGAGGTAATCCACACGGTAACCGCCTTATCGCTCTTGTCTTCCGAGAAGTCGTCATAGTTCTCGAAGAACGAAGCGACAAACGCCATCGTGCTTGACTTCAGCGACAACCATGTCGATGCTGTCGGGTTCGGCAGTTTCGCCTTCGGTTCACTGACCATCAAATAATCAATCGCTAACGGCTGTTCATTGACAGATAAGAGCCATGCGCCCAATGAACCGACATTTGTCTTGAACTGATCAACACGGCTCGGAACCGTCTCAGGGCGATCTGCCATATCTTGCAGCTGATAAGCCAGCGTATTGAGCATCGCCGTTCGGTCATCGTTCTTGCCATCCGGTCCGGTTAGCGCCTTCGCAACGCGATTCAATAGCTCGCTCTGTTTCTTGAAGCCTTCGACCATATCGGGAATCCGCTGCTCCAACTGGTAATCGCGGAATGTATCCGGCACCGTACCCGTGAAGCTGATAATCTTGCGGTACATCGCGTTCAGTTCCAGAATGCTGGACTCGACCGCCGTCAAGATCGGCGCCAAATCGCCTAAAGTAACTTCAAACCGAATGCTATGCTTCCCTTTAGTCAGGTAGAATTCATACGGATTCTCGGCATCCTTGCCGAGCACCGTCATCTGCCAATCCGTGTTGTAAGGAAATGGGACATGGCGTACTTCTTCGAACGGCACTTGTCCATCAATGTACAAGGTTCGCAGTGCAGCCATGCCGCGCAGGTAGTTCTGATGATTTTTCAGCGCAATTTGATATAATCCATCCTCGGGAACATCGATCTCCCACTCGATCCATTGACCTGGCAGCCGCCAACCCCAACCGCCCATCGCATTATTACGAAGCTTGGACACATGGAACGGCTCGACCGCCGGACTTGAATGATCATTGTATGCGAGGAGTGTAGGCGAAGATTTGTAAGATGCATGTTCAGCTTGAATTTTCATTTCTTGCTGTGCTGGCTTGTAACCATGCTCTTTATATGTTCTCGCGATCGTCTCATAAGACGGCGTTGTTTGCGGATTTGTCAGCTTAATCGATCGAATGACAAGCGGTTCCTTCACCGAAGTCAAGGACAGGGCGTGTTCCCCTTTCGTGAAATAGAACAGATACGGTTCCTCCACATAACCTGTCGCATCTTTGAGCAGCATGTCTTGCCACATCGGTACTTCAATTTGTGATGGCAGCAGATCATTATCGCGTTCGTCGCGCTCAAACGTCGTACTCTCATCCTTCCAGATCCGCTGGAACGTGATACTATTCGCTTCGGTAAAAGGAATTTTCCCGTCAATTCGCAGCTCCCGCTCAATATCTGAATCTTTGCCTTTAACCGTGAAGTAGTTCAACCCAATGTTGTATAAGCCGTCTTGTGGGACGGAGAACTTCCATTCGATGGAACCCGAGTCCGAGGTAAGCACAGACTTCCCCGTCGTTCCTTCATAGTGATCAAATACGGTCACATTCATATTCGGCGAACGGAGAAAGGAATCCGCTTCAATGACAATATCTTCACTTGGGCGATTCGCCTGTTTGTACGATGCTGCATATTCTCGATAGCTGCCTTTCTTGCTCGTTCCGGTTAAGGTTGATAAAAGCGCCTTATCCAGGCCACCACTGCCTTCCGCAGATGCGACTTGCTGCGCCTCCCCGCCTACCCACCAAAGAGGTGTGCATGCTATAGCTATACAAGTTACAAGGATGAATACTGTTTTCTTGCGAGATCGACGCATACGTTTATTTTCCCCCTCCTCTTAAGCAATTCCCCTAATCACCGTAGAACCAGCGAGCTGGGACAGGATTAGGGGATCATATCAAGAGCGGAATTTAATTTAGAGGTCTTTAAAAAGTTTGATGTTATTTGCTTGAATCCAACAATTTCTTGATGTTCGCTTCGAATTGTGGTTTCGCTTTATCAATTGCTGTTGCTGGAGATACTTTTCCTTCCGTAATCTCCTTCACAACCCCTTCGAACAATTTCTCGCCGTCTGGAATCGCATAGTAGGAAATGTAGTCAATGCTACCTGCCATTTGCTTACGCGTATCCATCGACTCTTTGTTCGGATAAGAAGTCTGCCAGGATTCTTCAGACAGCTTTCTTCCCGCTTCGTTCAAGCTGATCTCATCGATGATATGAAGTGCTGCTTCTGCATTCTTGGAATATTTCGATACCATCCACATGTTGCCGAACGGTGTGTAAGATACATATTTATCTGCTTTCGGACCTTTCGGGAAGAACACATAGCCTAAATCTTGACCTTTCATGTTCTCAACGAATCCGCCAAGCTCCCAGCTGAAGCCTGAGTACATAACGCCTTTACCTGCAATGAACTCTTTGCTTGCATCGTCTGGAATCGGTTGTTGAATCGATTTGTCGACATTGAACAGATCTGATACGTATTGCAATGCTTCAACTGCATTAGGACCATTCAAAGAGAACTTGATTTCGCCGTTCTCATCCTTGTCTACAGAACCTTTATTGGTATATACCACTTGCTCTGTGAAAGCTTTGAGCTTGCCATAAGCACCGGATAGACCCCATACATCTGTTTTGCCGTCGCCATTCGTATCTTGTGTTGCTTTCTTCGCGAACTCACGGAACTTATCCCAAGTCCATTCACCTTTTTGTTGAAGCTCATATGGATCTTCTAGACCAAGCTTCTGAACAAGTGTCTTATTGTAGAAAATACCGTATGGAGATGGCGCGGAATCGACGATGCCGTATTGCTTGCCTTTGTAGCTGCCGCCCGCTCTCATCCAATCGATATACTTCGCATCCTTCACATCGATCCACTCATCAAGCGGTTGAATGAATTCTTTGTTGACTAGCTGAGGGAATGCCCAGAACAATTCCAATCTCACGATATCCGCGAACGGTTCGCCAGATAGGGAAGTCACCGTGAAGTTCTCCACGTATTTGCCATAGTCGCCGAATTTCACAAATTCGATCTTCGCGTTATACTTCTTCTCTGCTTCTTCGATCAGTTTGATCTGTGCTTCTTCTGCAGGGCCTTTTTCTTTCATCGTGCGAGGATCAGCATCATCCCACCACACACCAATCTTCACGGTCTGTCCATTCAAATCGAATTTCTTCTCTGCTGCTGGTTCTTCTTGCGCTGGCTCGGTCTTGGTTGTGTCTTCCTGCTGTGCCGCTGGTTGTGCTGGCTCTTTCTTGTCGTCGGCACCCTTGGAGCAACCGATCACACTCACGATCAACATGAGCGTTAAGAAGTACGAAGCAAATTTAAGCGCTTTCATCTGAATCCCCCACGATCTGATAAATTTGGACTTCCTCCCTAACCGATAATTAGCGCCCTTAATAAAAACGCTTACATATCCAGTTAAAGGTATTGGAACAACTTGGTTATATCAACTGTGTTCCATAATCTGTATTATACGGAGGAGTGCAAATTTTGTAAATACATTAGATATACCTTTTTTTAAAAAAAATAATATTAAGTATATTTAATTTCGTTAATTACGCATAAAATAAGCCTTCTCCTTGATACGAATCGCACCTTGGAGAAGGCTTACCCTTGTGGTTAATCCCAAATCATTCAATTACACGGATGCATTCGAATGTTGCCCCGTCGATTCACGGTCAACCCTTCGAATAGGTATCTTCACCTGCTGAGGCGCAAGCTCCGGCTGCTCAATTCGCTGAACAATCATTCGTGCAGCCTCATATCCAATCGCATAGTAATTCTGGGCAACGGAGCTCACGGGCACCTCTGCTTGCCTAGATACATCATGATCGTCAAACCCAGCAATAGCAAGCTGTTCCGGCACCTGAATGCCCTTCTCAAGACAGCTCCGGACCAGATCCACCGCAAGATGATCGTGTTCGGCTTGAATCGCGGTCACATCCAAATCCAGCAGTCTATCTATGAGTGTGTTATAGAATTCATTCGCGTGCGGCGAATACATTTCCATATAAAAATCCGTTTCCAATAGCTCCGTATCAATCTCAATTCGATGATCCTTCAGCGCTCTGCAATAGCCCAAATATCGGTCCCTAACCGAGCTCCGATATTCAACACTAACACTCGAGACAAACGCTATCCGTTCGTGTCCCAGCTCAATTAACCGTTTCGCTGTCTGATATCCGCCCTCGAAATTGTCTGATACAACACTGCTGATTGGCAGACTATCGAAATATTGATCAATCGTCACGATCGGAAAATCGTTCGAATAGATCGCATGCACCACGTCGATATTGCTAATCGTGCTGATCGGATAGAGAATGATCCCGCTTGGGCCGCTCTTCGGGATTTTGGTTACGATCTCACGTTCTTTATCTTTCTTCCAATTGCTGTTGTGAATCGTAAGAAAATATCCTTTGGAATCCAGATAATCATGCGCTCCCTTGATGTAATCGAGCTCACTCGTCGCCATGTAGGGCAGGACCATCGAAATTATCCGATGCGCGACCGGACTGCCGATCTCACCCGATAGATTCGTGTCATCCGGTTGCTTCACATAGCTCCCGCTGCCGCGTTTTCGGTAAATGAGCCCTTCACGCTCTAATTCGATCAAGGCACGTTTGGACGTAATCCGACTTACGCCGTATTGCTCCGCAAGGTCCACTTCGGTAGGAAGCTGCTGCTCCGGCACATATTGTCCTGTTCGAATTTTCTCTTGCAAATCGCCCAAAATTCGCATATAGAGTGGTTTATTTTCCGATTCCAAAATCATCACGTCCAGTCATCTCGTCCATCTACAAATATAACCATTTTATCACACTTAGAGGTTGCCAAAAAGTTGTCTTATGTCACCATCTACTAATGCACAACGCTCGCGCTAATCCCCTTGATCACTTGCAGCGCCTCTCTACCAATACCTAATTTATATCCGGCAGATTTGTAACGGATCTGTCCCTCTTGGTCAATGACGAATACAAGCGGCAGACTTTGCGTCTGTGCGGCTTCGGCATCCCCCGTTACCTGAATCAAACCAGCATCCTTCGCATCGATTGCGAATTGTGTCTTGGTTGGAAGATCTGCATACGCGCTTGGATCAAACGCTGCTGTCCGGTTATTCTCGCTAATGACAAGACTAATCGGGCCGCCCCATGCTTCGAATTCTGCGGTAAGCTCACGCAACTCACGAATAAGATGCTTCGATGGTTCCCGATCCGGCTCGATCCATGCGAGCAGCATGCCACCATCTTTAGTCAGCGATTTCGCTGCACTTGCAGCTCCTGAGAGGAAGCTAAGTGACAATTGTGGATCTATTTCACCGAGTACAGGAAGCTCGACGGTTTCTTCACGGAAGACAGGGGTAGTCTCGATCGTCTGGCCTGGCTCAACCGTAAACATATGCATCCGAATGAGCACAGTACCACTACTTAACCGTGTACCCGTTGTCAGGCGGTAAGACCCGGATTTCACCTCTAGCGTTTCGCCGTTCCAATCCGTTTTGCCGTAAGGATATTGCAGCGTCTTATAGACACCGTTATCAAATCTAGCAATCGAGAAGTTGCGGAAATACTCCATCGTTGTGCCTTCACCTTGGTGCAGCTTGATGTATCCTCCGTCGTTCTCACTGAGCACTTCGACCGGATCCATATCACCTACGAGAATCGAAGTCACTTCTTTCCATACACCCGCCTCCATAAATTGAGGCAACCGCTCACTTGGATCAAGTCTCGCAGGAATACCGAAGCTGCGCGCCATCGCAACGAATAATAGATAGACAGACAGACGATCAGCTTTACGTAGTTCAAAGCTGCCGCGCGGTGTCGCAGATCCTTGGTAGTAATTATAGTTCTCAAGTACTTCCACATGATCTGCAATCCACTGTGCAAGTGCAACCGGCTTCTGACGGAATTGCTCCTGCTCCTCCACTGTAAATTGCGATAGGAAGAATGCTCTGAATGGTACAATCATCTCCGTGTTGATTCGCGGACACAGAATGTACCGCATAAACGTCTCATCCTCATGCGTAGAAGCGAATGTAGATGCATTCACCAAGTGATCTTCCAGAGCATTGCGGAACGTATCCGTTAAATCTTTGACATTCAGACTCTCGAGCAGCTTAAGGGCCCATTCGCCGAATTGTGGTGTACACTCCTTCAAATATGCTGCAATTTCATGGCTGTTCCCGCGCGCTCTGCTCAGCATTTCCCAGACCCTTGCTGACGGTAAATCAAGCTCTGTTGCGAGTGCTTCTGCCTGCTCCTGGTTCACAAAGGTATGCTCATAGGAAGCACGAATGGCGGCACCCTCTTGCACCCGACGCGTATTCTCTTGCTTCTCTTCTTCGGTAATCCCCGTATTGGCTGAGTCCGGTTGTTCCATCGGAGGCACCATATCGAACTCCAAGAACCCGCTCTCAGGAGACTGCTCCACGATACAGATTTCCATCTCACTCGCATCCGCGACACGGAACTTCTTCGTTCCCCATCGATTGCCGTTCACTGCATGAATCCACAAATCCCCATAACCTGTTGTAAGTGACGCCTGTCCATGCACATCAGTCGTAATTGTCGCGATGGGGAAGAATTCTGCCGTGTTATAGAGCTGGAATTGGACCTTCGCGCCTTGAACGGCTGCCCCTTGCTCATCCTTTACCGTAATCGTAACCTTTTTGCTCTCCGCATACGTCGGCAACACATTGATTTCGGTGTACCACGTCTCGGATAAAGTTGCTTCCTCTGGTCCAGGATAGTTCGCTGGAACACGTGTATTCACGAGCATGGCACGCAGTGCAGGCGCACGGAACCATCCTTCATTCAGTCTTGCTTCAGGTTCGCATGCCCCTAGGAAATACCATGTTCCATCCGCATAAGCTTCGACCCATGCATGATTGGAATCACAATGCGCCCAGCGAGGTGTGTAGCATTGACGTGCCGGGATTCCTAGACTACGCAGCGCTGCCACTGCGAGCGTGGACTGTTCCCCACATCTACCCAGCGTCGTGCGAACCAAGGTAAGTGGCGATACGGTTCTTGGGTCATTTCCGATATACGTCGCCTTTTCATGACACCAGTGGTTGATCTCAAGAATCGCTTGCTCCATGGATAGGTTCTTCACGCGATCAAAGATTTGATCGAAGAACCAACCGCGGCAGTCTTCAATATTCTCATTGTTGACGCGATACGGCAGAACAAAATGAAGGAATAAATGGTCCGAGATTTGATGGCCCCATGGTACCTTATTCCGAATTTCAATGGAAGTTCGTACATGGCTCAAGAAGAGCTCTCCATCATAATCCGCCAAATCATTTAATGGCATATAAGCATATAAAAACTTAAGCGCGAACCGTTCTTCCCCACTCATTGGCTGCTCTAAAACATCAAAAAGTTCCTTTTCTTTCGCTTGCGCCAATTTCTTTTTGATTTCAAACTTTTGTTCGATGTTCTGAATTTGACTCTCGTCTAATGAAAACGGATTCTTCATTTCAATCCACTCCCTCACCCATGATTAAATATGAATATCAAATTATATTAAAAGAATATACCTTTTATTCTATTCTAATCAATTTGATATACCTAATTCAAGCCCCTTGAATCGTCTCTTTTTCCAAAATCCAACAAAAAAGAGACTAAACCCAAGGTGGCTGGCTTCAGTCTCTTTACGAATGATTACATCGATTTTGTACCGGAAATCGGCTGCATCATATACTCTTGGATAATATCCGCTTGTTGGATCATCATACCTTCTTTTTTCTTAAATCCGATCCCTTTACCGAATGCGATGAATTGCGTGTTGCTCGAACCTTTCACAATAACTGCATTATGGGAAATAATTTGAACGATCTCACGATGCATCCTGTCATCTCTCCATTCCTATAAAAAGTTACTCCTACGAGCCTCTGACATCATCTCTATCTTATTGTAATTGAATTCGCTTTCATTTTAAACTAATAAATGATTGAAAATTTCTTTATTTTGATTGAAAAAATTACTTTTTTCCCTCATTAAGAGTTCAATAGCGTCACTAGAGTTTGTTAGCCATAATTTGCTACGATTCGTAGAAATGACGCGCCAAGGCTGTTTGAGGATTCGCAGCAAGCATCTGTTACTCCTCCCTCTGACGACTCCTGCATCAATAATCCCGCCAAGCTCAAGTCTTGGCGGGACCATTTTTACACGCTAGGTTACGAAGCACTATCTACGTATCTGTTCCCATCAGCCGGTGAGTTCAGGATCTGCAATACCGATCTCCCACCCATTCCAATCCTATGCTTGCTCGGTCAACGTCCAGATCGGAGTTGCAGGTGCAGGCAACTGAAGAGCAGCAACCTTCTGTCTGGCCTCCTCCGTCACCGAGAATCCCCACCGATCGAAAAACTCTAACAGGTTATGGCCGCTCACCTTGGAAGCCATGATCACGAAAAGATCGACCTTCTGCGGTTCGTCATCTTCTTCGTCCATGGAAACCTGGTCAATCGGCAGCTCGCGGTAAGCGATATGCAAATTTGTGTAAAACTCCCATCCGTAGGCCATTTGCAGCTGTTTGATCATCACAAGGCGTTCGAAAAAGCCGACATCCTCAAAATTTTTGTTCGTATAATCGCTGTTCGTAAATTCAAGCGCCCGATCGTAATTCGTTTTGCCATCCTTGCCGGTTTCGAACAAACGGGAGCGGTTTCCGTATAACGACTGGATATGAATCGAATGCAGGTTGACGGTCACTTCGATGATCGGATCCCAGAACCAGGGGATTTGTTGGTAGTTATGCCCGAGCTCGTGCCAGAACCCCCAGGCATTTTTCTGTATCACGTCGACGTCGACCGCTTCTTGAGCGGTAACCCCTTCGAAGAACATGATCGGGTAACCGGAATGCATCCACCCCGCGCTAATCTGTATGTCGGCGACAAACCGCTGCGGATTGTCCGGGCTCTGGTGCGGGATCGGCTGATCCGGCGCAACGCCGACAAGTCTATCGTATTGATCGGCGATTTCGTCCCATTTACGCATAAGCTGCTCCGGCCGGTCCAATTCACGAATATTGTCCGCCGGCACAGTTACGATGATGCGATTGCCCTGCAGCTCGGCCCACGGCACCGGATAATGCCTAATCGTTTCGTTCCATTCCTGCTCGGTCGTTTGGCCGAGCACGAAATACGGAGCACGCACTGCTCCATGGATCGTCACGTTCACTTTCGTGCCTGCCTTCGGCTTGGACGGAATCAAGTAAATCAAACCGCCGTAAGGGCTGTTTATCCGATTGGTTCCCGGCTTCAGCCTCTGCTTCAGGGCGACAATCGGGGCGCGGTCCCATTTCGGATTGTCGCACAAATTGTCCGTGTGTACGCCGATTTGCACGTCCAAGTATTCGGTCCCTTCCGGCACATCCACTGTCACCACTTTGCCTGCAGGCGCATACAATCCGGTGCTGCGCCAATTCATTGGAGCGGTCAGCATGCGCATATAGCTTAAATCCAGGTAGTCGAAATCAACCTCAACAACTTGATCGTACACTGTCTCCGCCTGCTCTCCGACGCTTCGCGGGAAAACGTCCGCATACGGCGATTTCACGTTGTCCGGATCAAGCGTAACCTGCTGGAACATATACGATAACACTCCCGCGGTATAAGGCTGCTTCACTTTGTCGAACGGCAACGGCATCGGTTTCGCTTTATTCGCTTCGTCCCGGATGACTTTCAGCAACGGGGATTCCTCCGCAAGCGAACGAATCGTGCCTTCCACTACAGCAGTAATCACTCTGACTTTGTCCTCCGCGTTTGCTCCCGGTTTTCCGACGTTCAGGTCGTTGAACGATAATTCGCCGCGTTCAATCGCCTGGGCCTGGTCGAACAACAGCTGCATATGCGTATCGTTTACCTGCTCGAACGTCTGCTCTGGCAGCGTATCGCCTGGACGCACATACCACTGCGCGACGCTGTCCAGCAAACATAAGCCAACCCGGTTCAGCAGCTTTTGCAACGGATAGTCGCCCAATCGCACCGCACGGTCTTGAGCTTGGCTTTGGACGGCTTCCGTCGGTGTGGAGCAAAGCAGCCACCCTCTTTGTGTAACGACAACACTGCCACCTTGCCGGATATACGCTTCGAGAACGGGTACGTCAGCATCGTCTATTGATGCGTCTACATAGGCAACCGGGTATTCCGAAGGATCAAGCGTGAAGGACGACCAGCGGTCGGCCTTGACCAGCTCCACCGGAAACGAAGCACCAACCGCTAGCGTGCCGGATGTTGTTGCGAGCTTCAGTGCGTCTTGTCCATCCAGCGCATCCTGGTATAGGCAGCCGGCTGCACCTACATCTGCCTCCGTACCTCTCTCCGTCAGCCAAAGCAAGATGTTCCGCGCAAGCAAACCGCATGCCGATAGTTCCGATTCGAGTAAATTGAAATACAACTCATTGCCGACAGCAACAACGCGGCCTTTGCCGTAACGCGCCGCTGCGATAATCGGGTTCGACTCCGGGTGAATCCATACCGAAAATGCGGATTCTCCGATCGCAGTTACCCCGCCGCTTCTCGCAAATGCGGGAAGTGCTGTAACATCACGATGGAAACATTCGTAATCCTTGTGCAGGTCAGCCAATTTTGCGTTGGTTATGGTCATTTTGAACAACCTCCTAGTTTAACTGCTTGTTATTGCCCGATCGATTTCAGCAACTCTGCTTTGTCCTTTGCAACTGCCTTTTCAACATCATCCGCGATTTGCTGCAGCGCTGCCCTTGAATCCTGGTTCGTTTTCATCGCTTTATCGATACCTGCACTCCATACCTTCCATGCAGATCCATCCAAGGAAGACGGGTAATCTGGCGGCATTTTTTCTACTAAAGAGGCGAATAACGCATTCGCTTTTTGTCCGCCCAAAAACGGTTCTTCAATATCGGTAATCTCCGGCAGCTTCAGGGCAGGTTTAAACGCAGGAAGCGAATTGAATTTAATTAACTCTTTTTGACCTTCAGTTGTAAGCAAAGCATATTCGACAAATGCCCATGCCGCCTCTTTATTTTTGCTTTGCGAAGGAATGACGAGCGCAGAGCCTCCGCCAACCGAATACGTGTCTAGCGGCTGACGGCACGCGCGCCATCTGCCAACATTGTCTTTGGAGTCTACCTTAAGGCCGTTCAAATACCAGGAAGCGCTCGAGATCATCGCTAGCTTGCCGTTGTTCACCGCCTGGTTCCATGCGTCGCCCTGTAAATTGGCTGCAAGGCCGAGCTGCTTAACTTTCTTGGACAAATCCAAACCTTTAATATATTTATCGCCCGTGTGAGTGTAGTTCAGTTGTTTGTCGAATAATCTGGAGTCACTCAGAAAATCCAATAGTTCGGTATCGTATTCGATAATGTATTTGCCCTGTGCTTTTAACGTTTGAGCCATATTCATCAAATTGTCCGGATCTTCCATATATGTCGCCAGCTCATCGGGATCGGAAGGGAATCCGTTCTCCTCCATAATGTCTGCTCGGTAGTACATGTTACCTGGAGGAGCATCAATTGGAATCGCCAACAGCCTTTTGCCGTCAAGCGAGTGAAACTTTTCCCATATATTCTCCGGAATATCGCCTGCATACCGTTTGGCGTCGTACGGAGGCTGCAGTAAATCGACAAAAGCATCAGTCGCATTGAACTTGCTGATATAGCTTTGTTCCATCGTCGAAACATCCGGTGCGCCCGATCCGGCGGCAATCGCCGTTTTCATTTTGTTGGCGATTTCGTAATGAGTGCCGTTTTTAAGATTTTTTACTTTAATGTTCGGGTATTTTTTATTAAAGCCTTCAATCACGTTATCAAACGATTTGTCATCTTTTCCAAGACCATTCCAAAACGTAATCTCGCCTGTTAGTTCCGTATTCACCGTATCCGTTTTGGCCGCGTCACCGGAAGAGTTCGTATCCGCTGTTTTTGCAACATCATCCTTCGCTGTCTGGTCGTTTGTTTTTGCATTATCTGCAGTATCTGTTTGTGCGGCCGTATCTTTGTTTCCAGATACATTGCTAGTGCCGCCGCATCCAGTCAGCACAGTGACAAACGTTAAAACGAGAATGATCGAAACGAACAGCATTTTTTTCATTCAAGTACCCTCCCATTTTTTCAATTGAAAATATACTGTACCAGGTTGAATCAATAAATCGCTCAAACCGAGCGGCCATCACCTCCCTCAAAAGCGGTCGTGCAGTGCCGTGTCAATCGCCGGCGATTCCGGTTCGTTCGACGCTTTCCACAAAATAACGCTGCGTAAACAAATACAGTGCCAAAAGCGGCAAGATCGACAGCAGCGCCCCTGCCATAACGCGATTCACCTTCGTCGGCGGTTCTCCGATGACCGATTTGGTCACAGCGAGTTGTTTGGCCCCTTCGCCATTCCCTTCTCCGTCCATCTTCGATAACTGCTGCGTCATGTTGAACTTCTCCGGTTCCATCAAATACATCGTTGGCTCGTACGTATCGGTCCAATGCCATACGATCGAGAACAAAAATACGACAAGCATCGCCGGACGGGCGAGCGGAAACATGATGGAGCGAAACGTGCGAAACGCTCCTGCCCCGTCAATTAGCGCCGCTTCTTCCAGTTGGTTCGGCAGTTTGCTGAAAAACTGGATAAAGATCAGAACGAACAACGCGCCCTTTAACCCATGGCCGAACAGCCCCGGCGCGATAAACGGTAAGTATGTATTCAACCAGCCCAGATCGCTGAATTGCAAAAACAGCGGAACGATAATCGTTTGCGGCGGTACAAGGAATGTGAACAGCACGAGTGCAAGCCATAAACCGCGACCCGGAAAACGGAAACGGGCAAAACCGTAACCGACGACAGCGCAGCTTACGACCTGTACGACGGCGCTGCCAAGCGAGATGATCGTACTGTTCATGAAGCTTCTCCAAAAATCAAGCTGCTGAAAGGCGTAAGTATAATTGGCAAACGACAGTTGCTTCGGGATCCATTTGACGGTCGCGTCGGCAACGTCGTCGGCCTGCATTAGCGAGCTACTAAAAATAAACAGCATCGGATAAATGAAGACGAATGCAAGACTAAGTAATACCGAATAAATGAACAGCTGGGATAGGAACGTTTTCGTCCGCCGTGTGGCCGCTCGACGAAGTGGCGCCGTGGCAACCCCTTTGTCCGCCGCGATCCGTTTGAACGTAGAAACGTGCGTCGTGACCGCATCTCGGTTAATCGCCATACCGTTACCTCCTTTCTTCGGCCGAAGCGCCGCGGAACATCAAAAATACGGCGCCGATGACGAGAAATATGAATATAAAATAAATCCAGCCGAGCGAGGAAGCGTAACCATAATCGTTTTTATTGAACACGATGTATTGAATATAATCCATCACGCTGTTGTCCACCTTCGTGAACGAGCTTACGATACTGAATAGTGTATTGACGAGAATCATCGGTACGATCATCGGAAATGTCACCTTCCAGAAGCTTTCCCAAGGGGTCGCTCCATCGCATTTCGCCGCTTCGTACAACGTTGTGGAGATGCTCTGAAGGCCGGCAAGGAAAATCAGGATTTGGACGCCTGAATCCCACATGATAAGCGTGATTGCATCCAGCATTTTCAGCAGCGGGAACAAAATTTGTCCCGGTACGTAATCGATCAGCTTGCCGACAAGATCCACCTGGTCGAAAATCGGTAGCCGCGTAGCCCCTTGCCCCATTAACTTCTTCAACACGGCCCCCGACGCAATGATGACAGGCAGGAAGAAAATGCCGCGGAATGCGATGCGGCCAAACAGCTTGCGATTCAGCAGCAGGGCGGTGAACATCGCAAAAACGAGCGTAAGCGGGACTTGAATGACGATGTTCGTAAACGACGTAATGAGCTTCGGAATAAAGCTCGTGTCAACCGTAAACGCGTTATTGTAATGCTTCAGTCCGACCTTGGTCGCTTCCAGGCCGCCCGACATGATTTTTAAATCCTGAAACGAAAACATCAGCGATTTGAACAGCGGAATAGCCATAAACAGGAAGAAGCCGACGATCCAAATCGATATGAACGAATATCCTTGGACGATATGCCGTGCTCTCAACGTAAGGCCAAGTCGTGTTTTCACCGTAAGCTTCATCCTTTCCGAACCGAGTAGTCATAAGACTGGATGACATCGTTCCCGACGTGGGTAGGCTCGCTGTCGTAATTTACGGTAACTTGCACGCCATTCGCATACGTCGTCCGGTATACGTAGGTGTCCAGCTGCTCGTGGTTGGTTATTTCCTGTCCCTCCACCAAATTGAGCACCTCAGTCAGCTTCTTGTATTCGTCGATTGACGGCTTCAGCCACTTGCTGTAGTTCGAGCTGAACAAGCCGTCAACCATCGTTCGTTTCAGCAGCGAGCTGTCCTCGTACGTCAGCAGGTAACTTGGCATCGCTCCGTATTCGAGCAGTCGGAGATTCCATATGCGGGGATCGTCCTGCAAATTGGACGGGTCACCAGTATAAGGAACAAGGCCGCGTACGGCAATTTGGTAAAAGGGAACGGAACCGTCTTCGTAGACGTAATGGCTGGAATCCATCGGGACACCGTCGATCCGGTCGACGTGGCCGAGTGCATAAGCGAAACCGTAGTCAACCGAAGCATGCCCTGTTTGTGAGCGCATCAGATCCATCGCCTTCGTCCACGTTTCCATCGTTTGCTTCCGGTTGTACGGAATATCCGAGCTTTGATCCGAATACAGCGTATCGCCCATATACTGTAAATGGATGCCGTCAGCGCCAAGCTCGGCGAGCTTGCTGGCTTCTTCGGAGATATATTTGTCATACACACGATCCGGCTTCAAATAATAAAACAGCTTCCACGATGGCTGATTCGTTGTCACCCAAGGATCTCTGACTTCCATAACTTCCTTATTGAGTCCGCGAATCGAGTCCTGTGAAGGTTTTAACGCATCGCTGCTCTCATAAGGCTTAACGTAATTCGTTTTCAAGTACAGCCGGATTCCTTTCTCCTTGGCATAAGCGGCCAGCGCTTCAAGGTCGTGGTTGCCGCCGAGACTGCCTTCGGCCGGGAAATGATCCGGCGCGTTGCCGTACATGCCATCATTGGACCAACCCTCGTAAGTGACCTCGAGCGAATCGACACCTGCTGCGGTATATCCGTCTAAAATCTCTTTCGCCTGCTCGAACGTCGTCATCGAAACAAAGGTGTTGCCGATCATATCCTTGCGTTGCACCCCGCCGAGCAGTTGCAGCTGGAAGGCAGGACGCTTGGTCTCAACGGGCTTAACTCCTTTGACGTGAACCAAATAGTCACGGTAAGCATGAGCCATGCCGACATAATCCGCCTGCTCGCCCTCAAGCGGCACGAACCGTACGGCCCGGTCCCCGGGAATCATCTCCCGCTGCACGAGCGGAATTTCCCCGGAACTGCCGATAAACACGATGTCGCTGTTACGGTAGACCAATTCCGCCGAAATCCGATACAGTGGAATATTGCGTAAGCCCGTCGGCGTTCCGTTGATTTTGGCGTCTGCATCGCCTTCGGTTACGATCCCAAGAAAGGCGGTATCGTCCTTATAAATGCCGAATACCGGCAGCGCCACTGCTTCGTGCGGGCCGTAGCTTTCGAGTTCGCTCTTGTTGTAGGTGACCTGCTTGTATACGGTCGTCATAAAGGCGTAGTCACCGCCATAAATGCGCTCGCTGTACGGTTCGAAATAAGTCGGATGGTTCGATTTGAACTTAACGAGTGCTCCCGAACCGTCAGGAATGAACATCGCGCCTTTGGACTGCTGAGGTGCCGCTCCGAAAAACGGCACCGGCTCCAAACTGATCAGCTTGGCTTTGCCTTGCTCATGAATCGATTGAAACGGAATACGAACTTCGATCCCTTCATCAAGCAGTTTATATTCCAGTGAAAAACTAATTTGAAGCCCCGTCAGCTCGTATTGCACCAGGGCCCCTTGTTCGGTCGGCTTCACGGTCGTTATTGTCCCTTTCTCCTTGGAAGGATACGTTTGACGAACGTCTCCACCTTCGGTATATCGAATATGAACCGGCGATTCGATAAACTTCTGATTGGCCGGCGGCATCTTTTTCTCCACCGGAGGCGCCCCCCACTCGTTACCACTGTGTTTGCCGACCAGACGTATTTGCCCGGTTTTGTCGTCAATAAATAGTTCGAAATTCGAATTTTCGGCAACCTTCTTTTTGGCCGTCGTCAGCTTATACGCTGCAGGGTCAACCGCAGGGGAAATCTCCTGCTTCTCTGTGGTCGCTGCCGAGGACTCTTCAGCCTTTCCTGTTGATGATTCGCCAGCTGGAGCTTTCTCTTCCGCCGGAGCCGCTGAAGACTCAGCCGCCGAGGCCGCTCCCTGCTCAGCCGCCCCTGCGGACGCCTCCTGCTCCATCACGCCACCTTCCGCTTGCGAGAAATACGGGGAGGCCGTCACGAAGAAAAGGATGGCTACAGCAGCGGCAGCGGCAATCGCGATTTTTTGGGCTTTATTCGTCATCGATTGTCCTCTCCTCCCTACAAGCGATAATTAATTTCTTTATAAAGTCCGATTACGAATTGAATCGATTGGTTGATCAGCCCATACAAGAGAAGTCCGATAAACCAAATGATGAACATGCCGACGATCGTCAGAACAGTAATCCATAGCATTTTGCCGAACGTAAAATCGTGAATGATTTTGACCTGAAGCAAGATTAAGTAGACGACCCAAACAAATATGAACAATTCCAGCCCGTTATACATACTCGCTTCCGATTTGGCGAGAAGATTGCTGACAACTGCCACCGGAACGGACAAGGCGATATACGGTATCAACGTGAAAGCGCTGCCTACGAAAATCTGTTTAAACTTACCCTCTCCGTCCATGATGGTGCTGACGCCCCAATTCGTGACCGACCAGGTCAGCCAAGGAACGACGATCCACAACGCTTCGATGAAAATCGAAATTTGGTACGGCTCCCGCGTTTGGAACAAAAAACCGGAAAACGTCAAGGAGAGATAATGAGCCAGAATCGCCAATCCGATCATGACGAAAGCATAATGCCATTTCGCCCGCTCCTGGATATCTTCGAAAAATTGGATAGGGTGAAGCAGCACCAGTTTTGCCAGCCGCACCGTATTCATTAAGCACTTCCCCCTTCAGATACCGCCATTTGTGATTGGCTGCGCTTGCTTCGCCATTTCCGGTACAAGCGGAATCCGATTTTGAGCAGCGTGTACAGCGCCACCGCCCCGCCGGCGATCCAGGCAAAATGCTGCCGCATATATTGCTTACGGTATTCCAGAAACGCAGCTGAATAATCGTCACGCGCTTTGGCCTGCTCGAAATAATCCATCGCTTCGCGGTATTGTCCGGATTTGTAAAGGGCCTTGCCGATCGCCTTATAAGCCAAATCGTAGCTGCTGTTCATGTCCAGCACGTCCCGCCACGGTTCGGCCGATTTCTCGTAATCTCCGTCCACATACAAATTCGTCGCTTCGTGCACCTTATCTGCGAAAGGCGTGGTACGAAAACGGTCGATCCGCCCGCGCGTCCGGTCCGCGATATAAATCGTGCCGTCCGACGTCTCCGAAATAGCGGATGGCGTCTTGAACAGCCCATCTTGCTCGCCGATGCCGCCGAAAATAAACAGCAAATTGCCAAGCTTGTCGTACTGGAACGCTCTGCCTGTCGTTTGATCCAAAGCGGTGAACACGCCTTTATCGTTTACAGTTACGTCAATAAACGTTGGAAACAACCTCTCCCAATTCCGGCGGGCCATATGATGATCTCCGTATTCGATGTCAGTCAGCGTATTGACGCCAACGGCGCTCAGCCGCTTCAACTGGCTTGTCGGAATACCGAGTGTCGTCGTGTAGACGAACCCTTCCTGATCCTGAATCAGGTTCGAAAATTCCGGAGGCTTTTCGTTCGACAGCTGCTCCTTCTGCTCTTGCGAGGCAACGAACTTGACGATCGTTTTTTCCCAGCTGAAGCCAAGCAGGTTGGCGCCGAAAAAGCCTTTGAACACTCCATTCGGATCGATCTGCAGCAAGCCTTGGTAGGCTCCTTCACTAACGACGAACATATAATTTCGTTTATCGATGATAAGCTTGGAAGGAGAATAGACGAAATCTGCGCCAAGCAGCGGGCTTTGTGGGGCCCCAAATTCCTTGACGAACCTGCCCTCCCGGTTGAACACAACGATCCGGTGATTCAACGTATCGGCAACGAATATTTCGCCGTCTCCCGTGACGTAGACGCCTTTTGGGCCGTTCAGCTGCCCTTTGCCTTCCGGATCGCCGTAAATGCCGAGCAGACGCTGGCTCTTGTCGAAATGAACAACCCGGTTATTGCCCCCGTCAACTACATATATCGTATCGTCTCCTGCGATGAACAGATCCTCCGGCTCCTTGAACGGACCTGCGTCCCAGTCATAGCCGTCGATCGAATCACGATACAAATATCCATTGATCGAAATCGGTGTTTCCTCAGACTGATTATAGATATAACCTTTGTACGGGCTATTGGCCGCAGCCTCATCCGGCAGCGCAAACATCGCCAGCATCACCAGCATCAGCAGCGCGGCAATCGCTCGTTTCGAAGTCGATCGTTTCATGAAATCCGGCTCCTTACCCGTTAATCTTTTATGCCCGAATGGGCCATCGTCTCGAGAACCATGCGCTGCGAAATGACGAACATGACGATGCTTGGAATGACTGTGAGCAATGCCGCCGCCGCACCAGCTCCAGCTTGGGCGATCACTCCCGTCCCTCCGCTGATCGTGGATAACGCATATGGCAGTGTTTTCATGCTTTCCGCTGTCGTGAACAGCATCGCCGGTCCGGGATCGTTCCAAGTGCTGATGAAGCTGAGCAGTACAACCGTGGACAAAGCAGGCTTTAGCATCGGCATGACGATCCTCCAGAAAATAACCCATTCCCGCGCGCCGTCGATTTTAGCCGCCTCCAGCAGCGGATCCGGGATTTGGTCCAAGAACTGCTTCGTCAGGAATAAGAACACAGGCGCCGCCAAGCCGGGAACAATCATGGCCCAATACGTATTCATCAAGCCGAGATTAGCGATAACGAGATATTGCGGAATTTGCGTCACCGCAGGAGCGAACATCAACGCAAGAATGATCATGGAAAAAATCGGTTTGCGAAACGGCATCGGATGCTTGCTTAAAGGATAAGCGGCCATCGCCGAGATGACGACTCCCAAACTGACGGAGGCGAGCGTAATGAACAAGCTGTTAAAAATATACCGCGAAAACGGCACCGTGGACGCACCCGTGATCATCAGCAGATCGTTGAAATTTTTCAACGTCGGGTTGATAACGAAAAACCTCGGAGGAAATAAAAACAGCTCTTCCAGCGGCTTAAACGCAGTCGAAACCAGATAAACGAGGGGAGCCACCATCAGCAGCGCGAAGCAGGTCAGGATTAAATAAAGAATTATCCCTCCCCAATCCACTCTTCTGCCTTTCACCATGGAACCCGATAATGTTGACAACAACGATCACTCCTTGTTTCCAAGCCATTTGAAAATAAACCGGTTCAAGCCAACCATCATGCAGAATAAAACGACGGCGATCGCCGATGCGTAGCCCATCTCGAAGCGGATAAACGCGTAATCGTGCAGGTGGGTCAAAATGGTATGTCCGGCATATAACGGGCTCGGCATACCTGCCAACTCAACACTGACGCTGAATACGTTGAGCGCACCGACCACCTGCATGACCGCGCCGAACAGCAGCTGCGGCTTCACCGCTGGAACCGTAATGTACCACAGCTCCTGCCAGCGGTATCTGACTCCGTCAATTGCGCCGGCTTCGTACAAATCGCGCGGGACGTTCTGCAAACCCGCCAGAAAGGCGAGAAAACCGATTCCCATGCTCATCCAAAGCGAAACGATCATAATGATCGGCAGAATCGTATTGACGTCTTCCAGCCACTGCCACGGCTCATTGATAAAGCCAAGCTTTAGCAGCCAATAGTTTAGCATGCCGTAGCGGTCACCGGAGAATAAATACTGCCAGACGACGGTCATTGCGACTCCACTTGCAATTGACGGTGTATAATAACACAGCGTATAGAAGAACCGATATTTCTGTGGAATTTGGCTGATCAGCCAAGCGAGCAGAAACGCCATAGCGTAACCGACCGGTCCGGTAACGACTGCGAATTTCAACGTATTTCCAAGCGCCGTCAGGAAGATGTCGTCGTCAATGAACAGCAGCCGGTAATTCGACAGCCCAATCCATTTGGGGGGCTCCAAAATATTAAAATAAGTGAAGCTTACCCCAAATGCTGTCAAGACGGGAATGATCGTAAATACCAGAAACAGGATCATGAATGGAGTGAGAAAATAAAACGATACCCGGTTTCGCACAATGTCCTTCCAAAGCTCCTTAAGCTTGGAGGCCGCCCGCAAAGGGCGCGCTGGTTCGCTCGTTTTTGTCTCTACCGATATTTCACTCATCGGCTGCCACCCCCTTTCCCGTTTCCTTCTTGCTCCCCTACGTCAAGCCCGAATTCCTCGCGCTTCTTCCGCAGCTCTTTGTTAATTTCCTTAATGCCGTCTTCGACGGCTTCACGTACCGTTTTGCCGTTCAGCACGATTTCGTTCCACATATTCGTAATATGGCGTGTCGTGAAATACGCGCCAAGTACGATTTCGCGTTCTTTGAACCAATCCCATTGCTTTAGTACGGAATCGATATCCTGGGAAGACCATGGCAGCCGTTTAAGCGCCTCGACGTTCGCCGTATTCCAGCGGGCTTCGACGCCGAGAACCGATTCAAGCTCCGAACCGAACTGCTCTTGCACATCGGCGCTGGTCCACCATTTCAAATAGTCCCAGGCTTCGTTTTTCATCTTCGTAGCTTTGAATATAACCCCGGTTTGTGCAGCCCCGCCCGTTGAGCGGTTGATTTGGCCGTCTTTGTCCATAATGCCTGGCATCGGCTTCATTTCCCACCATCCGGTCAACTCTGGCGCAGCCGTGGACAGCAAAATATACGTCGAGTAGTCTGCTATGCCGATCGGCATTTCCCCGGTGCGGAACCGATTGTAAAAATCCGCTTTTTTGTTGATTTTGTAGTTCGTAAACAAATCCGTCCACATCTTCATCGCCTTTAGAGCTTCTGGCGTGTCAAGCGCGGAATATTTGCTGTTCTCGCGGTAATATTCGCCGCTGTTCTGGAATAGGAACGGGGTGAAATCGTCCGGCGCATGCCCGTAATAAAAGTCCATACCGTTCTGCTGCAGGAGCGGAATCAAATCCATAATATCCTGCCATGTCTCAGGCGCCTTCTCGACACCAAGCTGCTGCAAAATGTCTTTGCGATAAAACAGCATGCTGAAGTTTTGATTCTCAGGAAGTGCATAATGCCCGTTATTGAATTGGTACGGAATGAGCGCACCCGGCCGGAACCGCGCAGCGATTTCGTTATAATCCGGGAACTCGCCCAGGTTGACGACGGCATTTCTGACCGCGTAATCGATCGGAATTTCCGCTTGTACTCCAAGCGCAACGTCTGGCGCCATTCCGGCGGTGCTTGACAGCATAAGCAGATGCATCGCTCCGGCCGGAATGACGTTGATGTTCACCTTGATTCCAGTTTGCGGAGTAAATTCCTCGTCCGTCATCCGCTTGATAATATTCGCCCATTCCCGTCCTCGAGCAACCCAGACGTCCAGTACTTTGTCTTGTTCGCCGTACCGATTCCCAATACCGTCGTAGTCTTTACGGAATGAGAGTAGAAAATCGTTCACCGAATTCCAGCTTTGAGCGGCCCAGCCTGTGTTCGCATCCGGCCACGGCTGATCCGGCGACTTCACGATAAAATAATCGAGCAGCAGCCCTTGCCCGGTTAGGGATGTCATCCATGTCCCAAGCTCCGCCTGTTTGTCGGAGAACTGATCGAGCCTCGCCGTGATCGTCTCCGGTTTCTTCGCCATATCAAGTAGTTGGTCACGCGCCATGCCGAGTGTACTGACCTGGGAGCTGTTCTGTTCGACCCCAAGTGAATAGAGCAGCTTCATGCCATCCTGGAGATCTTTCGCCATCAAATTCAATCTCGGAATTATATTCGGGATACTTTTCTTGAGCTCATAATCGCGGTTCGGATCGGGATTCGTTCCCGTCACGAGATAAATTTCCCGCTGCAGCAGCGACATGTGCTGCGTGACCTGCTGAACGATTTCGAACACTTCACCGAGCGAGCCGATCTGCATTTCCATCCGAATGCGGTGTTTACCCTTCTCTAGATAAAGTTCATACGGCGACTCCTTGCCGCCGAATCCGGCGATTTGCCAGCCGCTGCCGTATTCGAAGCTGACCGCGTTCATTTCGGCGAACGGAATTTTACCGTCGATTGCAACCTTCCTCTGTACCGGAATGCCATTTAAGTAAGGATTTGAATACCGGGCGCCAATGTTGTACAAACCCGATTCGGGAACGTCGATTTCCCATTCTGCCCATTGACCGCCTTTGCGCCAGCCCGAGCCTCCGAACACGTTCAGAATGCTCTTATTGCTGTCATACGGATCGGATGCCGGATTGCGGTCTTCCTGCCTGCGCAAGGTCGGGTCGGACTTCAGTACCGCTTGCTCCGCTTGGAATTTCAGCAGTTTGTCTTTGGATTCCTGGCGTCCCTGCTTCAAATCTTGTTTGTGTATATCTGCATATCCAGGCAGCTTATCCGGAGAAAAAACGCGAATTTCCCCGATCGCCGCCGGCTCCCGAATTACCGTCAGCCGAATCGTATGCTTTCCTTGGGTCAAATAAAATCGCAAAGGTTCAGACACTTTGCTCTCGGCATCGTGAAGCTCCTGGAATTGCCAGCCCATGACTTCTTCCTGGCGCGGATTGAATTCGTTGCCTTGATTATCTTTCCAAGGCTCACCGACTTCTCTCCACATCCGTTTGAAATCGATCATTTTGGCCTGAAAAAATGGATACTTGCCGTCGATTTGCAGGCTGCGTAGGATGGATGCCCGCTTGCCCGGCATCGCATAATAGGTCATGCCGATTTGGTAAAACCCGTCCCGCGGAATGTCTAGGGTATATTCAGCCCAGCTGTTTTCATCAGTTTGGATCAGCGCAGTTCCGGCACGGTCTCCAATAGAGTCCTGCTTGCTCACACCAAAATCGCTGATCGCCGCGTAGTCTGCGCCCGGAATGACGATGTTTACGTTCTCGGTATCCTGTTTTCCTTCACTTTTCAACTGCTTGACGTATTTCAAATAAGAAGGCTCCAGCCTCGACTTGATGTCTTCCCCAGCCAAAATCGATTGCGTATCGACATCGTTGTACTGGGGAATGTTCGCCAACGCCGAATAGTCCGCTTTTCTTGAATAAAACCACCAGGCGATCAACGAAACAGCGATTGCCGCAAGTAATAGCTTTGGTATTTGTTTGTGAAATTTACGAACCACCGAATACCCTCCATTTTTAACTTGCTGAAAGCGGATATAAAACGTTGATTAGCATTTCATAAAATAAGGAATCGGAGCAACCTTCACGCGTCCGCCTGAACGAATGAATTCGGTGGCGGCGCAGCCGACGGCAACGCTTTTTTATTATTTATCGCTCATATAACGGTCGTACGCTTGCTTATAAATTTCCATGTAGCGATCCAGATTCATTTTTTGGATCGTCGAAACGTATTCATCCCACTTGGCGAATGATTCGTCGCCGATAATGAACTTGTCTCTCATTTCGCCTACATACGTCGTAATGTCGTTGGCAATCGTCGTCAGCTCTTCGGTCTCTTCAGCCGTATAGTTGAACGATGGCCACACGTCGTCAATCTTGATCGTGAACGGCTCAGCTTTCTTCGCATTGTCGACTGAGGTTGGACGCCCTTCCGCACCTTTGAAAAATTTCTGCTTCACGATGCCCGGATAATAACCGCCCGGCCACATCAAGTATTGGCTGATTGCTTGATCAAGGGTCAGGCCTTTCGGATTTTTCGTGATTTCATCCGTATATTCGAACTCGCCGTTCGGCATTTCTTTGTACGTCAAGTCTTTCCAACCGAGGAAGAACATCTTGGCCCCTTCATCGCTGTAGAAATGGTCCATCCATCTGACCATTTCAGCTGGATACTTGTTGTTAGCCGTCAATACGAACATACCAAGCCCACCTACTGGAGAACCAAGCATCGTATTGATCCGGTCGCCATGCGGACCTTCGAGCACCGGTGAACCAATGTACCCCTCTTGGTTAAATACCGCCGATGGATCTACACTATCAAGGAACGCGTACACACCGGTCGAAGCTTTGGACGTAAATTCCGTATCTTTACCGTTCAACGTGAACAACTCGCTGTCGAGCAATCCGTCTTTATAGAGCTTGTGCGCATATTCGAGCAATTCCTTGTAACGCGTATCCGTCGGAATAAAGCGCAAGCTGCCGCTGCTTGGATCCGTATCCACATAAGGATGTGTAGAACCGTGGGTCCCAAGGCCGAACGAGCCCTTTAGGAAACTGATGAGTCCGTCTGCGCCATATCCGCTACCCCAACCGATTTCATCAGCTTTGCCGTTCTTGTTCGGATCTTTCTCCTTGATCGCTTTCAATACATTATAGAAATCGTCAAGCGTTGTCGGCTCCTGTAAGCCGAGATTGTCAAGCCATTCCTTCTTCATCCATGGCGTACCATAGAACAAGGACTTGAATTCCGGATCGTAAATCGTTGGCATCCCATAGATGCTGCCATCCGGCATCGTGATCGCTTTTCGCACAAGCGGGTATTTCTCCATAATCGCCTTGAAATTCGGCGCATATTGATCAATGTAATCGTTCAGCTTCAGGAACGCGCCTTCTTGACCATACTTAATCAAGTCCGCACGCGGAATCGCTGCAGCGAAGAACATATCAGGCAAATCTCCGCCACCAAGCACGATATTGCGTTTCTCCTTCAGGTTCGATTGTGATGCGACAGTCCAGTCAATATGGATATTCGTCATCTTCTCGTATTCCTGCCACAGCTTTAATGTATTCCAGTCGGCAAAGTCATACAGCTTGGAACCAAACCCTTTGATCGTGATTTTGTCCTTGACGATCGGGAAGCCTTCTTTTGTCGCATTGTCCGTTGCAGTCGACGTATCGGTCGTCGTTCCTTTTGCTGTGTCTTTGTTGTTCTCCGCCGCCGTATCTCCCCCTCCGCTGCAACCTGCAAATAATGAAACCATAAGTGTAAGTACGAGCAGTAGTAGACTGAATTTTCTTCCTTTCATGTCGTTACCCCTCCATCAATATTTTCATATGGTCTTTACGTATTGATTAACCCTTCAACGCTCCGATCATTACGCCTTTGACAAAATACTTCTGCAAGAACGGATACAGCAGCAATACCGGCAAATTGGCGACCACGATGATCGCATATTTGATACCTTCCACACTCATCGCTTGCTTCGCGACCGCTTCCTGCGTCAGCTTCGCCATATCCTTCATCGAGTTCTGAATGAGCATTTCCCTCAAAATAAGCTGCAGCGGAAACTTATCCTTGTCATTCAAATAAATTAAGGCATTAAAAAACGCGTTCCAGTGGCCGACAGCATAGAACAGAATCATAACCGCAATGACAGGCATCGATAACGGGAGCACGATTCGAATCAAGATCTGCCAATTGGCGCAGCCGTCGATCATTGCCGACTCCTGAATTTCATGTGGAATGCTGGATTGGAAGAACGTACGCATGATGATAATGTTCCAGACCGATACAGCATTCGGAATCACCATCACCCAGAACGTGTCGAGCATATGCAGTTTTTTGATCAGCAAATACGTCGGAATGAGACCGCCACTGAAGAACAGCGTGACCACCATCATTGCCATCACGAGATTCCGGCCCGCAAAATCTTTGCGAGACATCGGATAAGCAGCGAGAATGGTCATCAGTAGATTGATAGACGTGCCAACGAGCGTATATACAATCGTATTTCTGTAACCAATCCACAAATCTTTGTTCTGAAAAATTTTCGAGTACGCATCCAAGTTAATGCCTTTTGGCAGCAGCCACATTTCACCGCGCAGCACAAAATCCGGTTTCGAAAAAGAAGCGCTAAGCACGAACACCAGCGGATAAATGACAACGGCGGCGATCAGCGCAAGCAGGATATAATTGATAATCTCGACCAGACGGTCTCCACGGCTTTGCAATCCCATAACGTTATTTCACTCCTTACCACAAGCTGGTATCGTTCACTTTGCGGGCCACATAATTGACCGTGACGAGCAAAACGAAGTTAATAATTGAATTGAAAAGATCCACTGCGGTCGAGAAGCTGTACTGCGCATCCAAAATCCCGCTGCGGTAGACGTACGTCGAGATAATATCCGATCCGGACATGTTCAAGTTATTCTGCATGAGGAGTACTTTCTCGAAGCCGATACTTAAGACCGAGCCGAGATTCAAGATCAGTAAAATGACGATCGTCGGCATAATGCCTGGAATATTGATATGCCAAATGCGCTGCAGTTTCGTTGCACCGTCAACTTTAGCCGCCTCATGAAGCTGCGTATCAATGCCCGATAACGAGGCCAAGTAAATAATCGAGCTCCAGCCTGCCGTTTGCCACACATCTGAGAAAACATATAAGGTCTTGAACCATCCCGCACTCGTCATAAATGCGATCGGATCCCCGCCAAAAGCTTGAATGATATGATTGATTAGGCCGGTTCTAGGTGAGAGGAAGATGAAGAGCATCCCAACGATAACAACGGTGGAAAGAAAATACGGCGCATAGGTGATCGTCTGAACGAATTTTTTGAACCGGTTCGATTTGACTTCGTTCAGCATGAGCGCAAGAATAATCGGAATCGGGAAGCCTATCGCCAACGAGTAGATGCCAAGCAGGAAAGAATTCTTAATCAACCGCCAAAAATAATAGCTGTCAAAAAACCGTTCGAAATGCTTGAAGCCGACCCATGGGCTATCCCAGATGCCTTTAAATGCGGAAAAATCTTTGAATGCGATTTGTATGCCATACAGTGGAAGGTAAGCGAAGATGATGAAGAAAGCGATTACAGGAATAATCATTAAGTATAGATCCCAATTTCGTTTGACCGTTTTTAATAGCGGTGAGGGTGCTGTGCGGGTTCGGTCTTTGTGGATTGGTACATCAGGGGTAACTTGTTCCAAGAATTCATCGACCCTCTTTCATAAAATCGGGTATTGGTGCGACCTCCACGACACGTCCGCCAGAGCGAATGGATTCGGTGGCGGCGCATAAACTTGGGCACAAAATATGATAACGTTTGCCCTAAAGTCGCAGGAAATGACGGGCATCTTGGTTGACTGATCATATGACCCGTGACTGCCTTTACTCATTCCTCTTATAATCTGAAGACTGTCGTACAATAAGCTCATGCGGCAGTAGCAACCGAAACGACGGACGGAAATCGCTCTGCATATAATCGATCAACGTTTTGACCGCTGTCATGCCAAGCTCAAATTTCGGGATATGAATGGTTGATAATGGAGGTGAAGTGTATTGAGACAACTCAATATTATCGATCCCGATAAATGCGATGTCCTGTGGGACATTGAATCCCCTTTCGATGGTTGCTCTCATGGCCGGAAGTGCCAATCGATCACTAGCCGCGAATATGGCAGTAGGCAGCTGATTGCCTTGGCTCCGCTCCAACATTTCCAGCATACAGCTGTAGCTACGGTCAACGACCCACTCCGTATTGACGAGCCACTCTTTACGGATCTCCAGACCGGCTTTCTGCATCGATAGCTTATATCCAATATAACGCTCATCGTACTCGGAATCCCCGTCGCAGCCATGCCCGCCGATAAAGCCAATCTGCCGATGGCCTTGCCCAATCAAATGGTTAACAGCCGTCTCTGCCGCAGCAATGTGGTTGAAATTAATATTCTGAATGTCTGGGCTGTCTGACATCACACCCACGACTGCTGGAACATGCTTCTGAATCAAGCCGACAATGTCATGATCCTCGTCAACATTCCCAAACACGATCACTCCGTCGACCCTATGCTCATGGAGCATCTTATGCAGCGTCACTTCATTTCGAAGTTCCCTGAATGTGAGCATGTAAGCGAACGTATATCCGTAGTCCTCGAGCATTTTTCGTATGCCGGCAAAAATCGTTGTGAAGAACGGATCCTGCTCTGCTGAATATATCGTCCAAGAGGAGATGAACCCAATTTGCATCGAAGGCTGCTTCGAAGCCGACTTCTTCTTCATCACCAGCTTGCGCGCAGATTCGTTCGGCGCATAACCAAGCTCTTGAACAGCACGCCAAATCTTGCTTCTTGTCTCCTTACTAACATGTTTGGTCACATCATTGTTGATGACACGGGAGACGGTGGATATCGACACGCCTACAGCTTCTGCTATATCTTTTAAAGTTGTCACTTGCAATTGGCTCCTTTTTTGCCATTCATTTATGATTTCAAACTGCACCAATCCATTATACTGGAAGCGCAATATCAAATCATACCCAAATGTTCTGGCACAAACACCTGATTATCCGCTAACCACCACCCCAACATTTGCCCAAAAATTCGGGCAAAACATGTAAAATGTCATTGGTTTTTCACCCAAATGTTTACAAATATCATTCTATTATGAATACGTTTTCACGTCAATCACTTTTGTTCAAATATTTGGAAATCCTACCAAACAGGGTTGGGATAGAATATCCAGCCATCGGATCTCCTCCCTGGTGAGCTCTAATTCCGTTTGCGGCAAGGCATGACTTCAATTCCGCATCGTTGCGCCGGCCAATGATAGCGCCTGTTGGGAAGGACTGATTAAGCACATACGTCAATACAACCTGCCTCGTTGATACGTTGTGGAGATCTTCATAGACACGATCTTTCATTATCTGTAATATTAAGCTATAGTACAGTATGATAGGTATTGAAATAAGGAGGACCCTTACGTTGCAAAAAATTAAAAAAATGCAGCTGCATGAGATCGCCGCACAAGAAATTGTGCATTACATTCAAGAAAATGGCCTGCAAAATGGGGACAAACTTCCCTCACTCGAAGAGATGAGCAAATTGCTCGATGTTAGCCGCACTTCAATTCGCGAAGCGCTCCGATCTCTTGAAGCAATGGAGTTTGTCAAGATGGTCAACGGAAAAGGCGTCTTCGTCGATGATACTTCTTCCTACCGCTTCTCGACCAAAATCGATGTCAGCAATGAGAAGACACTGCTGTTGCAAGCTTGCCAGGTTCGCAGGGCTCTTGAAGGACTGGCCGTTGAACTCGCAACAGAACATGCTACAGAAGAACAAATCGAACGAATGATGCATTATTTGAACGAGATTAGGAGCAATCCAGATGGTCCGATTACACGTCTGGCTGACAAAAATTTTCACCAAACGATTTATGAAGCGTCCAGAAATAAAGTTCTACAAAGCATCATCACTTCAATGTCCACGTTGTTCGACACATTCTGGGAGACCGCTCCACTCGGTCAAAATAGATTGTTCACAGATACATTCCCATTCCATCCATGTATCGCTGAAGCCATAGCTAACCGTGATAAGGAACAAGCTGTTATGCAATTCAACTTACTAATGGATGCGATCGAGGGCAATATTCAGAAAGTACCCACGGATAACAAATGAGAAAAGTCCGGATGACCACGCAACTCGTGCTGTCATCCGGACTTTTTTTGATGTTTCTTTACTTCATTCCACAACCGATGCTGTCAAACGCTTGTTCCATATCGCGAATAAGATCATCAGGCTCCTCCAAGCCGATATACAAGCGAACGATAAACTTACCGTCGGATAGCTCCTTCATATAGATCAGACTTTCGTAACCGCCCCAACTGATCCCTTTACGGAATAACTGCAGGGAATTCGCCCAATGTCTCATGTTATCCATGGAGATATCTGTTTCAAAAGACAACAGACTGTTGCTTCCGAGCATCTGCGTCTTGAATAAATCATGCTGCGGATGATCGGGAAGCCCGGGATGATTGACACGGATAATATGCGGCCTTGTATTCAGGTAACTCGCAATTAGCAGCCCATTCTGCTCATGCTTCTGCATCCGCAGCGGCAGCGTCCGTAATCCTCGCATAAAAATAGCAGCACTCTGCGGATGAAGAATCCCCCCCAAGAGCTGAAATTCGCTAGCGAACAATTCATCCATATGCTTCTGCGACCCAATAATAACACCACCGACCAGATCGCTATGACCGGAGATGTATTTCGTCATCGAATGAACAACCAGATCGATCCCGTATTGAAGCGGATTCTGAAACATAGGTGTGGCCCAGGTATTATCGATAATCGTTGTTGCCCCGATCCTTGTAGCAAGCACAGCGCACTCTCGTAAATCCTGCAATTCAAACGTTAAACTGGTCGGACTTTCTAAATAAATGAGACGGGTATTTTCTTGAACGGCCGCTTCGATCTGCGTGATATCCTTCCCATCGACAAAGCTCGTCTCAATGTTAAATTTGCTTAGATACTGCTCCATAAATTTCTTCGCTGGCCCGTAGGCACCATCCACGCAGACAATGTGATCGCCTGATCGTATAACGGATAGAATAGCTGTGGAAATAGCGGCCATACCCGAGGCGAAACAACGAGCCCGTTCCCCGCCTTCCAGCTTCGCAAGCTTATCTTCTAGCATTGCCACAGTCGGATTGTTCCCTCTCGTATAAATCATTGAACTGACTTCAAGAGCGAGTGCCGTCTCTAACTCTTCATGTGTGTTAAAGGTAAATAGGCTATTCTGATACACTGGAAATGATACAGCTCCATAATGCCTTTCGTCATGCGGATCATGCACGACGATCGTCTCTTTGTTCAGGTTTACGGATTCCCGCATGTTCTTCCATCCTTCCATAGTACATGTCACTTGCCATCGAACTATCCCTTCTCCGCGCCTTGCGTTAATCCACCCACGATCATTTTCTGACAGAACGCAAAAATAATGATCGTCGGAATAACGGATAAAACAGCGCCTGCGGACATCGGACCCCAATCAATATTAAACTTCGTAATGAACCCGTTTATCGCCACCGGAATCGTCTTTGAGCTCTCCTGATCGATAAACATAATGGATAGGAACAATTCATTCCAATTCTGTACGAAGGCAAAAATAAACGTAGCTGCGATCCCCGGAAGCATCACCGGTAGGATCACGCGAATTAAGGCCGATAGGCGAGAGCAGCCATCGATCATCGCAGCTTCTTCCAGACTGGATGGAATCCGTTGGAAGAAACCTCGCAGCATAATGGTACAGAACGGAATTAACCCCGCTGTATAGACGATCATCAAGGAATATAGCTTATTAAGCAGCCCGAAATGAGACATCATGATATACAGTGGAGCGAAACCGATAAATGCAGGGATCATTTGCGTCAAGAAAAAGGCATACATAATCTGTTTATTTCCTTTAAAATGGTATCGGGCCAGCACATAAGCACTGAGTACCGCGATCATCAGCACAACCAGTGAAGCCGTCAGCGAGACAATCAAGCTGTTCATAATGTAAATGTGAAAATTAGATATATTGAAAATATTAATAAAATTGTCAAAGGTAATATGCGCCGGCCAATATTGCAGCGGGATAGAGAAAATTTCGTCTGATGGCTTTAACGAAGTTATCGTAATCCAGTAGAGCGGAAAGACCATGACGATCAAAAACAAACTCAAGAAAAGAACCTTCAAAGAGATTCCTAGAGACTGAAGCCGATGTTTCATTAGAAGTCAGCCCCTTTCCCAGACTTCGTCGCTGTCAGGTAGAATATGGTATACATTGCTAAGAGAATAATCATGATGACACCTGCCGCTCCGGCTTGACCATAATCCCCGCCGAACATGATTTTGTCCATCATATACGTCGCCAGAATATGTGTCGATCCCGCCGGTCCCCCATTCGTCATCGCATAGATGATATCCGGGAAGTTGAATATCCATATCACCCGCAGTAGCGTCGAAGCTATAATTGTCGGCATAATATACGGAATGGTTACGTAGAACAGCTTATGGAACCAATTGGCCCCATCGATGCCAGCGGATTCGTACAGATCGTCTGGAATCGATTGAAGCGCTGCGAGCAGCATGATCGCAAAGAAAGCAATACCGTACCATACATTCGCTACGATGACGGAAGCAAGCGACCATTTCGGATCGGACAAAAATCCGATGCGTTCCTCGATTAGCCCCACTTTTAACAGCAAATCGTTAATAACACCAATTTGTCCATTCAACATCCATCTCCAGATGATGCCGATCAGGAATCCAGACATTGCCCAAGAGTAGAATATAAAGCCTTGGTATACGCCTCTGCCCTTAAACGGCTTTTTCAGCAGGAGCGCTAGAATAAACCCAATGACAAATTGAAAGATCAAAGATACGAACACCCAATAGAAGCTATTGGATAAGGCTTGCAGAAATTGCGGCTGTGTGAAAATCGTCTTGAAATTGTCCAGCCCAATGAAGTGGATGTCCGTTAAGTCGAATAAGGTATAGTTCTGAAAAGCCATCCCAATGCCCCGGAAAAACGGATAAAACGTAAACATCCCAACCATGAGAATAGCCGGAAGCAAACAGAAGAAGATGAATTTACTTTGACTGGATACCGGTTTTCTCGCTTTTACGATGTTCTTCATTTCTTTCCTCCTCTCGATGCCAAGACGGAGATTGGAGACAATGCTCCAATCTCCCCTATTTGATGCTCCATTTATTTCTTCTGATTTGCTTTTTGATCCGTCCAATATTTATCCCAGTTTTTCAACACATCGTCGATCGAACGTTGTTTTAAAATCAATGCTTGATTATCTTCTACCGCGATTTTCTTAGACTCGCCATAACCCTGATAATCTGTTGCATCCCGCATCATGAGATACGCATCCGGCTTGCTGTTCATTTCGATGAATGGTTGATACGCGCCATTTTTGAAGAACTCATCATCGGCAGCTGTCGTGTGGATTGGAATTAATCCAACAGCCTTCGCGAACACCAAATTCTGGTCGGGATTTGACAAGAATTCAATCAGTTTCCAAGCCTCTTCTTTATGTTTGCTGTAGGAAGTCATTCCCCAGCCAGCTGCACCTACAAACCTTGGTGCTTTCCCTGTTGGACCGAGCGGGATAGGTGCCGTAGCCCATGTACCTTCTTTCATCTTCTCTTTGGTTACGGCGATGACGTCCGGATCATTGATCAACATCGCTGTTACACCCGAAACAAAGCTCTCCACAGTTTCCGAGAATGCCCAGTTCGTTGAATCTTTCGGAGAAGCCTCTTGATAAATTTTTGTGAATAAATCCATGGCTTGCTTGGATTCTGGCGTTGAGAATATCGTTTTCCCGTCTTTGAGGAACATCGAATCATCCGGATTGATCTGATCCGCGTTGAACGCTTGAGTTATCATCAGCGTAAAGTTATCGCCGCCTGCACCGCCTCGATATGCATAGCCATACCGGTTTTGAGCGGGATCTGTCAGGGCCTTCCCTTTCTCGTATACTTCTTGCCATGTTGCCGGTGGAGTCATTCCTTTGGCATCGAACCAATCTTTACGATAGAATAAGATCTTCTGATACAGACCGTATGGGATGTAATATGGCGTATTGTTGATGTAATTCGCTGACATCTTCGCACTGTCATTCAACGTTTTATAGTTTTCCCACTTACTGGTATACGACTTCAAATCTTCGATGAATTGGTTGGTGACAAACTGCTTTGCCGTAATATCGCGTACCTCAAGCACATCTAGGTCTTCTTTTGCGGCGAGCATCGTTGCAATCTTCGTATCTGCGTTTTGCAGCGGCGGGGAGATCAGTTCGACTTTAATGCCAGGATTCTGCTGTTCGAACTCGGCCAGCATTTTCTTGAGCACCTCCGTCCTCTCCGGACTTGTCAAGCTTTCAATCATCTTGAGCGTGACCTTAGCCTCACCTTTGGAAGCGCTGTCATTATTGTCTTTAGAAGAGGAACCACAACCTGACAAAACCATAGAGATCAGCATAACAAATGTAAAAACAAATAAAACCATTCTCTTTGTACGAACCATTCTAGAAAACCTCCCCAATTTTTTTAGAATTAGTACAGTTGAAGTTATACGATCTACGACGAATGCAATCAAACTATATAACTGTATACCTGTATTACAGGTAAATATAGTATAATAAATATACGCTGTCAATATCTCTTCAAATTTTATATTTTTATTAAATTTTTACTGAATATTTCGATTATTTTTGATTTCCATCGATAGAAAACGATCAATTCAGACTCCATAAATTCAATTTAATATGTTTTTTGGAATAATATTACTTAAAAATATACTCTTAATATGTTTCTTGTCAATTTATTTTTACTAAAATATTATATTTTTTACTATCAAAGTTCGAATAAAAATACAAAAAATCCCTGTCTGGTCATAAAAGGCACCCACAGGGATCTCGACAACATTCAATTTTCAGTAGAACCTTCTATTACGCGAGATCGATCACATTGCGATGGACTTTGACACTGAGCGCGAGCCCGATAGCAATCATGTTACTAAGGAGGGAGCTGCCTCCGTAACTTATAAATGGCAGCGATATCCCCGTTAAAGGCACCAGACCGATATGCATACCAATGTTAACGAAAATCTGAAATACAAACATGCCGATCAGCCCAATGACGAGGTAGGAGCCTACTAAATCTCTACTCTCCATCACAATATGCACTAAACGATATATCAATAAAAAGTATAACAGCAGCAGCACAGCCGAACCTACGAACCCATACACTTCGCCGATTACAACATAGATCGAATCGGAATAGGCATATGGAATGAACCCTTTCCGTAAATATGCTCCGTCACTGCCGCTCAATCCGCCTGAACCGATCGCATTCATCGCATTCTTCACATGCCAAGATTTATCTGGATCCGAAGTGGGGTCTAGAAAAGTCTGTATTCTCGACATTTGATGCGGCTCAACAATCTTGGACAATACTTCGAAATTCGCATAATAGAGCCATAAAATCGTACCGACAACAATAGCCACAAGACTCAAGAATAGTATCATATAGGATGCTCGAATATTCCCCATCCACAGCATACTGAGGAGAACGCCAACAAAAACAAGCGATGTCCCTAGATCAGGCTGCTGCATAATGAGAATCGTTGGGATGGCGAAAACAATGCCGATGGGCAATAAATCTTGAATCAATCGAAGCTTCTCACCTTCCCTCTTGCTCAATAAATGCGCAATCAACAAAATCGTAAATATTTTGGCAGGTTCCGAGGGTTGAAGCTGGAAATGACCGATACTTAACCATCGCACCGCACCGTTAATATTCTCTCCGGTAAATTTCACAAGAACGAGCATTCCGATGCCAAATCCATAGAAAATATAGGATAGTTTGCCGACCAATAGCTTGTAATCTAGCAACGCCATTGCTAGCATCGGAACGCAGAAAGCCGCGAACAGCGTTACATTACTCATTTCCAAGCCTTCTAAATTCGTCTGTGTCGTTGCTCCATAAATGGCTATCGTCCCAATCGTAACAAGACACACCATAACGATGATTGTGATTGAATCTAGATTTCTAATTTTTTGCATAACACTCATCTGATAACCTCTATTTATCTTGTATTGAATTGAATTCACTCGCTTGACGTCTCCGATGATTGTCCCTAGATATACTTAGTAGGATTCCCGTACTCGCCAGGCACAATATCAATGAAGAACCGCCATAACTGATGAAGGGTAGCGGCACTCCCGTGATCGGCAGACTCCCTGTAACAGCACCGATATTTAACAGAAATTGAATACATATCATCATAACGATACCCATTCCCAGCATAATCCCAAAGGGATCGTCGCTCTTCAGGGCCGCATTGATCCCTCGCCAGATAAATAGGAAGAAGACCATGATGAATGCGAATGAGCCTACGAAACCGAATTCCTCCCCAACCACTGCAAAAATAAAGTCGGTATGTGCTTCAGGCAAATAAAATAACTTTTGCACACTCTTCCCGAGTCCCGTCCCCGTCATACTTCCATGACCCAGCGCATAAAGAGACTGAATAAGTTGATATCCCGAGCCTTGCGGGTTATCAATTGGATTTAGAAAAGAGGTGATTCGCTGAAGACGGTAGCTCTTACTTACAGCAAGATAGATAAAGACCGGGATTAGTCCAAGACTTAATAGAAAGATGTGACGAAGATCAACCCCGCCAATTACGATAATCGACGCGGCTATACAGAATAGAATTAACACGGTACCAAAATCGGGTTGCTTCATGACAAGCAGCAACAGGATACCAATCATGATGAAAATCGGGAGCAGGCCTTTTCGGAACTTCCGTATATGCTCACCTTTTCTGCTAATAATCGCTGACAAGTAGACAATCATGGATAGCTTCGTGAATTCTGCCGGCTGCAGATTGAACCCGCCGAGCACGAACCAGCGTCTCGCACCATTTATATTTACACCGAAAATTAATACCAGAATAAGCGCGATTAAGGCGAACAAGAGCAAGAAAGGCGCCGTTTTTTTCCACCATCGATAAGGAATATTCATAAAAAAGAGCATCACAAATAATCCGATGAGCGCAAATATGCCTTGTTTCATAACATAGTGCCACGGACTATCGTGTTTGATCATTGCTATCGGCGTGCTCGCGCTAAAAATCATCAGTAAACCGAATCCTACAAGCGCAATCGTTACGAATAGAAGCAGAAAATCTGGGCGGCCTCTGAATTTACCGCTCAATATCACAACACCCCTTACTCTTACGCAATCTTCTGGCCTGTTGTGGCGAAGATTAGTTGAATTCCAGCTTGCCATGATACTCCTGCTTAGACAGCAGTTTCAGTGCATTGTCACTCCATTCGTATATATCCATGCCATTGCCAGCAGCTCCTAGAGACCAGCTTAATACGAGCTCGGATCGGCCATCATGATTGAGGTCTGGAAACCCGGCATATTCCAGGCCATAGCCAAACCCTTTCATTTCCGAAATAATGCGCCACTCTTCATTATGCTGCTTAAACACCGCGGCTTTTAGCATTTTCCCTTTGGTTCCCGGCTCCTCATACACCACTACTGCTTCATTAACACCGTCTCCATCCATATCTCCATAAGAGATATCATTCCCTTGTTTCCCTTGGATCGGGGATTGCACTTGTGCTTCAACCGGTAATAGACTGAACAATTCTTGCGTGGTTTTGTCGTGCTGCATGCTTTCTCCCGTTAATGGGGGTTTAATCAAATCTGCAGGCATCGAAGGAACCCCGCATCCTCCAATCATCAATAATCCAGTGAACATGATACCTTGCCGTATGAATCTATTGAGCATAATGATATCCTACTCCTCTTGTTACTGTTATCTCCTATTCTATCTACGAAAACGAATAAAGAGGTTATGAAATAGTTAAATTTGACGGCAGAAAGATTTGCACCGTCGTTCCCACGCCGATCTGACTCGTAATTCTCAATTCACCATGATGCAACTTAACGATCTGTTCCGAAATAGAGAGACCCAGGCCGCTGCCGGACGCATGCTTATCCACTTTATAGAACTTATTCCTTACATTTGCCAGATCCTCTTCCCCGATGCCTGAACCAGTATCTTGAACGGAAATGACAACTCCTCCTTGTGCAGAACTTGCCTGTATAAGAATACGCTCATAAGGATCTGTAAATTTCAAGGCATTATCGATCAGATTCAGCATGACCTGCTTCAACCGATTCGAATCAGCTTGAATGACTGGCAATGTTTCTACAGCTTCGATTTCGAACTTAACCCCCTGCCGTGCAGCTCGTGGAGCAAGCTGTTTGCCGATTTGATGCAAGAATTCGGATACATGGACCGGGCCAAGTTGTAATGTGATTCTTCCGTTATCTAATTTCGAGAAATCCAGCAATTCATCGACCATGTCCGTTAACCGTTCGCTCTCTGACTCCATAATATCAAGACCTTCAAGAAGAAGAGGCCTGTTCTCCCCTCCATTCGATTTCAAGGTAATGACCCAACCTTTGATCGATGTAAGAGGCGTGCGGAGTTCATGAGAAACGGAGGATATGAATTCATTTTTAAGCTTTTCATTTTGGACAACTTTGGATGCCATCATATTCAATGTCTCTGCAAGAGATCCGAGTTCATCTCGATATCGAATATGAGCCCTTACAGAGAAGTCTCCTTCGGTCATTCGGTCAGCAGCCCGCTTGAGATCTTTGATCGACTTCGTAATAGTTCGAGACAAGAACACACTAAGCGATGTGACCATCACAATCACGATTATGCCAGCAACAATGAGGATCATTGAAATTTGGTTCACGGTACGATTCGTCTCGGTCAAGGAGGTCACAAATCGAACAATACCAACGGTTTCTTCTTTAGCAATAAGGGGGAACGACACAGCTAGAATAGGCTCCTGGGTGACAGGCTCTGTCCCCTTCCAACGGCCGACGACACCTTGAGAAGCAGTTAGTACATCTTGAAATTGAATCAGGAGCTTCGTGCTTTGAAGTCCTGTGGAGTCTTGAAGAAGGTTCCCCGATGCAGTTAGGATCTGTACTTGTGCATCCGAATTGTGTGCGAACCCTTTTAATAAACGCTCTGATTGCTTCTCTACGTCCTCATCGGCGAAATATTGCTGAAAAAAAGAAGCGGATAATTCCCCTTGATTCATGAGAAACCGCTCGACATTGTGATCATAGTAATATTTCACCGAAACCAATAGGAAAATTTCCAGAATGAGTACCGTAATACATGTAACCAGAAGGTAACTACCTACCAATCTTCGCTGAATACCCAATTCACGGACCTTCCTTTCTAAAGCGATATCCGAGTCCCCACACGGTCTCAATCCAATACGGCTTGGAGCAATCATCTTCAATCTTTTCCCTTAACTTGCGGACGTGTACATCAACCGTCTTGGGATCACCAACATAGTCATCTCCCCAGACGAGGTTCAACAATTCATCGCGCGATAATGCTGTATCAGGATGTTCGAGGAAGGCTCTGATCATCTGGAATTCCTTCGGTGTCAATTCAATGGAGATGTCATGCTTGTACAGCTTATTCGCACTGAGATCGATCCGAATCGGCCCAGATTGAAGCACCTGCCTCTGGGGCTGCGAGGCTAATTGCATCCGGCGCAATATCGCATGGATTCGGGCGACCAATTCCAATGGGTTGAACGGTTTGACAATGTAATCATCCGCACCCATTTCCAACCCTTTGATCTTATCCAAATCTTGGCCTCGGGCCGTCAGGAAAACAACCACGATCGCTGGATCGATCTCCCGAAGTCTTCTGCAGACTTCAAAACCGTCAATATCTGGCAGCATTATGTCCAGAACGACGATATTCGGTCTATTGGCTATAAAGTTCTGTACCGCCACGTCACCCGATGCGGCCTCATGCACAACAAATCCGTTATTTATCAAGTTTATCGTTACAAATCGTCTGATGTTCGAATCATCTTCAACGACAAGCACTTGATTAAAGTTCAATGTATCCATAAGATACCTCCCAATACGCTATTCTTAGCCAAAAAAACAAAAATGCTCTCCCCGTAAAGAGAGAGCCGTAGTCGTTGATCCTAGATTCGTTCCATGACTTCGTAATGGAATTCATCCCACATGGATATTACTTCAAATGGTTCAGAAAGTCAAAAGCTCTTAAATCGCCATTGATCCCATTTAATATGGAATCAATGGCCCTTTTTAAAATAATTAGATTCAAGCCAACAATGCACGGTGTTCTTCTATTGCAAGATCGCTTTGGCAACGATGGCAAGGTCTTCAATATCCACTTTATCATCATGATTGACATCCGCTTTCGCATTCCAGCCCGACTGCCCCTCTTGCTTGCCGTAAGCCGCTGCCACGATTGCCAAGTCTCCGACCGTGATCCCGTCTTTTCCATTGACATCGGCGGAGATTTTCTTGCTTTCGAACACTTGAACGGCCGCTTCCAATGCGGTTTTCGCGCTATCCACCTGCTGTTGCGTAACATTCGGATCGCTCTCTGTCGCACGCGCAGCATTGATCGCCGACTGCAATAGCGCTTTGGATCCAACAGCATACAGACCGTGTCCGTTACCTTCCACGGCAGCATCTTGCTTAGCCTGAGCGCCAACGATAGCAGCATTCAAACGTGACTTATCTACAGAGATATCCATATGCAGTTTATGGGAGGTTCCATTAACCTCCAGCTCCTTCCCCTCACCGCTCGCAATAGCAACATGGTCTACCGAAACGGTCGTTTCGGTTCCCTGTGTTGCTGCTCTAACGGTAAATTTAAGGGTTAATAAATTGCCTTGTGCTTGCACGCCTTGGTTCGCACCCACGCTAGCAGCTACAATCCGGATGTGTCCTGGCACGGCCTCCTTCTGATCGATGACCTGAAATCCGTCTTTCAGAGATGTGACTGATTCGAACTGCATGTACGCCGGGTCATAATGAAGCGTCAGATCTTGCGCATACATGCGCTGATATACGCTCTGCGTCACGCCGCTTAGTCCCATCATCAGTTGGAACGTTTGGCCAGGGCTAACCTTATCAGTCCCGGTTATCACCGTCTGCGGTCCGCTCGTTGTTTCTAGTAGTACATTGATTTCCGCAGCCGAAGCCCACCCATTGACGCCCGCCGTTGCTTCCAGCTTCACGTAGGCTGCATCAATAGGCGCAAATGACGCGTATTTCAGTGTGCTGTCATCCGCCCAATTCCCACTCGCCGCCTTCGTAAATGTCACCCCATCCGTGCTTACATAGACATTGTAGCCCGTAATGATACCATTCGAGCCAGATTGTCTTGGCATATACGCGACTTGATTGATTTGATATGTTCCGCCAAGGTTTAATGTAATGGATTGCGGGAGAACATCGGATTTATCCCACTTCGTATGCCACATCGTCTGCGGGTTTCCGTCAATGGCATTGGAAGCCCGATCATTTCCGCTGCTCGTTTCCTCACTTGTTGCCGCTGCCTTCATTTGTGACTGCGGAATTTTATTGACCGTCACGCGAACGCTTGTGGTCAATGGAACATTATTCGGGTTTACGACTTCAGCGGGCAGAGTTACAATTCCTGTTACAGTAAAAGTCTGCCCCGTTATTGCCGTTGGATCGTAATTTGTGCCGTTCATATTCCATGATACATTAGCATCCACCACTCCCCCATAAGTTAGAAGTGATACTTTATCAGGCAAGCCAAGGGCTGCCGCTGTCTTTGCTGTTCCGATCGCCAAGCTCGTTATCACTGCAGGTGTTTGGATGCTTTTTAGCTTATTATCCACGGGAACCACTTCAGAGAGAACGATTCGATCGAGATCCGGCGTGTATGCAGCATCGTTATAGAATTTAATCGCGTTATTACCGCTATTGAGTTGAATCGTGAGCGATACAGGGGACGCAGTTTGGCTCCAGGAGCTTCCCGTCACTTTAACTTCCTGAGCGGCTCCGCCATTCACGCTGACAAAGAAAGATCTCGTTCCTGACAAAATGCTATAGATCGTCATCTTGTACGTGCCCGCTGCAGGCACATCGGCTTTTAATGTCACATAGCTGTTCGAATCATTGCCGATATTTCCGACATATTGGCCGCCGGAAGCTGCCGAAAGATTCCCGATCTTTGCATTTCCGCTGATTGTGCCGCTCTCCCCCTCCATGCTGAGATCATAGCGCTCCACATGGATCGCTGCGGCAGCAGCTAGATTCCCGGATGCTGTAATCGCCGTAAGCCTTACATACTTGGCTGAGACCGGCGCAAAAACAGCCGTTTTCTCCGTCATATCATCGGCCCAATTACCGCTTGCAACTTCAGTAAATTGAACCCCATCCTTACTTGTTTCTATGCTGTACGAGGTAATCATTCCCTTGGTTTGGCCGTCTAATCTTGGTAAATATCTTAGTTTCGAAATCGTATAGCTTCCACCAAATTCTAGCGTGATCGATTGAGGTAGGTTGGCTGATGGCGACGATACCGACTGCCAGAAGGATGCGCCTTCCCCGTCGACGGCTTGATTTGCCACATGACCGTCTTGTTGACTGGTTGCGGTTGCGGTGATTTGATACCAAGGAATATCATTTGAATTCAGTACCTGATCATTGCTTCTCGAAACAATAAACCCTTGTTCAGGATCAACAGCATCGTAATTTGGATACATGTTGTAGAAATTTATCTTCTTGGTTACGCCGCTCTGCGCGAAGGTGTTGCCGGCAACAGCGACGGATTTCGAGCCTCTAAAATCAAGGCTGAGCCCGCCTTCCTGAACCACATTATTCGTAAAGCTGAATCCTTGAACGCCCTTGCTTTGTATATTTGCCGTACCGTTCATTTTAAAAATGTTCCCATCAACTCGAATATTACTATGTACGGTTTTAGCTGGGTCCGTAGAAGACGTGCTTGGATCAATGTCGATAACTGCATTCCCCGTATAATTAAACGTATTATTGCTGATGGTTACGTCTCTTACCATCCCCGACTCATACCAGCTGCTCGCATCGTCAGCGATCAAAATGGCACTCATTCTTGTTCGGTGGAAGGTGTTATGATCGATGAGCACTTTCCCCCGCGTTGTCACGAGAATGCCTCGCGTCGGAACGGATTCGAACGTAGAGCCTGTAATCGTCACATTCGGGGTCCAGGTTGCGTTCTCGACCATATATTGATTGACGGTGACCGAGCTGGGAACATTTCGATCTAATGTCAGAAGGATATTATAATTGTCAACGCGTGTAACAGCGGTAACTACCGCATGATCAACTGCAAGTAGACTTGAAGCATTAATGTATTCAATCGCATCGTTCACGACAAAGGCGTCGAAGCCCCAGCTTTGATCATGCTTAAATTGTACTTTAATCTGATTAGGAGCCGGTTTGTCGACGATCTGAAGATGCGTGCCGTGCACATTAATCGGATCATCATGCGCTCCGAAAAAGTTCGAATCGTTAACCTTAATTTCGCCCTTACACCCGGAGAACTGCATGAAATCCGCCATGGATGCGTTGGTACGTCCGCTTCCCACTCTCGGTGCAAAGTTAAATTGCTCGAAGGATAGATTTTCACTATATTGCGCGACGATACCCAGCCCGGGAGCAGCATAGAAATTGACCCCAGTCCATGTGATATCCTTGCTTCGATAGATGAAAGCGCCTTGCTCCTTGCGGATATCGTTGCGGAACTGAAAGGTGTGCCCGACGGTTAGGCTTGGAGCGCTGTTATAATTGAACCGCACTCGCCTGTTCCCCAAATCCTGAGCGCTCGTCACGCCTGATAATGGATTCGATCTTCTCCAAGTCTCCTTCGTAACCGGATCATACTCCTGAACTTGCGTAATGTTTGTATATCCGCGTGCGGTCCAGTTATCCAGCGGATTGCCGCTGTGATCTACTTCACCGGTCCATTTTAATTGGTTGTTCGATATACTATACAACGAATCCTCATGAATATCTGCTTCGATCGAAGTGCCTGACACAGCGTGTACCGTCAATTCGGACACAACCGGCCGCTTAAAGTCAAAGCTAATATTTTGCATATTTACATTCGTGACATGATCAAATACGATCGGCGTAACGACGCCATGGAACATGAACGTGGAGTGGTTTCCCCGAATCGTCATGTCCTGGATGTCTTTAAACAAGATGGCGACCTTCTTAGAAGCACCATCCGGATTACTGCTCTGACTTGCCGTATTGGACACATAGTAATCCGCTGTGATCGCAGATGCATCTTTGAAGTGATATGTGCCTGTTGGAAAATCTAGGATAACTGGCTTCGGAGCGTTTTTGGCGGCAGCGATTGCTTCTGCGACTGTAGGGCCGGCGTCGTCTCCGCTATATTGAACCGTAATGACTGTATAATTCATACCATTGATCGTCTCCATGCTCTGAGTATAATTCGTTGCGGCGTGCGCTGGATGTGACTGGAACGTAAACGCAAATGCAGCAATCAAGATTGTTAAGGAGGAAAGCTTGAAAGAGGAAACTCTACAACTACAAAGCAACCATTTCAACAATAAAAATACCACCTTTCACATCATCTTTATTTCGTTAATCGTTGAATGCGTTTTCTGTCCAGATCATGCATTAATAAGTTGGCGATTCCTCCTATCCCCCTCTCATACTCCATACTCCATACTCCATACTCCATACTCCATACTCCCTATATTATATCGATCTCAATTAATAGAGATAATATAAGATCCTCATTAGTTCTATGGAAATTCAGATGTTTCATAAAAAAACATAAAAAAGGCCGCTCATTCCTATTGGGATCTGAGCGGCAGCGTTCATTTACGATTTGGTTTTTTTAACACATGTTCACTAAGAATCAATCAGACCCAACACACGTCGTTCTTCCTCCGTGAACAACCTTGAACGCGTCAGAAATCGCTTGCCTTCCGGTCCTTCTAGGGAGAACATCCCCCCTCTGCCAGGTACGACGTCGATGATCAGCTGCGTATTTTTCCAATAGTCATATTGTGCTCTACTCATATAGAAAGGCGCTCCGCCAATGTCCCCCAGACATACATCGCTATCTCCGATGAGAAACTCCCCTTGTGCATAGCACATGGGAGAGCTGCCGTCACAGCAGCCACCAGACTGGTGGAACATGACGGGACCATACTTGGCTTTCACTGTCTCGATCAGTTCTAATGCAGCATCGGTAGCGATAACCTTGTTCACTTCTATCATCGAAAACCGCCACTCTTAAAAGAATCCGAGTGCGTCAGGACTATAGCTTACGAGCAGGTTCTTGGTCTGCTGGTAATGGGAGAGCATCATTTTGTGATTCTCGCGCCCGATCCCCGAGTGTTTGTAGCCTCCGAATGCCGCGTGAGCAGGGTACGCATGGTAGCAATTCGTCCAGACCCGGCCAGCTTGAATGCGGCGACCGAATCGGTATGCTGTGTTCATGTCGCGCGTCCATACGCCTGCGCCAAGTCCGTAGAGCGTATCATTCGCGATGGCCAGTGCCTCCTCCTGATCCTTGAACGTCGTAACGGAGACAACCGGTCCGAAGATTTCCTCTTGGAAGATTCGCATCTTATTATGACCTTGAAGTACCGTAGGCTCGACATAATAACCGTCAGACAGTTCCCCATCCAGCGCAGCCCGATTACCGCCAATAAGACACGTAGCACCTTCCTGCCGCCCGATATCGATATAGCTAAGAATCTTCTCGAGCTGCTCAGTTGAGGCTTGGGCCCCAATCATCGTATCCGTATCGAGTGGATTCCCCTGCTTGATGGATGCGACCCGCTGGAGCGCTCTCTCCATAAATTGATCATAGAACGATTCCTGAATTAACGCTCGAGATGGGCATGTACACACCTCACCTTGATTCAAGGCGAACATCGTAAACCCTTCGAGTGCTTTATTGAAGAATGCATCGTCCCGCGCGAACACATCCTCGAAGAAAATGTTCGGCGACTTCCCACCCAGCTCCAAGGTCACCGGAATGATATTTTGCGATGCATACTGCATAATTAGGCGCCCTGTTGTCGTCTCACCGGTAAAGGCAATTTTCGAAATTCGACTGCTCGACGCGAGCGGCTTGCCTGCTTCAAGTCCAAAGCCGTTGACGATATTGACGACACCTGGGGGCAGTAAATCCTCAATCAGTTCCATCAGCACCAGAATCGATGCAGGCGTCTGCTCTGCTGGCTTTAAGACGACCGTATTGCCCGCAGCAAGTGCAGGTGCAAGCTTCCAAGTCGCCATGAGCAGTGGGAAGTTCCAAGGAATAATCTGCCCGACAACCCCTAGCGGCTCATTGAAATGATAGGCCACCGTATTGTCATCCAATTGACTGAGTGAACCCTCTTGCGCGCGAATACATCCTGCAAAATAGCGAAAATGATCAATCGCGAGCGGCAGATCGGCATTGAGCGTCTCTCGAATCGGTTTGCCGTTGTCCCACGTCTCTGCAACCGCTAACATTTCTAAATTGGCTTCGATCCGATCGGCAATTTTATTCAGGATCACGGATCGCTCCTGAACGGACGTACGGCCCCATGCATCCTTCGCAGCATGCGCAGCATCCAGTGCCAACTCGATATCCTCAGAGGTAGAACGTGGAATCTCGCAGAATATGCGATGATTGACCGGCGATACATTCTCGAAGTATTCACCCTTCACAGGCGCCACCCACTGGCCTCCAATAAAATTCTCATACCTCTTCGCAAAAGTTATCTTTGCTCCTTGTTGTCCTGGTTGTGCATAAATCATCCTATTCAGCCTCCTCAACATACTTTTCACATTACTGATGTATATAGGACAAGACCCGAATGTAGTACGAATTTATTGCTAAGCAATACTCTACTCAACCCTTGCTACGAGGTATGAATCGTCCAATTTTGAAGCTCCCTATGAATTCGATCAATTGATGAAGCACAAAATTAAACAAGCTGACTCCTGTCGAGTACAGGAATCAGCTTATAGGCTAGGTGTTTTTATGATCCCCCCTAAATGGGGTCTTGACCACCTTTTTTAGGTGTCTACTCTATCACCATTAACCACCTAGCCAATGCTAGGTACCAAGCTTTTACGTGCTACTCCGCTATTTAGCGCAGCCTTAGCAACGGCCTTACGGATTCTTTCTACCACACGTGTATCAAACGCATCCGGAATAATATATTTTTCATTCAAATCTGCTGGATCAATCACGGAAGAAATGGCTTCTGCAGCTGCAAGCTTCATCTCATCGGTAATATCCGTAGCCTCGCTATCCAGCGCACCTCTGAAAATTCCAGGGAAACATAGTACATTATTAATTTGATTCGGGAAGTCTGAACGGCCAGTCGCCATTACTTTTACATATGGGGCTGCTAGTCTAGGGTCAATTTCCGGCGTCGGATTCGCCATCGCGAATACAATTGGGTCCTTCGCCATATGTTGAAGATCCTCTACGGTCAGCATATTCGGCGCGGATACACCGATAAATACATCTGCATCTTTGATAATATCTGACAGTTGTCCGGTTTCCAGATTGGGATTGGTGAGTTGAGCGAAATCGCTCCAGTGTGACAGATCATACTGTAGGTTTCGGCTAATCGCACCCTGACGGTCAACCCCAATCAGATTCACGGCACCTGCTTGCAGAAGCATTTTGGAAATCGAGATGCCGGCAGCACCGACACCGTTCACGACGATTTTGACATCTTTCATATTTTTATCGCAGACCTTCAGTGCATTCAGCAATCCGGCAAGCACGACAATGGCCGTTCCATGCTGATCATCATGGAACACCGGAATGTCTAGTTCTTCTCTTAATCTCTTCTCGATCTCGAAGCAGCGTGGTGAAGAGATATCCTCCAGATTGATCCCGCCAAAGGTCGGTGCAAGCGCCTTGACGACGGAAATAATTTCTTCTGTATCTTTCGTATCGAGACAGATCGGTACCGCATCCACGTCAGCGAACTGTTTGAACAGCGCGGCCTTCCCCTCCATGACCGGCATCGCTGCTTTAGGTCCAATGTCACCAAGCCCCAATACAGCCGTCCCGTCTGAAATAACTGCTACTGTATTTTTTTTGGTCGTCAGCTCATATGCCTGGGCATCATCTTGGGCGATGGCCTGACACACTTTAGCTACGCCCGGAGTATAGACCTTAGATAAGTCTTCTTTGGTAAGAATCGGGGTCTTCAATGTTGTCTCCAGCTTGCCACCTTTATGCAAGTTCATGATTTCTTCTAATAGTTCCATAGTATCTCCTCCAATATTGGCTAATGCCTTACGCTATCCACTTCTGATCTATCTGTTGCTCGAGCTTCTTCAGCCACCCCATACGGCTATTAGCAGTGTAGCTGCAACTACTGTAAGTGCACCGCCAATTCGCGTAGAAATCTGGGCGAAAGGCATCAGTTCCATCCGTCCGGATGCTGATAGAATGGCTACGTCACCCGTACCGCCGAGACCGCCACGGCAACCTGTTACAATCGCTGCTTCTACAGGATACATGTTGACCCATTTACCAACGAAATAACCCGTAAGAATCATCGCTGCAATGACCGTTGCACAAACCAGAATATAAGGAATCGAGATGATAGCAGCTACATCCTTCAGCGGAATATACAACATTCCTAGACCGACCATCAGCGGCCAAGTCAATGTGCTAGAAATAAACTTGTACAAGTGGTACGCACCCTGCTCGATTTTCGCTGGCAGCAAGTTGAACACTTTAAGCAGCGCAGCGGCAAAAATCATCAAAATCGGTCCTGGAATACCTACAAACGGTGACAACAGGTGACCCGTGATGAATAAACCGCAGGCAAACAACAATCCCGCTCCCATGAGCAAAAAGTCTGGTTTGATCGAATCATAGGTACTTCCGCTAAGTTTCTTGCCATCCTTCGATTTAACCAGGACACCGTTACCTGTAATCGATGGATTTCGATCCGCCATTTTCTTAAGCAGCCCCGCGCCAATAATGGCAAATACATTCCCAATGACCGCAGCTGGAATCATTTGTGCCACATAATGAGCGGATTCGCCGCCAAGAATTTGAGAGAACGCAATCGATAACGGCAGGATACCTTCGCCAACACCTCCGCCGATAATTGGAACAACGATGTAAAATAAGGCATGATGTGCGCTATAACCAAGCAGCATCGCAACGCCAACCCCAGCAGCGACAGCAGCCACCGTTCCAAGCAGCATCGGGATGAAAATACGGGTGAAACCGCTGATAAGCGTGGTGCGATTCATTCCAGTAATACTGCCAGCCACTAGGACAGAAATATATAAATAAAGGAAGTTTGACGTCTTCATTAATGTCGTCACAGAATCCATAACGGAAGGATTCAACACATTCCAGAACACCAGGAATGAAGGAATCATTAACGACAGAATTGCAGGACCGCCAATGTTTTTCAATATCGGAATCTTGAATCCCAGATCACTGAGCAGCACACCCAGGACGATAATAACCGCGAACCCGCCGATCATATCGTTTGGTAGTTCACCAAGTGAAGCGGCTGCAAAAATAACAAGTGCGAATACGATGTATAACGGTAATGGGATAACACCTACCTTAAGCTGCATGAATTTTTGCCACAATCCTTGTTTAGGTTTCGATGATTGCTCTTTTTCTAATCCGACTGACGTCTGTATTGCATTTTCCATGTCCTCTTAACCTCCTTGAATCGTTTACATTTCCATCATAAACCGTTTGAAAGCGCTTTTGGTTTTATGTAAATATTGAATGCATTTTGTAAATTATTAAAGTAAGCGCTGTCATTTTTTTCTGTTGTATAACAAAAAAAAGGCTGCCATCATGGCAGCAGCATACCTACTTTATTGTTCTTTTAGTTTTGAGTGATGTATTTAGATATCGTCTTTCTCCCATTCGGTGCGATCTGGTATTTCTGTACCGGCCTCCCCACGGTTCCGTATACATAGTCCATCTCGAGCACGCCCATTTCCACCAGACCCGCACAATATTTATTGACCGATACTCGTGATATTCCTGACAACATCGAGATGTCCTCGGCGGAGAAGAATTCCGCTCCGGAAGACGCAATGACTTTCCAGATGGTCTGAAGCGTCTGCCTTGTAAACCCTTTGGGCAATTCCTGTGACACTCTCTGTTCCTGACGAAAACGTCTAATCGTATCCAGATCCGATTGATTGAGGCGTTCCTGACTGCGAAACAGTTGATTTTGCTCTCTGTAGCCATTTAATGCCGCGTGGAACCGGCTGAACTCGAACGGCTTAATCAAATAATCTACAGCCCCGTTCTGCAGTGCCACTTGAATACTCTTCTTGTCACTAGCAGCCGAAATAACAATGACATCGACCTTGATCCCTCTGTGTCGTATTTCGGACAACAGCTCCAATCCATTGCTTTCTTTCATATAAATATCGAGCAAAATCAGATCGAAATCGCCCTGTTCTAGTACAAGCAATGCCTCATTCGTGGACGCAACCCAATCTCCGGCTCGAAAGCCCTCTACCTGCTCTAAATAAAATTTGTTCATCTCCGCAACCATCGGATCATCCTCGACGATTAATACAGAAAGTATCGATGTATCCATAATTACTCCTCACTCTTCACTTCATAGGGTAATTGTACAATAAATTCAGTACCATGTTCAGGGTGGCTTTCCCAGTAAATCGAGCCCCCCAGCTTGTCCAGGCTTTTCTTAACCAGATACAGGCCAATACCACGATCTTTCCCCTTTGTAGAATAACCTTGCTCATACAATCGTTCTACTTTGTTTTCTGGTATCCCTATGCCATTATCTATGACTCGGAAACGCATTGTATGGTCTTCATATTGAAATCCAATACGAATCACTTTGTCTTCGGTGCCTTGACAGGCCTCCAGTGCATTTTCCAACAAATTTCCGACGATGGTTACGAGTTCACGTGAGACATCCGGGTCTGCGGATTCAGGCAGTATCCCCTCTTCCAGCAGCTCCATCCTTACCCCCGCCTCACGCACCCGGCTTTGCTTGCCGAGCAAAAATCCTGCCATAACCGGATCTTTCACGAGCCGGATTACAGCATCCGTTTCATTGTGAATATGGCTTAAGATACCTGCCAAATAGTGTTCCAATTGTTCGTACCGCTGCATATGGGTCAATCCTATAATGACATGAAGCTTATTCATAAATTCATGGGTCTGTGATCGCAGTGTATCAGCATAAACCGAAATACCGGTCAGTCTTTCCATCAGAACAGATATTTCCGTCTTGTCACGAAAGCTTGCGATAACACCTTCAATGTGCTCGCCTACTCGGACAGGAACGACATTGACCAGCAGCGTGATTCCACTCTGCTCAACCTCTATGTCCTGCAACGGTTCGCCCGTTTCCAAAACCTTCTCCATTCGTAATTGCGGCCAAATATGTCCAACCATTTGATTGACAGGATCATTATCGACACCTGTACGATCCATCAATCGTCTTGCTTCCGTGTTCACCAGGGTGATTTTCAGATTTTTATCCACGGCTAGTATGCCTTCACGCGCGCTTTGGAGCATGGCACTACGTTCTTCCAACAGCTTCGCAATGACGTCAGGCTCCATACCAAACATCATTTTTTTAATTTTATGAGCTAGAACAACCGCTCCTACAATCCCCATCACACCACCAAGAAGCATTCCTAAATATATGATCCACCGATTCTGTTGCACCGCAGTGTGGACGTTGTCTAGTGAAATGCCTACCACTGCAGCTCCAACCTGTTTTCCATCCTCACCATAAATCGGCGAAAATGCTCTTACAGAATCACCAAGTGAACCTTTGGCTGTAGATACGCTTTCATTTCCGTGTAGTGCTGCAACTTCATCGCCGCCAATAAAGTGGTGACCAATCATTGCTGGATCGGGATGGGTAAGACGAATGCCGTTCATATCCATTACGACAACGAACTCTACTTGGTTGAGCGTAAGGATATCCGTTGCATAACGCTGAATTCCCTCTGGATCTCCACGGCCCTCTAGTTCTTCAATCACAAACGGTGTCCGTGAAACGGTACGAGCGATTGTGAGCGCTTTATTCTGCACAGCATCCTTCGTCATTTCAGTCACTTTCATTCCGAATAATACATAAACAATGAATAACACCATGAGAACAACGGCACAAATCATCAAGGTAATCGTCGTCCGCAACCTTAATGTCACTCTTCCTATTTTCACTTACCCACCTCAAAGAACTTTTTATTGTGATTGTACCCAGTAATATCCCATACTTTGCATTTTGTCCATTCAACAATTTTGCTGAAGTCCAATTTCATAGATCATAATATTACCTTAAATCTTAATTATTTTTTCATAACAAATATCACAATGTACAAATCATAGCAAAAAAAGCGATTATTCGAGATACAGGTCCGATGACCGTCTCGAAGATCGCTTTTTCTATTTTCACCTTCATTTATACGAGAGTATTCGACGATACATCTTAAAATCCTTCAGCTTAAGAAAATGGGACATTGCCGGATAAAGGTTGGCTTCAATAATGGAAACACGCCCTTTCCGATTTGTTGCAACGTCCAGACCATAAATACGGTGTCCAGGGAACAATGCTTTTAACCTTTTCGCGGAACGAAGCGAAACCTTATCTATTCGGGATTTTAATTTGGTAACAGACAAGTGACTAATGGATGAACGCCGAATACCCGTCTTAAACCTAAGCAGTTTTCCATGACTCCGCGTATTATTGGAAACAATGTAGTTTTTGCCCGCAACCTTGATCACCCTTCCCGTGACTACCCACCTAGATGATCTTTTTTTCCGTTGAACGATAACTCTCATATCAAAGGGGCGCTTATTTATGGTCGGACGAGTTATTCTTTTTTGAACCATATAAGCGGCATACCCGATTTTCCTTTTGATATAACGATAGGTTTTCTTTCTTCCCCGTTTCATCTTTTTCATATTCTCGTAATGTATGGCGTATTTGTCATGCCCCAAATCGGAGACTTGAATGACACCCCGTCCACGGCTCCCCCAAACCGGCTTAACTATGACGTGCCTATGTCTATTCAAAAGGCTCCAGAAGGATTTACGACGCATCCTTCTGGTTTCCGGCAGGTAAGGCGCTAGGGAGGCACTTTTTTTCATGAACTTATATTTCGCATATTTATTTTTTGCTATTGTTCCCACAGTACTCCACCTTTCTCGAATTTGATCACATGCCACCCAGATAATCTTCGAGCAATTCCAAAAAAAACTCGATATCCTTGGTCGTAATGTCGCCGATATTGGCAATTCGGAACGTCTTAAGATCGTCAAGTTTTCCAGGATAAATCATAATGCCCTTGCTGTTGAAAAAATCATGCATCGATTGGAAATCAAACCCTGCAACAGGTTCATGGATGGATGTAATTATCTTGGAGTGATGCTCATCGGGGACGATATAGGTTAAACCCAGCCTTTTTAGACCGCTGATTAAAGTTTTCCAGGATGACATGTATCTTTCGTAACGCTTTGCTATACCTTCCTGCTTTAATTCCTGGATCGCTTGCCTAAGCGCGTACAAAGTCTGTACAGGCGGCGTAAACCGCATTTGCGCATGTTTCGCAAAATATTGATATTGGGCGTACAAATCCAAATAATAATTTCTAGGTTTCTTATCCTTCAAACACTCCAGCTTGCTTTTCTCAGCGATTACGAACGAAACGCCAGGCATTCCCTGCAGATTCTTGTTCGAACTGGATACCAAAAAGGAAATGTTCATTTCCTTCATCTCAATCGGAACAGCAGCAAATGAACTCATGGCATCCACCAACATGTCGATGTGATACCGTCTGCATATCTCTCCGATCTCCTTTATTTCATTAAGAAGGCCGGTTGTTGTCTCATGATGCACAACAGCAAGATGGGATATCTTTCGGCCTGCAGATTGGATATAACTCTCTAAGTCAGCCAAATTAATCGCATCGTCGAAGGGATTTTTGAATTCCAAATAATCGATTCCATAAACCGCAGCGATTTCGCACATTCTTTTACCATAAGCACCATTATTGATAATAACTACGGATTCGTTGCCGGGGACGGAACCGATCATGGATTCAACGGCAGCAGTCCCCGATCCGCCAAATAATACGGTCTGATAGTTGCCCGGATCCGCAACCAAACATGTAAGCTCTGTGGCAATATCCTTCATGATTGCGCCAAACTCGGCCTCACGGGGGCATATATCCGGAACCACCTGTGAATTTTTAACGCTTTCTGTAGTCGTTACCGGACCTGGAGTAAGCAAAATGTTTCTCTTTACGGCAGAACTCATGAGCCATCCACTTCCTTGATCTGTACAGGATAGCTTTCGATAAATCGTTGTAGTCGTTCTTTTACTTCGTGGGGCTTAATGCTTGGGCGAGCAAGATGCTCTTTGGACTGCTTGGATATTCTCATATACAGGAAAGTAATCCTTTTAGTCTCTTTCCACGCTTGTAAACAGGCTTTTAATTCTTCGAGGTTATGGACATGGATCGCATTCAAATACCCACAGGAAGCAGCAATGCTTACAAAATCAACATTATGGGATACCGTGCTTTGACCGCCTGTCGATTCATGGGCGTTATTATCGAGAAGAATATGAATCATATTGCCGGGGTTATAATTCCCGTTTGTCGCAAGGCTTCCCATGCGCATTAATAGAGATCCGTCTCCGTCAATCACGATAATGTTCTTGCCGGGTTGACTTAGGGCAAGCCCGAGTCCGAAAGAACTGATGCAACCCATCGATCCCACCATGTATAGGTTGTTGCTTGCATCTTCAATTTCATACAATTCCCGTCCTGTTTCTCCTGTTGTTGCAAGCTGTATCGTATCCCTATCTTTCATCGAATTGATTGCAGCTAGTGCCTCATACCGTCCAGGCATCTGATTGTTTTTATGGGCATGCCGTATAATCTGGTTTGAATGAATGGCGTTTTGTTGCTTTTTCAAAGGCTCATTGTCAAAGGTCCCTTTCTTGACGACAAAGAAGAACGGCCGATTCTGGGCAATTTGCTCATTAGCCTGATTCAGTTGCTTTTGGGCCTCCTCCAAATCTTTGGAAAGATATTGCCACTCCACGTTCATCAATTCCAGCATCTGCGTCGTGATCCTGCCCATAAGCTCATGCTGAGGCTCGTCAGGGACACCCGGCTCTCCGCGAAGGCTGACAAAACCAAGCATCGGAATACGAAAAGGGTAGACAAGGGATGTTAGCGGCGAAGTAGCATTAGTTAGTCCTGAATTTTGCATTAGTACAACGGATTTCCGTCCTCCTATATAAGCTGCGGATGCAATGGCAATCGCGTCCCCCTCGTTAGCTGCTGCAACATAATCGGTTTCGTTGATAGCATAATTGATTAAATTTTTCAGGTAGGAACACGGTACTCCGCTGAAAAAGGTAAATCCTAATTTCCGAAGCTCTTCTCCAAACAATTTCGTGTCCATTATATCCCCTCATTCGAGTCGATCTGTGACGCCGGGAGATATTGTTGTTCTGCAGCTTCCAGTTCTTCTGCTCCTTGCAGTCTGAAAACTTCTTTTACTGTTGCAACATTCTTTTCGATGTGAACAAGGCTCTCATCCTGATATATTCTGCGGGAAACTTGTTTCATAGCTTCAATGGATGATCTCAAGTTATGGTTGGCCCAAATCGCAAGACTAATCCCCAGCTCCCTAAACTTGTCGGTTGGAGTTAAATAATACGTCGTAGGTACGATGACTACGGGCAATCTTCCCGCCCATTCCTTCATGAACGCCTCAATCTCCATGATATCCGGCCTTTTACTGTGTATGAGCACCGCATCGGCACCTGCCTTCCGATATGCATCCGCCCGCCGCAGCGCCTCCTCAAGTCCTCTTCCTGTAATCAAAGCTTCTACTCTGGCTACAACTACAAAATCATCGTCGATTTGAGTATCTTTCATCGCTTTGATCTTACCGCAAAATTCTTCGATATCGGCCATCGGCTGTAATTGGCCGTTTATGAACGAGTTCATTTTAGGAAATTGCTTATCTTCAATACAAACCCCTGCAATATTGCGCTGTTCCAGCTTTTTAACCAGGCGTCTTGCATTATTGAAGTTGCCATATCCTGTGTCCCCATCCAGTAGAATCGGGATGGACGTTGCATCACTCATGAATTCCAGAACATCTAGAACTTGGGTCCAGGAGGCTTCGTTATTGTCTCTTACGCCCATCGCTGCAGAGATGGATAACCCGCTGGCCCAAATCCCATTAAATCCTGCCTCCTCAACAATTTTGGCAGATAGGCCGTTATGGGCCTCCATGATAAACTCCAGCTTTTTGGAGTTTATCAAGTTTCTAAGCTCCTTTGTTTTTTTCATAGGAACTTTTCTCCTTCCCATTAAAATAATCAATTTGGAGCTTAGATCCCGATGGATCGTTTGTTTTTCATAATGGTTCTGATCATTGTGCGATCGGAGAGTTGAGTAAACAGCATATGGCCCGGATGTGAATTAGCTTCAATGATCCAAATGCGGCCTTTCTTGTCTATGGCAAGATCTACCCCTAATTCATGAATCGAATGCCGTTTGTTAACCGTTTTGGCGATGATAATGGATAGTTTTTCCATCTTTCGATAACACGTGTCCACTTTGGATTGGTTATGATGAAAAAGACTTTTAAGGACCCTTCGCAAAGGTGCTGCATGGCCCCCTTTATGATAATTGGTCACAAATTTATGAGGGGCGGCAACACGGGCGACCATACCCGAAATCATCCATTTGTGCTTTGGCTTCTGCAGGTATACACGGATATCAAAAATTTTCCCATGATACTTCCCTAATCGTAGGCCTTTCTGTACCAAATACCGATGCTTTGAATTCCGGTACGAGCGAATCGCTTTGTGGATAGAGGAACGTTTCGCAATCTTCAGACTTGAGCCAGAGCGAACCTCATATCTCTTTCCTAACCTCTTGACACGGATGATTCCGTTACCACCGCTCCCGTGATTGGGTTTTATGAAGACAGATGAATAGGTTTTGAGCATCCGTAAGGTCCTTGATTTCGTCATCCAGTAAGTTTTAGGCAAATGTGGACGCAAGACAGGGATCTGTAACATTTCTTTATGCTTTTTCATTTTTCCAATGGTCATTGACATCCTCTTCTCTTGTTAGCTTCCAGATATAAAGAGCATATTCATAAATATCTCTGCTGCTATAGACAAACATCTAAACTATCAACAATCTGGGACGTAGCCCTCTCATTCCTTCGTTGTGACTCACGGGCAAAATGTTGTTGTAAATAACAAAAAGAAATGGATAGAGATTCAGATGGCGTCTGAACCCTCTATCCATTTCTTAATTTCTAAAAGTACATGTCTTACATTGTAATCAATTACTTATGATTATTGGACTTCTCCTCAATATTAATGAAAAATAGTTCCCACATTTAATCTATGTCGCCGTACCATGGATTTAAATGAACCAATACTTCTTCAACCTCTGGATGCTGATTCATAATCGATTGTTTTATGTGCCTAGAAATATCGTGGCCTTCTTGTATATTTAATTCCGCCGGAATTCCGACTCTCACATCAACGATAATATAATGACCATGCTCTCTTGCACGAATTTTATCAATTCGCTTTACTTCTTGAACTGATTGTACTAGTTGGACAAATGCATCCATTTTCTCTTGATCCACAGTTTTTTCCATTAGTACATCAACAGCTGCCCTCCCCATATGAATTGCCAGTTTTAACACAAAAAAAGCGACAATGATCCCTGCAATGGGATCTCCGTAGGACAGAAAACCAATCTGAAAATAATCTCCAATCATTGCTAATCCAATACCGATTACTGCGGCAATGGATGCATATACATCGGCGAGATGGTCGTATGCAGTTGCAATCAAACCATTACTATTTGTTTTTTTTCCAATCGATATTGTATATAGGTAAAGTATTTGCTTCAGGATTAAAGAAAAGGATGCTGCAATCAGGGCGATGACTGTTGCTTTTTGTGGTGGCTCGAATAATACCATTATTGAATGGTATGCCATATATACTGCAGCCAACACTAATATAATGGCAACAATACCAGCACTTATAACTTCTGCTTTACCATGTCCATAAGGATGGTCCTCATCAGGTGGTTGTTTAGACACACGCATGGAGGTGAGAGCTGCACCAGTAGCAACAATGTCCCCTGCATTATGAACCCCGTCTGCAATTAATACAGGACTATTATAGAATAATCCAACAATCAGTTTGATAACAGTCAATACGATATTACTAATAAAGCTGATCCATATAGCGAATGATGTTTGCTTTTTATATTCCTTCATTATTCTTTCCTCACATATCTTTAAACTTTTGAGGTAAATCTATTCAACTAGAACATTCTAAACGATGATATTCGTGTGGGTCTAGAGAAACAGTGTTGCTTATAACCTGATAAGTTGAATATGGTCAAATTTTATGATAAGTCTAAAAACTATTGGATGAAAGAATCTGATAACGCGAGTTACAGCGCAAAAAGGGACTTCAACATTATCCGGTAACGATATGTAAAGTAACTAACCAAAAGCGAATCTGACCTAAGGAACTTCCAAGCTTTAATAGGTAGCAATGAAGCCAGGTGAAATTACCTGGCTTCGGTTTCTGTTTATTCCATATTTTAGCCCAATAATCTCGAGAGTATAATTATCTCGGCCAATCGCATGATAAGTCGTCTTCTGCGCCCTCTAATAATGGAACTTAAAATTAGAAAATCTGTACCAACTGATGAGAGAGTACCCGTAAATGTGCTGCCGGTCGTTGTAACTTGTACTGACTTTCCCTGTAATTTTATTGCTTGTTGGCGAAACGTATTTGCCATCGATCTTCCCTCCTAATCTATAAAGATAATATTAGATTATTCATGATCATGATTGTTTGAAAGGTATAATTGTGGAGAAAATAGGACCAATCTATAGACCGATGACTTCCGCGTTGTACACCTGTTGGTATGCCCGAGTCACAAGACGGGCATCCACCGACGACCCAATCTCACAAGTAGATAGAGATGAAAAAGGCACTTAAATTTCATGCTGATGGAAGCATGTAATTTAAGTACCTTTGTATCTCTCCATGACGAATGGCGAGGATAGTATTTTAATAGTATTTTATTAAATGACTAGATTTAAAAGTAGTATACCGCCTAGAGAAACAAATGATGCAATTAGGCACGCTGCAGTGAAGCTCTTAAACATATCCGGTAACGATAATCCTAGATATTCTTTGACAAACCAGAAGCTCGAATCGTTGACATGGCACCAGCCAATCGCTCCGGAACCAATGGCGAGAACGATAATTTCTGGACTCACACCAGGATAAGCAGCCAGCATAGGTGCCACCATACCTGCAGTACTAATCATGGCCACCGTAGCGGAACCGATCGCAAGGTGCATGAGCCAAGCTATGAGCCAAGCAAGAATAACGATGTTCATATTTAGCGACATCAAAACCTTAGACAATTCATTACCTAACCCACTGTCAACTAATATCTGATTGAATGCTCCACCGCCACCAATAATCAGCAAGATGCCGGCAATCGGTCCAAAACATTGTTCTGTAAGCGTTAACAGGTTTTTCATTTTTAAACCACGAGAAAGACCTAACGTATAATAAGCTACAAATACTGAAATGAGAAGTGCGATAATTGGATTACCTAGGAAATTTACAATAGGCAATAACGAAGAATCTTTTGCGAGAAACATTGTACCAACCGTTTTTCCAACCATAATGATTAGGGGCAATAGGATCGTAAAAAGGGTAATACCAAAGCCTGGAAGATTCTCAGATGGTGTTGCAGCACTTTGTTCTGATTCTTTTATTACCCCAGTCTTGCATTTCTTACTGATAAACTTGGCCCAAATTGGACCCGCTAAAATGGCCGTAGGCGTTCCAACAAGAAGAGCATACAGAATGACCTTCCCTACATCAGCCCCCAAACTTGTAGTAATTGCAAACGCTGCCGGATGTGGAGGCACCATCGAGTGAACGACCATCAGCGATACTGCCAAAGGAATTCCTACACGGAGTAACGACATCTTAGCTTGTTTGGCAACGATGAAAACCAAAGGAAACAGTAAAACAAATCCGACTTCAAAAAATACGGGGATGCCGCAAATTAACCCGACAATTGTCATCGCCCAGGGAGCTCTTTTTTCTCCCATTGTTTCTAGTAAGGTTCGTGCAAGACGCTCGGCGCCGCCGGATACTTCCAACATTTTGCCTAAAATTGTACCAAAACCGATAACGGTGGCCAGAAAACCTAACGTTCCAGCCATACCGTTTTCAATGGAAGTAGCAATCTTAGGAAGAGGCATACCTGTAGCAATTCCCACAAATATACACACTAAAATTAAGGATAGAAAGGGATGTATTTTAACTTTAAGAATGAGAAAGATGAGAATTGCTATAGATGCGGCTAATACTAGCATCATCATTGTTGCAGTGTCCATTGTCTTAACCTCTCCCTATACGATAGAGTAAATTAGCTGATTGCGCCTTTACGGTAGAAATCATCCATAACATCTTTCGGAACCATGCCGCCACCAGTAGCCCAAAGAATGTGCGTAGCATTTTGCATCTTCTGTTCAAGGTGATAATTGTTCAAATAATCTTGTCCCATGGAAGAAGCGTTCAGTTGAACGGGTCCGATAAATCCTGCAACTGCCGATGGTTCTAAGAATATTCCTTCTGAATCGGCCAGCTTTCTAAGGATCCGATAGAGGCAATCGTCTTGAACAGTGAAGACACCACTAATATCTTTCTCAAGTGCTTTGCCCACAAATCCTGATGGTCTCCCTACGGCAAGCCCATCTGCTGCAGTAATATTATCAACGCCAAACTCCTGAGCGGATACCTCGCTATGCTTACGTGTCATTAAACCTAGCAACATGGCCGGTGAATGGGTTGGCTCTGCATAGAAGCAATGAACATTGTCTCCAAATACGGTCCGCAATCCGAAAGTAATGCCACCAGGAGCGCCGCCTACACCGCAAGGTAGATAGACGAATAGAGGATGATCCTGATCGACTGGAATCAACATGTCGTTGAGTTGCTTTTGAAGCCGTTTAGCTGCTACGGCATAACCAAGGAATAACGTTTTAGAATTTTCATCATCAACGAAGTGGCTATTGGGATCTTCCTGGGATTGTTCTCTGCCTGCTTCTACTGCTTTCCCATAGTCGCTATTATGTTCAACGACGATTGCGCCTTTTTGCCGTAATAAATCTTTTTTCCATTCTTTCGCGTCCGTAGACATATGCACAATAACTTTGAAGCCTAATTGGGCACTCATAATACCAATACTAAGACCTAGATTACCGGTTGATCCGACCACAATCGAATAATTCGAGAATAGCGTCCGGAATTTTTCATCTGCCAGAATGGAGTAGTCATCATTTATTGACAGCATGCCGTGTTTAAAGGCGATCTCTTCGGCAACTTTTAATATTTCGTAAATTCCTCCGCGAGCCTTTACAGAACCGGAGATAGGCAGGTGACTGTCACATTTAAGATATACATTTCCCGCTATTTCCTGATTGAACATTTCTGATAACTGCTGCTGCATTTTAGGGATGTTGACTAATTCAGATTCGATGATTCCGTTTTTTTCTTTGGTCTCCGGGAATACTGTTGCTAAATAAGGAGCGAAGCGAAGCAGTCGTTCTTCCGCATCTTCGATATCAGCGATGCCTATTTCCGTGTTAATAATTCGGTTGTTGCAGCTCTCAAGCTGCGGATTTACCCAGAAAACTTCCTGAGTATCAATGATTTTCTGCAGTTCCGGTAATTCATTTTTCCATTCTTCGATCGTTTTTCCAGCAATTAAGTTAGTCATGGTTACCTCCGTACTAAAATGGATATATTTTAAATCCAATAGGTGATTTTAATTTTATTTTTCTGCGATGAATTCGATTTCAACTTTGGCTCCCTTTGGAAGACCTGCAACTTGGAAGCAGGAACGTGCGGGTTTGCTAGACTTGAAATAAGAGCCGTAAATTTCATTCAGACAAGTAAAGTTGGCAAGATCGGTCACAAAAATAGTCGTTTTTACAATGTCATCGAAATCGTATCCTGCTTCATTCAAAATTGCGGCGATGTTCTCCATCACTTGTTTTGCCTGTATTGCAAAATCATTATTCATTTCACCTGTCTGGGGATCAATTCCAAGTTGACCAGATGCATACAAACGTGAAGCGCTTACAATTGCTTGCGAATAAGGTCCAATTGCAGCGGGAGCTTTATCAGTCATAATTGTTTGTTTCATAAAAATTCCATCTCCTTGTTTTGAGGCAACATTCCCATTAATATCTAATTGCAGTTCTAATTGCAGTGTATTAATATATGGGCACCTCCATTGTTAATGATATTTTCATCGGAAACCTAAAAGTTAAATCAGATTTAATAAATTAACTATAGTTGAATATTAGCACTTCGCGTTTATTAATTCAAGCGTAATATTTATCGATTTTTTTGGTAAAAAAAACCGCTTCCGTATTTACCAGTGTGAAATACACTCGCAAATACAGAAACGGTTTATGTTTGTAATCTAAAATGTCGGAGGCGTAATAGCAAAAATAACGGTTGCTTCTTGATCCGATTTATTTTCCCACTTATGTTGCATTCCAGGTGGTATTTTTACACTGTCCCCATGATATAAAGTCTCCACATCGTCCCCAATAAATAATACGACCTCACCCGCCAAAACATAGGCGACTTCTTCACCAATATGTCTCATAGGTTTTTCGGCAGACTGGGATTCAGGTGGTAATTTCATGAGAACCATCTCAATGGAGCCGCTTAAATCCGGAGACAATAATGAATATTCCCAATTGTTCGATGATGGAATAATGACTTTTTTTCGGGAATTTGCTCGAGTAATTAAATTTTTGGTTGGCACAAATTCGGTAAATAAACTAAATAAAGGAATTTCTAACGAATCGGCAATTACGCGCAGCGTGTTCAGTGACGGACTGGAAAGTCCTCTTTCAATTTGGCTTAACATGGATGACGTTACATTCGTTAATTCTGATAACTGTTTAATCGTATAATTCTTGCTTTTGCGAATTTTTGCGATTGTTTTACCTAATTCTAGATTATCCATAATTCATCATACCTCTTAAAAATACCTCAAATTTAATTAATATGCCGTACCTGAGCTTAATAGCCTATAAATATAAAGATATCATAAATCTTAGAAATATTAAAGTTTGGCTACTCTTAAAATGAACTGCCTCCCTAATTTCGGATCAGACCGGCAGTAATAACTCTTACAAATTTATTTCCGAACGTAAAACGCTCCTGTCAACGGAGCCTCGTCCGAGTTCGGTCCGACCATCACCTCGAATTTACCCGGTTCTACAACCCATTCATAGCTTCTAGTAAGATTTCGAAGTTGTCTGTATCCCAGTGTCAGTGTGATACGTTTTGTTTCGCCTTGTTCAAGGTGAACTCGCTTAAATCCGGCAAGTTCCTTGCAGGGTCTGACCGTGCTGCTGAATTCATCCCGGATATAGAGCTGGGCAACTTCCTCCCCTGCGACAGTTCCTGTATTGGTTACGCTAAACGATACGTTTACTTCCCCATCCGGAGCAATCTCCTGTGCGGAAATATCAATATCTGAATACGCAAATGTCGTGTAACTCAGGCCATACCCGAATGGGTACAACGGTAGCCAGTCCATTTCAACATATTTATGTCCGTAGAACGGTCTGCGATTATAGAATACAGGCAGCTGGCCTACTGATCTCGGGAAAGACATCGGAATGCGGCCAGCAGGATTGACATCTCCGAAAATCACCTCTGCCATGGCATTTCCGCCCTGCTCCCCAACAAACCATGCCTCTACGATCGCATGCAGATGCTCTGCCTCCCATGTGATCGACATCGGACGTCCATTTTGGAGGACAAGAACAACAGGCGTTCCTGTTTCATAAATTTTCTTGACGAGTTCAAGTTGTCTTCCCGGAAGATTCAGGTCCGCTCGGTCCAGGTTTTCTCCACTAGTCTGCTCATTGTCACCCACCGCAACGATGGCAACATCCGCCTCTTGCGCCGCTCTCACCGCTGCGTCCATATCGTTGTTGCCAAGGCTGTAACCGAGGATGACCCTTACGCCACGCGAATCGTTAAGATACTCAACCTTAACGTCGTACTCCTCGCCTTGGACGAATTGGAACGCCACCATTTGATTGGCGTCATGCTCTCCCCAACCGTCAACAATCAACTTGCCATCTACCCACAGACGCATGCTGTCCATGCTGCTGAGGCCAATGTAACCATCCACGGTAGCGTCCGGTTTAATTTTGCCTGTCCAGCGAACGGTGAAGTTATCCGCGTTGACGCCGTCAGCAGGTTTTGTGTAAATCCAGTTGAAATTGATCAGCCGGTCATTCCGTACGCAAGCAGGTTCTCCTTCGAACGAAAGAGAGTTGTAATACTCACCCAAAAGCCCGTCGTTGCCGGCATTGTCCTTGAGCCATCTGTCCGGAATCGGCATAAGGTCAGACTCCAGAATCTCGCAGCCTTTGGCATAGATCACTTCGGTCTTGTCCGAAACGATGTTTTTGATACCCTGCAAAAGCGTAACAGCATGCTCAGGTACAACAGGGCTGCTGTAATCTCCGTAACGAGGAACATCCGCGCTTGGTCCGATCACAGCAATCTTGCCGATGTTTTTTTTGAGAGGAAGCGTATTTTTGCTGTTTTTCAACAGGCAGATCGACTTTCTTGCAACTTCGAGTGCCGTCTGCACGTGCTCCTCACAGTGGACAACTTTCGAAGAAAGATCGATATCTGTATATGAATTTTCAAAGAGCCCTACTGCAAATTTAACGGTAAGGACACGTCCTGCGGCTGTGTCTACAACCTTCTCGTCCACCTCACCTGATTTTACAAGGTCAATGATGCTGTCCTGGTATATATCATGCGGAAAGTCGTAAAGCTGCATATCAACACCGGCTTCAAGGCCCATTTTGATCGCTTCCCGTTTGCTCTCGGCAACATAGTGACAAGTATGCAGCATGGAGACAGCAGTCATGTCCGCTCTTACGAAGCCCTTCATGCCCCACTGGTCGCGGAGTACACCGGTAAGCAGCGAATGGTCACTAGCCACAGGCGTACCGTCAATGGAGTTATAGGAACACATCGTATTCATGGCACCCGCTTGGAAAGCAGCCTCAAATACAGGCAGACAGAAAGCTGCATTATCATGATGCCCCATCATGGCCGGAGCACAATTGTGTCCTCCCCTAGGTGCACCGTATCCTGTAAAGTGTTTTGGTTCCGACACCACGGCATCGGGTCTTGTGAGGTCATCCGTTTGAAGCCCTCTTACCATGTTCTCCGCGAACAGAGACCCCAGATAGGGATCCTCTCCGTACCCTTCTTCCACGCGTCCCCATCGGATTTCCCTGGCAAGGTCGAGAACCGGTGCCCAAACCTCATGGATACCAAAGCTGCGCGCCTCGGAAGCGATGACTCTCGCTTGTTTATATCCAAGTTCTGGTTCAAATGTTGATGCGAGCGCAACCTGCTGAGGGAGCACCGTACAGCCTCTCCATCCAAACCCGTGAAGTCCCTCTTCGCTGAAGAGTACCGGAATCCCCCATCTTGTATTTTGGATGATATACTCCTGAATTTTATTGGCTGTCTCTGCTTTGGAATTTCGGTTTTGTATGCATCCGATTCCAATGCTGGCAGATACCTTCTCCATTTTTTCGTAGTTAAGCGCATCTGCATTTAAGCCTTCTACGGAATCGGAAATTTCATTTCCCGAATAAATATCAAGCTGTCTTACCTTTTCTTCAAGTGACATTCTCGATATAAGGTCCGCAACTCTTTCTTCAATAGGCAAACTTGCATTCATATAGGGGTAATGTTGTAAGTCTCTTCTTGTGCTCATCGTTATCTCCTTTTTATCTTTCTAAGTGCTTGACACTTTCATTTTCATGATTTCGGTAACATTATACTTTCATGAGAACACTTTGTCTATCGAATGAACAAAGTTAATAGAATTTATTTTTTCTGCTCAAACTCAATGGTCGGGCGCCGGACATTTGTCTCATTTTGTGAAGTAGAAAAAGTGCCGTCGCGTTTGTTAGAATATTTTTTATATACAGGAACAAACAAACAGGCATTGTTATGTGGTTGGTCATATACCGATATGGATGGACTTGGAGGTGAGGGAGATGCGCCAGGCTTCTAACGGGTTACAAGGGGTATCTATTATAACAAGCACTAACCGCCCACATTTCTTCAGTAATATTCTTAAAAATTACAAGGCTCAGCTTTACCCGGTAAAAGAACTGATTATTATCTTGAATAAAGATAGCATGAAATTAGAGGAATACCGAAAAATGACTCAGCAATATAAAAATGTCTCCGTCTATAAGATTGCCGAAAAAGAATCTTTAGGTCGTTGCCTTAATTATGCTGTAAGTAAAACGAAATACCCGTTTATCTCAAAGTTTGATGATGACGATTTCTATTCACCATTTTATTTAACCGGACAAATGAAGGCTTTACACCGATCAAACGCTGATGTTGTGGGAAAACGGGCATATTTAGCATATCTTGAAGCAAGAAAGATGCTCATCCTTCGCTTTCCCAAGCAACAGAATAAGTTCGTTCGTTTCATTGCGGGAGGGACCATCTTATTTAGAAGACGTGTTTTTGACCACGTACAATATCCCCATGTGTCATTAGGAGAAGACGTCTCATTTTTAAGTAGATGTCGGGCTAAAGGGTATAGAATATATGCGCATAATCCGTATAATTATGTGCAAATTAGAAGAAAAAACAAAGAATCTCATACATGGAAAGGGAGTGATAACTATTTACTAAAGGGGGGGCACATTATTGCGAAAACAGATCAATTCAGGAATATTGCTACACGACGAGATTAAAAAGTGAGCAGCAAGTCGATAACCGCTGTTCGATGGACAGGTTCAAGCGCGGCGGCGCACGCTATTTTACAAATGATCTATGTTATTCTGGCCGTTAGCACAACGCGGCTGCCGATCATGCCGGCAGCCGCGTTTTAGTTTTCACCCGGATCTATACCGCCGGATCATCCGCATATACCATTCTGTTTCGTACTCGTAGTCGGAAACCGCGAACAAAACGATGATGTCGCGACCGACCGAACGGGCAAAGAAGCCCAAGCGCACCAGCTCTTCTAGTACCCCGATGCACATAACCCCTGATCTCTTCGATGACTTTTTAAGCACTAAAAAAGCACAGTGCCACAAAAGATTGGCAGCCATGCTTTAAAGAGGTGACTGTATGAACTAGATATATTATGCAAAGAAGTGTTAAGTGTCCCCGGACTACTCTTATTAATAATTATCGACATTAGGCACTAATTAAAAAAACATGAACAAGAGACAATTACTAACAAGATGAACAATACAAGGATAGTACCTGTACTTGTAAAAAAGCTTCCACGTACATCGGACATTTTTAACACCTCCCTTTTATTGAGTACCCGATATGTTATGTAGGATGATCTCACTTTGATTGGATGGTTGTACTAGTATTTCATTAAATTGGAATCAAAACAAACATCGTCTAATCCTCGGTGAAACTAAAACTACCAGATAATAATAAAATGGAATTCTGTACGACAACTCCACAATCCTGACAGTTAGCGCAACGAGGCTGCTGATCTATGCCGACAGCCTCGTTTTAGTTATTTAATAAGCTATAGTGTCCCGTTAGTTGAACAACTGTTGATTCATTTGAAAAAACCTTTACCCAGCGGTATAGAAGTTTATTTTAATCTCAAATGAACGCTCATCCAATCAGTGCAACTTATTGAACATACTATATAAAACAAGGAGGTGATAAATTGATGAAAAACACCAACAAAAAACATGTGCGGATAAGCTCAAACAAAAATATGAATAATAAAGCTAAACAAAAAAACATGAAATCAGTACGCACAAAATGTTTTTCTTGCGGTTTTGACCGTTCTGACCGTTCTGACCGTTTTGATCGTTTTGACCGTTTTGACCGTCGTGACCGTTTTGATCGTTTTGATCGTTTTGATCGTTTTGACCGTCGTGACCGTTTTGATCGTTTTGGTCGTTTTGACCGTCGTGACCGTTTTGATCGTTTTGACGGTTTCGAGCCATTCTTTTTTCCATTCTTCCTCTAAAACAATAAGCTCTTGAACTTCATCCTAAAAAACGAGCTTTCTGATCGGGAAACAAATTTTGCACATAATTGTAGCGTAATCCAGTAAGATTCTGTAGATCAAAGCTCAGGCGTACGATGCTTGGGCTTTTTTTGTCTATGAATTTATAGACGATGAATCATGCCCTACAATAGTAGGTAACCCCGCACATAAAAGATGTAAACTTAACCCGACTAACAATCTGAGTATTGTCCCATTTACTTTCAAGACAATAATGTCTGAAATAACAAAGTAAGGTAAACCAATTATTGAGTAACCGATCGCAACGCGAGTATGACGATAATGCCACGTCAGGATAAAAAATTATACTGCTTGATTGGATATTATCGTAAAATTGGTGTAGTAAATAACCAAACCGCATAGCTTGTATCGAACCGTGTGTCATCGTATGAATGAACGTTACTGGCAAACGCTAAGGTTTCGGGGATTTAACGTGGCATTACGGCCTTCTAAGCCGTCGGTCGGGAGTTCGAATCTCTTCTGGGACGCCATATTTCCAAATATAATACGAGTTGATTGTATACATAAAAAGCCGTGAATCCTTTTGAAGATAAGGGTTACGGCTTTTTTTGCTAATGGATCTTGGTTAGAATACGTTTAAATACGATATTAATTATTATCATTTTGCACATTATTTACACGTGATTTATACAAAAAATAAACATTCAAAGTCTAACCACGAGAAACCATTTTCGGATTATATTAAACTAAACTTAATAACTCATCACGGAGCTGAAATAAGAATCATTCCATCTCATCTTTGCATAAAAGCGTAATCCTATCAATCCATTATAATATTTAGCCCCAATTAATCTTTCTTTAAAATATGGTATGGTAATACCCATATCTTGCTGATAATTTTGGTATCTTTGGACCATATCGAGCTTCAAGTGTGTCTTTATGTGCCAGTCTATAGTTGCAAGGTCGATAAGAAAATCTCCATATTTACCGTTACTATCAATGACCTCCAGTTATTCATTGTCCATCAGATAATATATGTTGGTTTTTTACGCAGTCAACTCTTCTCTTTCCTTCCTTTTTACCTTCGTCTCTTTTCTTACGTTCAACGTTTAGGAAGATTCTATCACTTTATTACTATTTCCGTTATTTCAACAATGTTATGTTTCTGTTCAATCATTTGCCATTGACTGCATTAGCATTGACCGCTTTAACATATTTGCCATCAAAAATCACAACGATGGTTTTTTTAATTTCTACTCCTTTAAGTGCATATATCATGCTGCCTACTGACAACATGTTACTATCGCCATCCTGTTCCACATAGGTTCTTCGACAACACCGTCTTTGATTGTAATATTATCAGAACCCCGAGGACTTTTTCCTTTACATCGTAATGATGCCCAACAAGGCGCACAGAACAAGGTTGTTACTGGCTAAAGCATGTCCTCCATAATGCATCGATACAACAGCCATCAAGACGCACAGGACAAGATCAGTAGCCGAAAATCCGCCACCGGTAGTATACATAACCAAAACAATTACCTCCTAATAGGATCTGTGTAATTTTCTATTATTATACGAACCTTTAATACAATTGCTTGGACATCCTACTTAGTTTCGAATAATAATCAGAACATAAAGAAAGAATCCTACGCCAAGCATCACCACGTACATCCGCTACGAAAGCGTTAAAAAGCCCCCACCATGTGATCAAGATGAGATCTCATTAAATTTGCCTCCTAAAGTTCGCCAGGAGGCATATGAACCGTGACGAAAATCGATTATAGGCGTTAGTTTAAAAAAGCAGCCAATCAATGAGGGTTATAACCTGTCTTGAATATCGTAAATTCCTTTTAAGCCATCAACAACCGTGAATTTCTGACTCTCCTCGTTCCACAGTAATACGGATCCATCCTTACCAAGTAGAAAGGCGTCTCTCTCTGATCAGCAATGCGGGATATTTCAGCTTTAAGAAGCTAAGGTGCCTTTAGCTCCTCCTCAGACCGGAATCTACCGTATACATTGTTATAAATGCTTCGGAAGGACGAGCATTCTGCATCGGAATAAAGAATTCTCTTACCTCACCCTATTATCATGCAAAAGTTTAAAATTTTCTATTTTCTACTTGAAACTATCGTAACGTAATGGTTTACGCTATGGATGGTAGTATTCCAGAAGTTGCATCCGGCGCTGCCAAAGAATCAAGGTAGTTGCACTACCTAGTCATGCTTAAGTAGGATTGCGCCAACAAAACGTGGAAACGTACGCTAAGCTTAAAAATGAGAGGGAGTTGAAGCGAATGACGAAACAAACACGAATTGGCAAAACAGATTTAGTTGTCAATCCAATCGGACTTGGAACAAGCGCTGTAGGTGGGCACAATATTTTTCCTAATTTAAATGAAGAAGTAGGAAAAGATTGTCTATGGGCTGCGATCAACCATGGAGTGAATTTTTTTGATACAGCGTTTTTTTATGGAACAGGACGTTCAGAGGAGCTAGTAGGTGAAGCGATAAAAGAATCAGGGAAACGTCATGAATTCATCCTTGCAACAAAAGGCGGCCTAACACTTGCCGGCAATGATATTGCCATGGATAATTCGCCTGCTTTTTTGAAACAAGCCGTTGAAGGTAGTTTAAAAAGGCTGCAAACAGATTACATAGATTTATTTTATATTCATGTTCCAGATCAGGATACACCAAAAAATGAGGCGGTTGGAGTCTTAAAACAGCTGAAGGACGAAGGTAAAATTAGAGCAATTGGCGTTTCCAACTTCTCACTTGAACAATTGAAAGAAGCAAATAAGGATGGTTATGTCGATGTATTACAAGGAAACTACAATTTGCTGCAGCGTGAAGCGGAACAAGAATTCTTTCCATATACGACAGAGAATAATATCTCGTTTATTCCATACTTTCCACTAGCATCAGGCATACTGGCCGGTAAATACAATAAAGATATGACATTCAATGATCTACGCAAAGATATGCCTCTATTCCAGGGCGATGTATTTAAAAAAAATCTAGAAAAGGTAGAGCAGCTCCGTAAAATTGCAAATGAAAAAAATGCCGAAGTTGCTCATGTAGTCCTTGCTTGGTATTTAAGACATGATTCAATTGGTGTTGTCATTCCCGGAGCAAAAAGAGCAGAGCAAGTGCTGGATAATTTAAAAACATTAGACGTCCACCTGACAGAAGAAGAAATCAACGAAATTGATCGTATTTTTAAATAGGTTCTGCTTGGGTTTCCGTAGCAATTTGGCTTGGACATCCAAGCTCTCACCAAAATCATTTTCTCTCTTTCAACGAACAATATTAAATCAGAGCTTTACACTGTCCAATACCAATCAATTCCTTAAATGATTAGACTATAGACACCCCGTAATTAAATCCTGAGACTGCCCGTTAGCTTACTAGGCTGCCATTATTATGGCAGCCTGTTGGAAATTAAACTATCGTTTCCGTTGTGTAATAAATATCCGTGAAAAGTCAGAATCTTAAGCAGGGGAACTTCATTCAGCGGCAGCCACAATGTTATGGTTATTGAGCTCTTAATCCTGGGATGGATCCTCATCCATGCCGACGGCTGTATCAAATACACTATCCTGCGGAACGTTCGTTAGATCTAGCTTTTGCTTCACCTGGTAGTTGATATTCCCATACCAGGCCTCAAAGGAGTCATCCAACTGCTCCTCTCGATTACGATCCTCGTTCACATCCGAATCAACTTCGATTTTATTACCTAATACCCCATAGTCGTCTTTGGGATGGATCATATTTTACTTCAGCTCCTTCGTATACGGATTGGATTACAATTCCCTATATAACCAATTTTATACATGGTATTGCTTTTCCAGCTTCGGCGAATAAATTACTGTATATCAATCTTCTTTCAGTAACGTTGCACCGTTATCAAGCAAGAGACGGACATTTTCGTCCTATTGGTTGAGTATATCCCATTCCTTACACCTTACAATTCATTATTATAACCTGCAGTTACTATAACAGAACAAATGACATCCGCCATCTGCTCCGCTGACATGGTAATGATTTCACGACTCCACTGGGTAGCAGCTCCAAAAATTGCCCAGCCGACTATATGTGCTTTCGCGTGCGACTCCTTGGAGGGATCTGAACTTTCCGATCCTATCAAACGGGCAAGATAGAAGGTTAACTCATCACGAATGGCATTTTCAAGTAGCGCTGACGGAATCCGTGACGAGGGTTGCCGATGGCGGTACTTCTCTTCAAAGCAGTTCAACACCGTCAAGACAATGAGCCGTAAAGTTCCCCTCTCCCACCGCGGCTGGTGCGGAACCGCATCTCGCAGCATTTTCTTGAAAGTATCACGGACGATTTCATCCAGCAGCATGTATTTATCATTGTAATGAAGATAGAAGGTGCCGCGATTCACGTTTGCCCGATCAGCTATGTCCTGAATGTTCATGGAATCGAAGCCCTTTTCCCTTATTACTTCAATGAAGCCCCTCCTTAGCAACTCGCGCGTACGCTGTATTCGCCGATCCTCTTTCCTTGTTACATCCACCATGGAGGCCTCCTTTTTTCCATTCCGGTTCACACTTTTCTACTGAGTCCTTTTTTCAACAGTTTCTCTTTTTTGTTCACTAAAAGACACGCAAGATCCTTTGATTATTGCCCGACGGGTCCACTGTTCTTACTATGAATAGTAGTTCGATTCAATGTTATTTGAAAGGAGAATGTGTAATGAAGCAGCCAATGGAAAAGCCATTTGCCGTCGCTGTCGATTCACTTAGCGATATCGCACGAAGTTATCATTATGCCGGAAATTCATCACTCGCATTAAAAGTACTGCACGCTTCGATCCAGTTGCCTGAGCTAAGCGATACTCATCTGCTCAAGTTACTGCTTATGGAGGGTAAGATTCGTGTTTTCGAATATTTATCTACAAACCACAACCCTGAGCTTATGTTTGCTACTTTGCGAAAGACCAGGCAGCTTACCGAGGAGGTCCAAGACCGCAAGCGGGCTGCGGATTCCTTAAGTTTGCTTGGAATCGCTCATTATTTTGCCGATTTGAACGCGAGTGCGTCCGTAGTAGGTACACAGGAGAAGTATAAGGAAGCACTGGACTATCAGCAACAGGCGTTACAGATTCGGGATGAATTAGGGGATTCGAGGGGGATCAGTGAATCCCTATTTCATATTGGAACGGTGTTCGAGCGGTGGCAAGAGATTGAAAAAGCATTGCATTTCTATACCCAAGCTTTCGAAATTGCCGACCGTTCCGGTCATATATTCGAGAAATCGGAACCCGTCCGACACTTTGCCTACAATGCCTTGATCAAAGGCGACTTGGACCAAGCTTTGTACCAGGCCCAGCTAGCACTAGAGTTACGCCAACAGTCTGGGTTCATGCCCTATCAGCCACTTGACCATTTATTGTTAAGCGATATTTATCTTAAGAGAGTAGACTTAGAAAATGCCCAACTTCATGCAGATGAGGCGCTTGCGCTTGCTAATAAAATGGGATATCAAAGATATGTCTCCTCTTCCCTGCTGACTCTCGGGGATATCATGGCATCTCGACAAGAAACGGTAGAAGCGGTTAATGCTTATGAAGAAGCGCTTCGTTTGGCGCAAGATCTTCAAATCCCTCTGCTCGTTACACGAGCCATGGAGCGTCTCGGATTGGGAGAATCATAGAGGAAGAAGCATAGGCTCCCTGATCCATCCAACTATCCTTCCCGTTAGAAATTAAATCGTTGAACAAGATAATTTGCCTTAGTTTTTTCGGAGTTTTAAAATCGAAAAAATTGATATGACAAGACCAAGGAATAAGAACAATAACCATGAGTCGTAAGTAATTACTAATACTAATTCCCACATATTTGTCGGGCCTGAATTAGGGCCATCGCTATACGGATAGGCATATACAGATGGAATAGCAGAAAAAACAATAAAGGCAACTCCAACTAACAGAGAGATAAGAAATGACGCTCTTTTCATATACAACCACTCCTTTGTTCAAATTTACCAAAGTATAAATTAACTGTATTTCCCATTTTAGCACAGTCTGTTCCATTGAACATGACTGCCCGTAAGCGGGATAAAGGGCTGCCACTCGGCAGCCCTTTTGGTACTGAACTATCGTGTCCCGTTAGCTCAATGAATGCCTATCTTAACGTGTTTCCTTCAATGTACCGAAATATCCGAAAATTCATTTTGAGGGCGTACCATGTGTTCAGAAAGTTCACCAGCGATGTATATTTTTCATTAGCCAGGTAATATTTCTTACCGTCGCGTTGTAAAATTCCATTTTATGAAGCTTGCCGTTTCGCCGAGAGAACCGTATCATAAGTTACGTTGCTATTATTCAAATAATAAGAAGAGCAGGAAGGATGACTGATATCGTGAACATTACTGAAAAACAGATCGTCGTATCCTTGGAGCCCGAATATGAAACCGAATACTTGCAGCTTTTGAATAATTACTTTACAGCTTCCGAGCGAAATAACCGGGCATCCTCCATTCATGAAAAAAAACAGCTCATGGCGATTAAAGAGCAAATGGCGCTTATGTGCGACCAGAATCCGCAAAAAATGAACATGCTGAGGTCCATCATCCGAGATGTGAGTGACAGAAGGGAAAAGACGATCGTCATCTCCAAATCGAATACCGTCACCGCCCTGTTATTAGACGAGCTTTCTGCGGACGAGGACATCAAGGGCGTTCTTATTATTACGGCACAGCTTTCCATCCATGAGGCCAATGAGATGATTGACAGATTTAATAAAATCCCGGAATTCACCGTTTTGCTTATTACGGATTCTGTCAACACCAGTCTCGACGTTACGGCGGCAAATCATCTTGTGCACTATGATTATCCGGCCCGCTACTCTGATATTCTGCAGCGCAACAACCGCATATCGAGACAAACTTCATATCATAAAGAAGCGACCATATATTATCTCCTAACGTCGGGCAAAATCGACGAGTTCGAATATCGGGAATGCCGGAACCCATAGTGTAACGCTGCAGCAAGGCTGCCAATCAATTCCACGGCAGCCTCATGCTGTTGTCTGATCCTACTCAATCTTTGGTTATACTCCTGTATTGGAATAAGTTGACCTGCTCCCACCAGCTCCAAGGTGATGTTGCTATTACATTCGCTACGGCGTTGATGCGAAAGTTTATTTACGGAACAAAAGGCTGCCACGCGGCAGCCCTTTGGTTATTGAACATCATTCCTCATTAGTGGAACAAAGGGCTGCGCACGGCCACCTTTTCGATATTGATTCTTCCCTTCCTGGGGCTACCCAGGGGCCGATTGTTAAAGGGTTGACGGCTTCTTTAGAATGGTTTAAGGATCATAAGTACGGTTATGGCAATCATAAGCAGCTGTGACGCCGTCTCGATTGGTACGATCTCTTTCATCAATCGACCGAGCTCGGAGGGTAGTTCATCCCCTTTGCTATGACTTATAGATACAATTTCCATGATCTTTTTCATGCGCGGCCCGATCAATCCCTCGATCGTGGCGACCATGAGCAGCGATAAAAGGATCGATATATTTAGCCACATTTGGGACAACCCCATCTTCGTTATGATCATAAGCCAAACCCCGGTAATAATAAGTGCGGCTCCGCCAATTTTAGGCAGGATGGCAAGCTTGTTCGTTACATCAAAAGCAAAGCGCAACTGGCCGACGGTTCTAGCGGACCTTCGAATGACGGGTACCACTAAAGCGGGACCGATTACCGCGATAGAAGCCAATATGTGCAAAACGAGGATCCATCCAACCAAATTCACCATCTCCCTTTTTGCTCCTTAGCACACCGGAATCTCGTTTTGATAGGCGAGTCCGACCCTTTTCCTCTTAAAAGGCCCTCCGAGCTCGATATGGTCCAGCATGCATTTCACGACATCATCATAAGCAACATCCAGCTCTTGAAGCCGACTGAACAAGTAACCGGCTATATCGGCCTCGGATAATTCCTTGATCGTCTTCGGAATTGATATGGGCAAGGTTTCCGTTGTTACATGCAGATGAATCGACGCCGGAGGTTCTATCGAATCAATCATAGTTCCCGGACACATAATTGACCAATCAAGCTCAGACTGCAGCAGTCGTTCAAAATTCCGGTTGTGATTTTTATACGCAGGCGGGAATCCGGGCAGATTGTTGCCAATGAGATCAGTATATGGAATATCCAGCAGGCCGGCACCTCCCATTACCCATACCCTCCCGGAAAAACTAGGGTGGATTTCACATTGGCTTATAATGTTATCAACGAGACGAACGAACTCATCTCCTTGACCTGCATGGCCGGCAGCAATAATAGCGGCGTCTTGATGCGAGAGCGCCTCGCCGACGCTTACTGGGTTTATGATATCGTCCACGATCACCTTCACATGTTTGGCGGAACGCTCTCCTTGCTGTCCATAAAACTTCTCGGAGTTTCGCACGAATGCGGTCATTTCATGCCCCATTTTACACCCTTGCTCCAGCGCTCTTCTCCCCGTATTTCCCGTTGCTCCGAAAACAATAATTTTCATCGTTTTTTCCTCCTTTTATTATTGACTCCCGATATTTCATCTCTGGATTGACTCAAGCATAGCATCGTTTAAAAATCTTAATAAGAACCCACTTTAATGTAGGGTCCTTACTTAAAAGTAAGCATTAAGCAGAAAGGGTTATCCATGTTGGTCCACGGCGAAAATCTTAACGGAAGATTGACTGTAAATAGCAAAATCTGCCAGGGGAAATCCTTTGGCAGCTTTTGTTATGAGTCCTTGAATTCGTGTGCAAATGAATTGAACCAGCTTTAAGAAGCAGATTCTTCATATTTCCGCTTATTATGGTTTTCTCCCCAAGCACACATGACTTCTGCTACAGGAATCAATGTTTTACCATATTCACTAAGGGAATATTCTACTTTTGGAGGGACGGTGGGGTAGACCGTTCTATCGATTATGCCCTCTCGTTCCAAGTCCCGTAGATGTTGTGACAGCATTTTTTGAGAAACATCAGGTATAAGCTTTTCCAGATCGTTGAATCGCTTATTGGATTGTATCAAATGCCATAAAATCATTGGTTTCCATTTGCCGCCTAGAACATGAATGATTGTCTCCACTGGACATTCAAGCTGATGAATCATTGATAAATCATCCCCTTACCTTTAAGTAAGATCATTACCCTAAAGTATACACTTAACAAAATTTTACAGAATGTTTGCAATCCGGTCAACCAAATAAAATTAATTCGTTATCGGATCCAAAATCGGTTGCTAAGATTAAAAGAGGCTAATGAAATGGGGTTATTCTCCTCTATAACTGCCCGTTCAACGAAAAGCAGCCGATCATTTCGACCGACTGCAATCGCGTCTTTTATTCAACTATCGTGTCCCGTTAGCGGAATAATGAATTATGAAATGACCTCGATATTAACGTTTTCAGCTGAGATCGTGAACTCCATTAAAGGACCATCTAATAACACATGAAGTTCAAAACCTGTTTCTGTGAGATAAACTTCATCATAAAGCCTGCCACTCCCTACACTTAAGCTTGCAGGTTGTAAATTTTTCACTCCCGTAAAGGTTAGCCTGACATCCGTTAAATAATGATAGCCCCCTCTACAATCCAATGTCATGATGAACGTGTCCTTCGAAGGCATCTCAATCGAAGTTACTTGAGCATCGTGTAATGTCTTTTCAAACAATTGTATGACACTCTCGGAGAGTGAGCCTTTTATAGAGTTGTAGTAGTTACGGTAGGTAATCCCTTTTGCTTTCGCTCTCTCATCATACTCCAATAGCCATTGGTCAGCCATTTTTCTAAGTTCTTCAGAAGGAAATTGTGATTTTAACGTTCCGTCTTGGATATAGGGATGAAAGGATGCTGGGAGATATTTGAGTAAATCAGCTCTGTTATATTCCAAGTTGTTCTTACAAATTTCTTTGAAGTTCAAACCTTCAGATTCATACCAAGCAATGTCGTCTTCCCAATCCTTCACCGTTTCATGAAAAATCAAAATACTTCTTATTTGCGCTTCTTCATACCACTCTTTAGTGAAATATTTCATTCGTTCCCCTAGTAAAGTTCTTTTATTAAACATACGGCTTGTATATATGTTTTGTTGCGCTAAACTGCCCGTTAGATTAGAAAACGGCAGCCGAAAGGCTGCCGTTACTCTGTCTTTAATTGACCTATCGTGTCCCGTTAGTTCAATCCCGAGGGACAAATGCGACGATGCGGGAATGCGGTGTTAGCTGATGCACCACACTGCTTTGATTAAACCCTCACAAATCTTTAATTTGAATGTATGAATCAAATTCACTTTCAGGATCTTCGTCCTTAAATCTTCCATCATAGACTTCAAAACATACAATGTCATATTGTTCATAATTATTTGAGGCTAGCCAGCTGATAAGAATTTGAAATGTTTCACCAATCTTACTTATTGGCCCTTTATGGGTCATTCCAATATACTGGCCAGCTGGTATAACATAAGAAAACATACCTTCTGGAATTTCTATCAATTGTTCAACTTCTACCCCATGTAAATACCCGTGTTCATTTCTCTTAATTACTCCAAGAGTTTCAAGAGTATTCTTACGACTACGAATTTCTTGAATTCTGGAAAATAAAGCAGGCCAAACATCTCCAGGGTTTATAGGATTACCTATGTTTCCAACTCCAATTACTTTCTTCTCTTGAAATTCATAAACCTCAGGTTTCATGTAATACCTCCGTCTTTTTTGGTTTTATAAGTTTCGTGGTGTTTCAGCTAACGTCTTATTCACGAACTTCGTAAACAATTCCATATGTAGGGTATTCGCGAAACTTTTGAACTATCTTTCCCGTTAGCGCAACGCGGCTGCCAATCTATGCCGGCAGCCGCGGGGTTGCTATAGCTATTTGTTTTAATTAGTTCCACCAAACGTAATGCAATAGTTATCAATGTCTTTGATTGCAAACTCTTTCCAAGGACCAGCATTTTCATCAATCCAAGGCTCAATTGCAATATGAACATTCTTTATTTTAAATTCCTTGTAAAGCTCATCTAGGGCTTCCCAGTTTTCAACGTAACAATACACATCAGTAGCTACTGTCGAACCTTTTGCAGGTTGATTGGGCTGAACATCAGCTATAGAATTTGCCTGTAGTAGCTTTAATGCTAATCCAGTAAATCCATCTCTGATTACCCACCAATCCGTTACTTCACAACCTAAAACATCTCGATAGAAATTTTGAGATTTTTCTAGGTCAGATACAAGTAAAACCTTTAAAGAACTATGTATTTGTTTGTTTGAACTCATTTCAGAACCTCCTATATTTAAATTCTACCGTTAATATAATAATACCATATATTGGAATAACTATGAATAAGGATGTCCTTTAAAAAGTAGCCATTTGTCACCACACTCTACTGCCCGTTAGCGCAATGATTTGAGTTCTCTCTATGTTTCCGGTTCACCGCGCTGTCTGTAACGTCAAGTTTTAGGGCCATCCTCTACAGGATGGCCCAATACTTTGTACGAGATCGATCTCTCAATGAGTTCTAAAAACCTTTTGCTTCATCCCAAAAAGATTTGAATGTGTTGACGTTTTGGTATCTCAATTCACGATCTTCACTAACTGCTCGTAAAGCTACTTCGTAGAGCAGCTTCCCTGCTTCCCATTTGGAAAACGAGTGATCCATTTCTCCACCCAACAAACCAAATGCTAATGCACCCATTGTGAAAACGTTTGTCTTTGAGTCAATCGGGGCACCTAGTTCGAACTCTTCAGGCGCTTTTGATCTTTTTGCTCCCCAGAAATTTTCCCCAATATCATTTACAGCCGGTGCTTTTCGGTAAAAATCTATGTCACATATTTTCGTTACATGGTTTGAAAAATCGTAAAGAATGCTTCCGTCGTAGAAATCTACTGCAACATACCCTTTTGATTCAACATAAGTATGAAAAGAAAAAATGGCATCTAGGGATTTCAATCGTTTATTAATGGGCATATGTTTGTACTTGTAGAACGGTGAATCAGGGTGGGTATATTTTGGTGCGTCTGCAAAGGACCAATGCGAATGTAGACATTCACCTTCGGCCCATTCAAAAATAGCTGCGTATCCGTTATCGGTACGGAAGTGATCAATCAATTGAATAAGGTGCGGATGATTTAAAGTTGAGTACAATGGAATTGCAGCCGTTAGCCGCGACACAGCATCTTGAGGATTCCCCGAAAAATCTAACGGCCTGGCTCCTGCATACTTAACGAATTTTTTCTTTCCATCCTTCTCAATTCCGAAACAGATATTACCTGAATCTTGTTGGTCAAATACACAGAACACTTTGCCAAGTGACCGCAGCCATGTAAAATCGTGTTGTTCTTGAAGTTGAAAAGTAACATCATTGAAAGAAAAACCAACTCGAAAACCGCTTGTATTAGTAGATAAATGACCCATACAATTCCCTCTCGTTTTCTGGGGAATTACGTAGTTTACAGGGCTAGATATACGCTTTCCCCTTAATAAATTGCGCCCTACTTTTAATAATGTTTCTTTTCATAAGACAACGCCTCCTTTCAATAATCATACTTATCTTACCATAATTTTGCTGAACTATCCTGCCCGTTAGTTTAACGCCGATATCAGGTTGCATCATCTTTCACAGGATAGTTATCCTGAACATCATAGATCAGGGTCGGCTCAAGCAAAGGTACATGAAAATTCGATATAATTGAAAATCGTTTTCATTTACGTAAAGCAATATATGTTCTTGTCACCCGACATTCATTGAATTTACTTCCATCCTCGATACTCTGGCATATTAAGTATGTCAACTAATAATAAAAAAAATCACATGGAGTTACAGTCGCATGTGGCGAATTAAATTACCTATACTTCACCAAATACAACATCAGTAGCACAAAATTCCCTATTACTAGGATTATCATTATTGACTTCAATCTTATTCCCATTGTCCGTAGTTTAATAAAACCGAGAACAGTTGATATTATTTGTACAACAACAAACAATACCTCACCTCCAATTATAGAAAAAGCTTAGCCTCTATGTGAAAAATGCAATTCTTGAATCTTTTGATAACGTGTTATTCACGAACTTCGTAAATAAATCCATGTGTAGGGTATTCGCGAAACTTTTGAACTATCCTCCCTCTATAGAGAAACGCTTAGCTCTTAAATACTCTCGTTTTCTCAGGTTTTGACCATCAATACTTTT